>DAORNK010000064.1:1856-15971 GCA_035440985.1 Rubrivivax sp. | reverse complement strand
CCCACAGGGGCTGGCCATCGCGGCGGCGGTAAAGCCCCAGGCTCCAGCGCGGGCGTTCTTCGCCCGGGTACTGCCGGCCCACGCTGCGCAGCACCACGGCCCCCGGGAAACGACGAACGAGCGCCGCCGTCACGGCCAGCGCGCGCTCTTCCTTGTCGCCGCCCAAGGCCTGGCTGATCCACTCCGGCGTTTGCGCGTGGCGGTCGGTGAAGGTGGGCTCCGATCCGACCCACACCGTGAGGCCCAGCGCGGCCAGCCGCTCATCGTGCCTGCGCACGGCCGCCTCGAAGGCATCGACAGTGGGCACGCAGGTTGACGGCGCTGGCCGTGAACTCGGCGATCGGGTGATCATGCCCAGGCGCTAGCAAACGCCGGGCCGGTCGGATGCCCGGTGGCCAGCCGCCGCCGCGCACCAGGCACCACGCTCCGCACACAATGGGACGGGTGCCTGCCGGCGAACCGTCCCGCTCGCCGCCGGCCCCGAGGAGGTCCACCCCGACGTGGACGGGTCGCATGGATCATCTGGCTCAAATCGTCCTGCTGCTGGCTGTGAGCGTGCTGGTGATGGTCACCTTCCAGCGCCTGCACATCCCGTCGAGCCTGGGTTACCTGCTGGTCGGGCTGATCCTGGGCCCGCACACCGCAGGGCCGACGGTGTACGTCGCAGAGTTCAAGATCCTGGCCGAGTTCGGCGTGGTGTTCCTGCTGTTCTCGATCGGGCTGAACTACTCGCTGCCGCAGCTGCACGCGATGCGGCACCAGATCCTCGGCCTGGGCACGGCTCAGGTGGTACTGACCACCGCACTCGTGACCGGCCTGCTGTGGCTGGCCGGCCTGGATGCGGCGGTGGCCTTCGTCATCGGTGCGGTGTTTGCGCAGTCGTCGTCCACCATCATCGGCCGGCAGCTGGCCGAACAGGGTGAGGAGGCGGCCCCGCATGGCCGGCTCGGTCTGGCCATTTCGGTCTTCCAGGACGTCACCGCCGTGCCCTTCCTGATCCTGATCCCCGTACTGGGCGCGAGCACCCAGGTCCATCTGCTCGCGGCTGAAGTCGGCTGGGCGCTGACCAAGGCCGTGCTGGCCTTCGGGCTGATCTTCTACGCCGTGCGCTGGGCCATGCGCCCGCTGTTCCACCGTGTCGCCGAGCGGCGCTCGGCAGAGCTGTTCACGCTCACGGTCCTGCTGGTGGTGCTGGCGGCCGCCTGGACGAGCAACAGCCTGGGCCTGTCGCTGGCGTTCGGCGCCTTCCTGGCGGGCATGATGCTCGGCGAGACCGAGTTCCGTCACCAGGTCGAATCCAGCATCCGCCCCTTCCGCGACGTGCTGCTCGGGCTGTTCTTCGTCGGCATCGGCATGCTGATAGATCCGGCAGCCCTATTGCGCATCTGGCACTGGGCGCTGCTGGGTGCACTGCTGCTGCTGCTCAGCAAGATCGCCGTCGTCATGCTGATCGTGCGCCGCAGCGGCATGGACGCGCTGGTGTCCTGGCGCACGGCGCTGGTGCTGGCCGTGGGCGGGGAGTTCGGCTTCGCGCTGCTCGCCATCGCGCTTCAGTCCCGGGTGGTCCCGCAGGAGCTTGGCCAGACCGTGCTGATGGCCGTCCTGTTCTCGATGATCGCGGGCGTGCTGCTGATCCGCGGCAACCGGGCCATCGCCGTCCGGCTGGCACCTTCCGCTGACGAAGTTCCCGGGGTGGCGGAACGTATCGCCGGCCTGCCGGAGCCGCAGGTCCTGATCGGGGGCTACGGGCGTGTCGGACACACCATCGCCGTGCTGCTGAAGTCCAGCGGCGTCGACTTCGTCGCCTTCGACACCGACCCGAAGCGCGTGCAGCAAGGGCTTGCCGACGGGCATGACGTGCGGTACGGCGACATCACCGATTTGGAACTGCTGGCCGCGGCCCGCGCGGAACGTATCGGGCTGGCCGTGATCACCGTCGACAGCCATACCGTCGCGTTGCGCGCCGTGGCGGCGTTGCGCCAGCATTGCCCGCAGGTGCCGGTGATCGCCCGCGCGCGCGACCTCGTGACGAGTTCCGCCCTCATCGAAGCCGGTGCCATGCATGCCTATCCGGAGGCCATCGAATCCAGCCTGCGCCTGGGGGCAACGGCGCTGCGCATCCTGCGCGTCCCCACCGCCGACATCGACCGGATGCTGCAGGACATCCGCGACCTGGACTACCAGGCGGTGATCGAGACCCGGGCGAACCGGAATGACTCTTGAAGCACGCCCGGAGGGTCGAGGCGGGTGGGCGGCCGTGCACGACCCCAAGCGGAATTTCGGTTGCTTGTTTCCTCCTCCGCAAGGCGGTCATACGAGCAAGTGCGAAGCGGGGATAGCGCATCGCCGATCATCCCGCGCGCTGGTTGCCCCGCGCAGTTATGTACTGCCCGCCCTGGCGTCGGCATCGCTTGGCTGCGAGGCGTCCGCGTCGTCTGCCTCCGGTTCATCGAACACGAGCCGCAGCGCATACGGGACCGACCGGGGCCGAGTCGCTCCGGCAAACATCACAAGCAGCCGCTGCACCTCGTGGCGGAAGAAGCCTGCCGGCGGCACATGCAGCTCCAGGCGAGCTTTGAGAACATTGTTGTCGTCTGCGGCTGTCGCCTTGCGCTCGATCTTGCCGCGCGCTTGGCGCACCTGCTTGGCCAACTCATTGGAAGTTGAGCCGGTGCCCGGCACAGAGACCGAATGAGCCAGGCGCCGCAGCAGCGTGCGGATGGGCGGACAGTCGCCGGTGGACAGCCGTTCGGCCACCCGGCGCGGATCGAGGTCCACCGGGAACGTGATCTCGGCCAGGGCTTGTTGCACGGGCGCCCAGGTCTGCTGCGACGGCGCGCCAGCGGGTTGCGCGTCCATCAGGAGCTGTTCCCAGTGGGCGTCGGTGTCGACGTGGATGACCGAGCCGGTCAACGTTGCCAGGTACATCGCCGACTCCAGGTTCAGGCCTTTATAGATCTGGAACTGCGCGCCGGCGTCTCCCACGGGAAGCGGCTGCAGCAACGTATACGGGTCAACCTCGGCCTGGCGTTTGAAGTAGGCGATGACCTGATCGACCATCGCGGCGTCGGCCTCTGGCATGTGCTTAGAGATGTAGTGCCGCTGTGAGGCCTCGGGCAGCATCCAGATGAACCGGCGGTGTTCGTCTTTCCCGAGCTTCAACAGGCGGTTCAGCCCGCCCTTAGGCGGCTTCCAGCCCGCCGTGCGATGGGTCAACACCTCGCGGACATGCTGACCCAGCGCGGCACTTACCTCCCCGGGGTCGGGCACGAGATGAACGAGGCCGGCGCGGATGAACGGTTCCAGCTTGAGCAGCAGCAGGACGTTCTTGAGCGTCTGCATCTTGTGGCCGACCGGCGAGTCGATGGGGCTGAACTCGGGCTTCATGCGCGTGCCCAGGAAGAACGGGTTCACGAGCACGATCTCGTCGACATAAGGAAGCCAGCCCAGCACCGTCGCCTCGATCGTTCTCGGATCGGCGATGCCGTTGTAGACCGAGCGCAGCTTCTTGGGATTGGGCCGCGGCAACAGTGCGGCCAGGTCCGTGTCCTCGGGCCACAGGGCGGCGAAGGCTTCGTGGATGCGCCGGACCTGATCGTCGCCCAGGGTGCGGCGCACGTCCTCCCAGGACGTCCCGTCATGGAGGCCCAGGATGCCCTGAATGGCATTGCAGAACATTAGGTTGCGCTCGCGCAGGCCGTAGACCTCCCAAGACGGTCGCTCGACGGCTGGCAACTGCTGACAGCAATCCCTGTAGGCGTAGGCGCTGCCGCAGCCACAGAAATCGTTGGCTGCGATGTTCTTGCGCGGCGACTTGCGGGTCAGGAACTCGTGGGCCTTGGACCTGCGGCCATGCTCGTCCCAGTACCCGGAACTGCCGTCCTTGTAGCCGACATAGATCTCACCACCAAAGCGCCAGAGGTCGGCCTTGGGCAGCAGCACCTTGGCGATCTGCGCCCACGAGCCACTGAAGTGACGCTCTGGGTAGAGCCAGTCCTTGTTAGCGGCTGCAATGCAGCGCTTCGCGCGCGACTTGAGGAGGTGGTTGATGGCGATCACCTCGTCGCGGCTCAGCCGACGGTCGCGGATGAAGGCGTCCGTTCGCGTCATGCCCATGCCGAGATGCCTGGCGTTCGTGCGCAGCCTCGTCAGGTCTTGCCGGTCTGGCTCCTTGGCGTATTCGAGGTGGGTGAAGATCAGGCAGGTGTCGGCGTCCAGCGCGAAAACGGTCTGCGTGCCCAGCGATGACACCATCGGGTCCAGCGGATAGGCGCAGTCCGGGGACGCGGGATTGATCTGCGCGTTGTAGACCGTCACCGGGTGGTCCGTCACGATGAACTTCACGTCCGAGTCTGCTGCCGAGACGACTTCCCGGACGCCCTCGGCCCACATCGTGCAGTGCATCAGCCGCAGGGCTTGCATCTCCACCATTAGGTCGATCTGGCCCAGCGCCCCGTAGCACGAGCGAATCCAGTCCAACCCTTTGGGCGTGCGCAGCTTCTGCGCTGCCATGTGCTCGAAGAAGTCCTGGAACGACTCGTGCACGTCGGCGTGGTTCCCGAGCGCGAAGGCGCGGACTGCTTTCGCCCCCCGGTCATCGATGAAACCAAACAGGTACTTCTCCACCTCGTCGTTGACGATCGGACCGAAATGCGTGGTGTACAGGTCGTACTCGACGAAGCAGCTCTTCGTGCCCCATTCGTGAAGCGCCGTACGCGGCACTTGCCGGCCATCGGGCAGAGTCTTGAGATCCGGGTTCAGGTTGAGATGAAAGAGGCGAGACTGACCAGGAGCGAGGAAGCCTCGCTGGTACCACTGCGGGACGTAGTGGTTGTTCCGGGTCTGCTGATTGGTCATTCGCCCACTTGGCTCGCTTGGTGCACGAATTGTCCGTCGGCCGTGCGGGCTGATGGCAGTAGCCGTCCGCCGGCGTGTTCGAGGTTGCTGGGATGGATGGGCAGCCCCGGACCTGACCTTGGTCATCGACTCTTAATGGCCGGGACCGTAAGCAGCCAGCCGCGGCAGGCAGCTGCCGTTGAGGAAGTCAGCGACCCGAGCGACTGCTCCCTGCCGCAGCTGCGGACCCAGCGGCTGCCGTTCGTGCTACCATTGTGCTTCCATTGCGCATCAGGAGCATGTTCATGGAAGTGGCGATCCGCAAGATGGGCAACTCTCAGGGTGTGCTGATTCCCAAGCCCATCCTGGCTCAGGTGGGGCTCGAAGCCAAGGCCGATCTGCAGGTGCGCGACGGCGTCATCGAGATTCGCGCCATCCGTCGCAACCCACGAGAAGGCTGGGCCGACGACGCGCGCAAGGTCGCCGAGCACCGGGATGACGCGCTGGTCTGGCCGGAGTTCGCCAACGACGGCGACACCGAACTGGTCTGGTGATGAAGGCAGGTGACATCTGGCTGGCCCAACTCGACCCGACGGTGGGCAGCGAGATCCAGAAGACAAGGCCTTGTGTCGTGATTTCGCCCGATGACATGAACGCGCACTTGCGCACCGTGATCGTGGCGCCGATGACCACGGGGTCGCGACCAGCGCGCTTCCGCATCGCACTCACCTTTCAAGGCAAGCAAGGCCTGATCATGCTGGATCAGGTTCGAACACTGGATCGCGCACGTCTGGTCAAGCGTCTCGGTGCCCTGCGGCCGGTCACGCTGGCCGCAACGCTGCAGACCCTTCAGGCCATGTTCGCTCCGTGATCCGTCGCGGGGACGTCCTTGTTGGCGATGGCTGTCGCACCCGCAGGGGAAGCCTCGCGCAAGCCAACCCCTGTTGGTGACTCCATGGCCCGTTGCGCCGGGTATCGAGCCGTCAGAGGCCATCCTTGTTCACGACTCTTTGGGAACGTGCTGCGCCATTGACTCGCCGCCAACCCGCGCCAATACTCGATCGACGTTCACGACACGAACTGGCTGGAACGGCAGCGTCCAGCGTGCCCGCTTCGTCGACCCGACCGGCCCAACTGCACCGCATCCACGATGACCGACCGCCATCTGCCCGCCGCCGCATTCACCGCGATAGACGCGCACCGCTTTCGCGCCAGCGCCCTGACGCGCGGTCCCTGGCAGCCCGAACACCAGCATGCCGGCCCGCCGACGGCACTGGTCTGCCGTGCCATCGAGCAGGCCGCGGCCACGCACGGGCTGACGCATCTCGCGCGCCTGACGGCCAATCTGTTGCGCCCGGTGCCGGTGGGCGAGCTGCTGATCGAAGTGATGACCGACTACGTAGGCCGCAACGCGGGTCACTTCTCGGCCCACCTGATGGCCGGCGACAAGGACGTGGCGCGCTTCACGGCCCTGGTTCAGCGCGACGTGGACCTCGTGTTGCCCGAGTGCCTGCCCGGTCACCCCTTGCCGACCCTGGAGCCTTTGCCCGAACAGTCGCCCCTGGTGCAGTTTCCGTTTGCCGGCCGCCATGTCGGCTATTCGGACCTGGTCAGCGCGCGTGCGGCACGCGGTGGCGTGTTCAGCGGCCCCTGCGCGATCTGGTTCCGCCTCAACCACCCGCTGCTCGAAGGCGAGCCGCCCAGCCCGTACCAGCGTGTGCTGGTGGCGGCCGATTCGGGCAACGGCATCAGCGCCGTGCTCGACCTGGCCACCCACAGCTTCGTCAACTCGGATCTCACGGTGCACCTGCTGCGCCGGCCGGTGGGTGAGTGGATCGCGCTGGACGCGCGCACGGCGCTGGGCACCGGCGGCAGCGGGCTGGCCGAATCGGCGCTGTACGACACGCAGGGTCTGATCGGCCGCGCGATGCAGAGCCTGGCGGTGCGCGCTCGCGGCGGCTGAAGAGCTTGTGAAGATATGAAGCGGCGCTTCAAGCCGCGGGCGCGAGGCGACGTACGGAAACGTCCACCTCCATGCCCAGGTAGTCGCCACTGGCTCCATACCAGGACCCGGCCAGCGGCATCGCCTGCGCCGGGTGGCGCGCATAGGCGACACGGATCAGGTTGTGGCTTTCGGTGAGCTGGTTGGTCGGGTCATAGGGCACCCAGCCCGCGCCCGGCAGGTAGGTGTGCAGCCAGGCATGCGTGGCACCGGCACCGGTGAGCCCGGGCCCGGCGCCGGCGTCGAGTGCCGGGTCGTACAGATAACCCGAGACGAAGCGGCAGGCGACGCCGAGCCGGCGCAGGGCCTCGATCATCAGCCAGGCAAAGTCGCGGCAGGTGCCACTCTTCAGTTCCAGCGTCTGCAGGGGCGACTGCGTGCCTTCGGCTTCACGGGCCCGGTAGGTGAACCGGCACCGGATGTCGTCCATCATGCGCGCCAGCACCTCGCGCGTATCGCGTCCGCGGTCGAGGAAGGCGTTGGCCCAGGCGGCGAGCACGCCGTCGGGGTCTTCGGTGTGCGGGCGCATCGTGGCCTGCAGGTCTTCCCATTCGTCCGGCGTGTGCTGCAGCGGCAGGCGCATGCCGCGCGGCTCCAGCGGCAGGCTGGCATTGCGCACCCCCAGGTGGTCGATCGTGAAGCGGCAGACGAACTCCAGCAGCGTGCCGGCACCGGTGAGCGTGACGAAGGCCACCGAATTGGACAACGCATCCTGGATCCAGCGCACCGAATGCGGCAGGTTCACGGTGAGGGACTCATCGAGCACGCGGATGTCGTGCCCGGCGCGGGGCCGGAAGATCACGCGATGCTCGCTGAACGTCACCGGCCTGGCGTACCGGTAACGCGTGGTGTGCACGACCTGGAAGCGCTTGGCGCCGCCCGACGACAAGGTCATCGATGGGCCGATCGTGCGGGGGTGGATTGCGTCGTCGTCGGTCATCGTCGCTCGCTCTGCAGGAGCGTCCGGTCCCCATAGTGTAGTGAGGCATGCCGGACCCACCGCCTACGGCCGGGCGCAGAATGCGCACCTGCACTGGTGGAGGAAACGATGCGAAATGCCGCACCCTTGCTGTGGGCCCTGTTGGCCTGCGCTGCCTGCGCCCAGGCGGCCGAGCCCGCAAAGCTGAAGGACGCGTTGACCGGCGACGCCAAGGGCAGCGCGGCGGCCAACCCGCAGTGCCAGCTGTTCTCGCCGGCCGAGATATCGACCTACCTTGGCGTCAGCGTGGGCCCGGGAAAAAACGCGGCGGGCGGGGCTGGCTGCCAGTGGACGGACAAGAACGACGAGGCCGATGCCATCGTCACGGTGGTTGCTGCGAAGTACTACGAGGAGCCGTCCCTCGTGAAGGGGTTCAAGCGCTTGCCGGGGCTGGGCAAGAAGGCGTGGGTGGCCCCGGATGCGGGCTGGAGGGCTGGTGTCCTGCTGGACGATGTGGCGATCCTGGTCAGCCTGGAAGGCAAGAAGGCCAGCGAGGCGAGCACGCAGGCCTTCCTGCAAGAAGCGCTGAAACGAAGAAAGCGCTGAAGTCGCCCCCAGGCCGGCCATGCCGGCCACACCCCCGTGGGTGCATGCGCAAAGTGGCAAAGCCACATTTGCTCATGAGCGTGTGCGGCCTGGACCGCCTGGCGTCGGGCTGGGCAAGCCCGATCGACCGATGCACACTGATGGCTTGTCCTGTGCCCTTGTGGAGCCTTGCGCCATGATCCGGCTGTTCCAGTTTGCCCCCGCCCTCGGCCTGCCCAATGCCAGCCCCTTCTGCATGAAGGTCGAGACCTACCTGCGCATGGCCGGGCTGCCCTTTGAAGCCGTCAACCACGGCAACCCGCTGAAGGGCCCACGCGGCAAGTTGCCCTACATCGATGACGGTGGCAAGCTGGTGGCGGACTCGAGCTTCATCATCGAACACCTGAAGCAGGTGCATGGCGATCCGCTGGATGCCGGGTTGACGCCTGGCCAACATGCGCTGGGCCTGGCGTTCCAGCGCCTGATGGAAGAACACCTGTACTGGGCCGTGGTCTACACGCGTTGGGCCGACCCCGCCGGCTGGGCGGTGACGCGGCCGGCCTTCTTCGGCCACCTGGCGCCGCCGCTGGCCTGGATCTTCCCGCTGCTGGCGCGGCGAGGGCTGCTGAGCCAGCTGCGCGGCCAGGGCCTGGGCCGCCTGACGCCGGAAGAGATCATGGCCCGCGGCCGCGCCGACATCAGCGCGCTGTCGGACTTCCTGGCCGACAAGCCCTTCCTGCTGGGCGATGCGCCCAGCTCCTACGATGCCACGGCCCACGCCTTCCTGGCCAACCTGCTCTGGGCTCCGCTGGACACGCCGCTGCGCCGGCAAGCGCGCAGCCTGCCCAACCTGGACCGCTACTGCCAGCGCATGCAGGCGCGCTGGTTCGGCTGAGCATGCGAGAGATGCGGCGCCGGCCCGCTGCAGGCTTCAGTTGTGGATGTAGCGCTCGAACACGGCGCTGAAGTCGCGCCGCGTGAAGCGGTCCAGCGTGGCGGCGTTGTAGTGGGCCAGCAGGGTGTTGAACTGCTGCGCGACGCTGTCGTCGGCGGCCACGCTGTTGAGCTTGTACACCGCTGCTGCCGCCTGCAGGCATTCCAGTGCATTGGCACGCGCAAGTTCGTCGCGCTTCTGGATCTTGCCGATCGTGATCAGGGCCTTGTAGACATCCTTCAGCTGTTCGATGAAGTTTTTGCGCACGTCGATGCTGAAGCGCGTGTCGTGATCCAGCACGAACTTGAGTTCGACATCCATGTCGATCGTGCCCGCCGTCTCCAGCACGACCTCGGACACCGCGTGCGATGCGAACTCGTAGCGCCGGATGGTGCGCTTGGACGACACGGCCGAGTCGCCATCGACGTGGATCAGGCCCAGGTTGGTGAAGCAGTACTCGTCCTTCTTGGACTTGATGAGGAAGAAGATCTTCTCGCCGTCCTCGTTGAACAGGTAGTCGTCGGCGTCGACCTTGTTGTACTCCGACGGCGGCACGATGATCCCGATGTCGCTGAGGCCCAGTGCCTCCGAAGCCAGTTTCTTGAACATGCAGCTGCGCCCTGCGGTGAAGTGGACAGGCCGGCATCGTAGGCAGGACGGCGCCGCTTGCGAAGCACCTAGAACGGGGCCCCGGGCAGGAATTCGATCCCGCTCGATCCGCTGCGCCGCGCGCGGCTGCCGAGAGAGACGGAAGGGCGCGGCCCACCGCGACCGAACAGACCTCGAATTCCTCGTTTACTCGGCCCTTGGGGCCCGGCGCCCCCGACCGAAACTGCACGCCAACAGGGCGCTTTCCGATGCCAACCGTTGTCCGTGCCATCCCCATCCTGCTGTTCGCCGCGCTTCCGGCGCTGGCCGACCTGCCGTCGATTCGCCAATCCCCTTCGGCCATCAAGGCCGCTGGGCCATCGGTCAAGACCGAAGCCGTGGATTCCTCTTTGGAGCCGGTCGGCAGGCAGGACCCGGCCAGGGGTGCCTGCGAGCTGGCTGCAGACCCCGCCAACCTGACCCACTGGCTGGCCTATAAACAGCTCGACCAATGGGTGCCTTGCGAGCCCGGCCAGGCCATTGATGTGCGCTTTCTGATCAGCAGTGTTCCAGACTCGGCGCAGGCGCACTTTTGTGCACCCCAGATGCCCATCGCGCGTCAGATGACATCGGGTGGCGAACTGGGGCGGCTGCGATGCATCTATGCGGGTCACGACCTGGCGGCTGGACGCAAGGGCGCCCATTGGGCGTTCAAGCCGCTGCCTGCTGCCGTTCCGTATCGACTGGCCTCGCTGAGCGAACCCATCGTTGCGCCGGCCAGTGCTTCCTCCGCTGCAGCTGCCGCCACCGTTGCGGCCGCCGAGCCGGCGCCACCAGCCAAGGCTGCAAGGCCGGCCAGGCCGACGACGCCCGCCAGAGCCGGATCATCCGCTCGACCCTGAATCACCCTGAATCACCCTGGGTAACCCGGGCCACCCGGCATCCCGGCCGAAGTTCGCGCGCGGTGATGCACAGGGTCCGCGCAGGCATGGGCGGACGCCGCCTCAAAGCTGCCTGAACAGGTGCGCGTAGCTGGCGCTGACTTCCAGCTTCTCCGGCCGCGCCTTCAGCTGCAGTTGCAGCCTGCCCGCCACGCCGCGCACGACGCTGCGCACGGCGTTGACGTTGACCACCGTGCTGCGGTGCACCTGCCAGAAGACGGCCGGGTCCAGCCGGGCAAGCAGGTCCTTGATCGGCGTGCTGACCAGCGCCTCGCCATCGGCGGTGACGATGCAGACGTACTTGTTGTCGGCGCGGAAGTAGCAGATGTCCTCCACCGTGATCAGCCGCAGTTCGCGGCCGATGGGCACGGTGATCCAGCGCAGCGGCCCCTCCGCCACGGCCGGTGGCTGGCTGCGGATGCGTTCCACCAGGCCGGCCAGGTTGGCCGGCGGCTGCCCCAGGCGCTGCTTGACGCGCTGCACGGCACGCACCAGGCGGGCCGAGTCCAGCGGTTTGAGCAGGTAGTCCACCGCGCCTTCGTCGAAAGCCTGCACCGCATAGTGGTCGAAAGCGGTGATGAAGACCACGTGCGCGCTGCCGGCCAGCAGCCGCGCCACCTCCAGGCCGTCCAGCCCCGGCATCTGCACATCCAGGAAGACCACCTGCGGGCGGTGCTGCTCGGCCGCAGCCACGGCGGCATGGCCATCGTGCACCCGGGCCACGATGTCCAGGCCCGGCCAGGCGCGTGCCAGCTCGTCGCCGATCTCCGCGGCCAGCAGCGGTTCGTCTTCAGCGATCAAGGCTCGGATCGGGTTCATGTTCCAGGGGCAGATCGAAACTCAGGGCCGGTGGCCCACGGCCGTCCAGCTGGACGCTGGCCGTGTTGCCGTGCACGGCTTCGGCACGCCTGCGCAGCGGCTGCAGGTCCAGTCGCTGCAGCCGCTCAGCCGCCGTGGCATCCGGCAGCTGGGGCTGGATGCTGAGCTGCAGCCGCCCGGCCCCCACGGTTGCCCAGACCTGCCAGGCCGTGCCTGCAGCGGCCAGCTCGCGCAGGACCGGCAGCAACAGCATCGGGGCCAGGCGGGCCGGCCTTGCCAGTTCCGACGCGTGCATCAGCAGCTGCGGATTCTGCAGCGCCGGCTGGTCGGCCGCACGGCCGTAGGCCTGCACCAGCGCCATCTCGCGCGCCACGGTGGAAGCGGTGGCCCCCACGGCCGGCTGCAGCGCACGCAGCAGCGCGATCAGGTCATGCAACAGCTGGTCGGCGGCTTCGGTGGCCGGGCCGATGCCATCGCGCACGCGCTGCAGCGTGTCGAACAGCAGCTGGGGTTCGACGCGCGCCTGCAGCGCCAGCAGCCGGGCCGACTGCAGCAGCTGCTCCTGCTGTGCCCGGCCCAGTTCGGCCGCCTGGACGCGGCGCAGCGTGTCGTTGGCACGGCGCCAGTGCGCGTAGGCAACGGTGCCCAGGCTGAAGGTCAGCAGCAGGT
Organism: Rubrivivax sp.; assembly: GCA_035440985.1. Taxonomy (GTDB): domain Bacteria; phylum Pseudomonadota; class Gammaproteobacteria; order Burkholderiales; family Burkholderiaceae_C; genus Rubrivivax. Next base: position 3,678 of record DAORNK010000064.1, on the reverse strand, counting down.
TGAAGCACAGCATGATGTCCTGCCGCGTGCCCCAGCCCGGCTCGCCGCCAAGAATGGGGTACAGCATGGGCCCGATGACGAACACGCCGACCAGGATCACGCCCACCGCGGCCACGCCATAGGCCAGCAGCCGGTTCACGCCGTCGGCGGCAGCCCGATCGGCGATGCGCAGCGCCAGCACGCCCGGCAGGCCGAATTCGAAGACGTTGTAGACCCAGGCCCGCAGCAGCGGAAAGCCGTCGTTCAGGCTCCAGAGCAGGGTACCCATGTTGAACAGGGTCAGCGAGCCCAGCGCCACGCCCAGTGCGGTGTGCAGCCAGGTCCACTCGCGCAGCGTGGCCACCAGCCAGCCCCAGGCTCTCATGGCGCGCCTTCCGGCCCGGGGTCGGGCAGGTGCACGGTGGCCACCACGCCGCGCGGCTCGTTGACGGCCAGCGCCAGGCCGGCCTGCTGACCGTAGATCGACCGCAGCAGAGCGCGCAGGTTGGCCAGCCCGGTGCCGCCCCCGCTGCCGTTGCCCATGCCACGGCCGGTATCGGCCACGCTCAGCACCAGCCGCCCCCCGGCACGGCGCGCGACGACCTGGATGCTGCCGCCATCCACCAGCGGCTGCAGGCCGTGCTTGAGCGCGTTCTCGACCAGCGTCAGCAGCACCATCGGCGGCACCGTGCGCTCGGCCAACTCGGCCGGGATGTCGATGCTCGCCTGCAGGCGCGCGCCCATGCGCACCTGGTGCACGGCCAGGAAGGCGCGCACCAGTTCCGCCTCGCGGCCCAGCGTGCTGTGTTCGTTGCGCAGCGCCGGCAGGGCCTCCTGCAGGTAGCGCAGCAGGTCACCCAGCAGCGTTCGCGACGCGGGCGGGTCGGTGCGCAGCAGGCGGCGCACATTGGCCAGCGCATTGAACAGGAAGTGCGGCTCCACCTGGGCGCGCAGCAGTTGCAGGCGGGCGGAATCCAGCTCGCGGGCCAGGCCCAGACGCCGCAGCTCGGCTGCGTGCAGCGTATCGGCTGCAACGCGGCTGCGCTGGGCGAAGTCGTAGCCCAGCACCAGCAGCGTCGAAAGCGACAGGTTCCATAGCCAGCCGAAGCTCAGGGACTGCTGCATGGTGCGCCAGTCCGAGATGCGCGCCAGCGCAGCAGTGGTCAGCACCAGCAGCCCCACCAGGGCCGTCCACATCACCAGCCTGGCCAGGGCCCAGCCACGGCCCGAACCCGTGCGCGGCACATGCGGGTAGCGCCAGGCCAGCAGCGCCAGCATCGCCCCGCAGGCCAGGCAGTGGCCGACCCAGACGTGACCCAGCAGGAGCAGCCGCTGGCCCAGCGCCGGTTCGGTATGCACGAGCAGGCCGCCCGCGGTGTGCAGCGTGACGACCGACGCCAGCAGCACGGTCAGCAGCAGCGCCCGACGCAGGGCGGGCGCGTTCCAGGGATGGGCTCTCCAGGCGGGCATCGCGGTGTGCAGAAGGTCGGTGCAGCGTCTGCATCATCGCCGACGGGCGGCGGTCCGGGGTCCGCGGGTCACGAGCCGTGCCCGTTCAGGTCCAGCAGTGCCACGGCCTGGCTCGCCGCACGATCGAACGGGTCGACGAAGCGCACCTGGAAGTGCACCCGTTGGCGGCCGGCGCTGCCGTTGCTGCAGCCCAGGTTGCGCACGGCGCGCCGCACGGCCAGCGCCTGCGCGCCGGCGCCGCCCTGGGTCTGCAGGAAGTAGAGCCGGCCACCATCGATCTCGAAGCGCACGGTCACGACGCCGGCCCTGGCCACTTCGACGGCGGTGGCGGCCAGCGCGTCGGGCAGTTCGACGAAGGCCTGAGGGCAAGCGG
>DAORNK010000064.1:0-1801 GCA_035440985.1 Rubrivivax sp. | reverse complement strand
CACGGTACTGGGTGTCTGTGCGTTGGCGAGGCCGGCAGCGGCACCGGTGAGGATGCTGAAGGCGATGGCGAGGGGGGTCGAGCGCGCGGTGGTCATGATGGGCTCCTGGTTGCAGAGGTGGCGGACGGCGCGACCTTGCCTGCACCGCCGCCAGGCCACGAGCGCCACCGGACGGAGCCCGCCGGGCGCTGGACGGAACCGCTGTCGTGGCCGACGGAATCGGGGGCTGGCGCCGGCCCCTCATGCATTCAGCCGCAGCGGCCGGCCGCCCCCCGGTCAACCTCCAGCCGATGTGTTCAACAATCGAGGCAATCGCCTCCGCCCGGACATGCCCCGATGCTCTTCCGCCTGCCCCCTGCCCTGCGTGCCGTGGCCTGCTCCTGCGCCCTGGCGCTGAGCACGCCCTTGCTGACTCTGCTGATGATGCCGGCGGCCTTGCTCAAGCTGCTGGTGCCGGCCACCCCCGTGCGCCGCGTCTGCGACCGCTGGGCGATCGGCCTGGCCACCGCCTGGGTGGCCGTCAACAATGCCTGGATCGCCGCCTTGCGCCCCAGTGGCACACCCGACTGGGACGTGCAGGGCCTGGAGGGCCTGGACCCCAAGGGTTGGTACCTGGTCTCGCCCAACCACCAGAGCTGGGTCGACATCGTGGTGCTGCAGCGCATCTTCCACCGCCGCATCCCCTTCCTGAAGTTCTTCCTCAAGCAGGAGCTGATCTGGGTGCCGGTGATCGGCCTGGCCTGGTGGGCACTGGACTTCCCCTTCATGAAGCGCGGCAAGGGCAGCGGCGCGCGCGGCAGCGACCTGGCCACCACGCGTGCAGCCTGCGAGAAGTTCAAGCGCATCCCCACTTCGGTCATCAACTTCGTCGAGGGCACGCGCTTCACGGCGGCCAAGCACGCCGAGCAGAACGGCCCCTATGCCCATCTGCTCAAGCCCAAGATCGGCGGCCTGGGCATCGCACTGGCCACGATGGGCGAGCAGTTCAACGCGCTGCTGGATGTGACCATCGTCTACCCGCAAGGCGTGCCGCGCTTCGTCGACTTCATCAGCGGCCGCACGCAGCAGGTCATCGTGCGCGTGCAGCAGCGGCCCATTCCGGCCGATCTGCTGAATGGCGACCCCATCCTGGACCGCGCCTACCGCCGCCGCCTGGGCGACTGGGTGGACCAGCAGTGGCGCGACAAGGACGCGCTGATCGCGTCGCTGAAGCGCTGACGCGCTGAACGCCGGCGCGCTGCGGCGGCAGGTCCGCCGGGGCATCGCGGTTCATCATTCCTGCGGAGCCGCGCGCCCGGTGACGGCCGGTCTTCATCAAGCGCGTTGATGTGGCCTGTGCCACGCACCCCTACCTTGGGCGCACCCCGTGGCCACCACGGGCCGCTCCGGTGCCTTGAGTGCCGGTTCAACCCCACAGCCCCAAGGAAGACCACCATGAAGAAGCCCCGCACTTCGCGGCCGCCCGTGCCCCTGCTGGCCACCGCCCTGGCCGCGCTCAGCCTGCTGGCCGGTTGCGGCAACGACGGCGATGAAGCCCCCGCACCCACGACCCAGGACCTGAAGACCACGGTCATCGACGGCGCCCTGCGCAACGCCACCGTCTGCCTGGACCGCAACGACAACGGCGCTTGCGACAGTGACGAACCGAGCGCGCGCACGGGCACCGACGGCAGCGCCACGCTCGCCGTGCCCACCGAGGACGTGGGCCGCTTCGGCCTGCTGGCCGTGGTGGGCACGGATGCGGTGGACGCCGTCTCCGGCGCCGTGACCACCGCCTACACGCTGCGCACGCCGGCGGAGC
>DAORNK010000063.1:0-16039 GCA_035440985.1 Rubrivivax sp. | reverse complement strand
TCGCCTGCTGCATGTCGTAGACGTGGATGTAGTCGCCGAACACGGCACGGGTGTCGCGGTCCTCGCTCGATACCGGGGTCCCCGTGAAGGCGACGAAGGTCGCATTGGGCAGGGCGTCGCGTAGGTGCTGAGCATAGCCGACCTGATACTTCTCGGCGCCCGGCTTGCCCTTCTGGCTGCGCAGGGCGGCCTTGGCGATGCGATCGGCATCGCGCACGGCGGCCAGTTCCTCGGTCGCCGAAGCACCGCGCGTCCTGTCGCCGCGCGGTGCCGGCCGATCGAGCTCGGCGTCGCGCACCATGCGGAAATCGATCTTGCGCCCGTCCAGATCGACCCGGCTGACCTGCACCCGCACCCGCGTGCCGACCACGTAGCGAATGCCGGTGCGCTCGCCGCGCAGTTCCTGCCGCAATTCGTCGAAGCGGTAGTACTCCCCGCCCAGCTCGGTGATGTGCACCATGCCTTCGACATACAGCGAATCCAGCGTCACGAAGAGCCCGAAGCCGGCCACCGAACTCACGGTCCCGGAGAATTCCTCGCCCAGGTGTTCGCGCATGTAGCGACACTTGAGCCAGGCTTCGACATCGCGCGAAGCTTCGTCGGCGCGGCGCTCGTTGGCGCTGCAGTGGCCACCGGCGGCTTCCCACAGCTCCAGTTCCTGCGACAAGGGCTTGGCGCTGCGGTGCGCGACCTTGCCGCCCTTGCGCAGCTCCGGTTTGCGCGTCTTGTCGCTGGCGATCAGGTGATAGCGGCGCCCGCCCAGCAAGGCCTTGATGACCCGGTGCACGAGCAGGTCCGGGTAGCGCCGGATCGGGCTCGTGAAGTGGGTGTAGGCCTCGAAGGCCAGCCCGAAGTGGCCCGCGTTGGTGGCGGTGTAGATGGCCTGCTGCATCGAACGCAGCAGCATCGTGTGGATCTGCAGGGCGTCGGGGCGGCCATGCACGGCCTGCGCGATGGCCTGGATCTCCGCTGGCTTGGGGTCGTCGCTGAGGTGCATGCCCAGCCCCAACGCCTTGAGCTGGTTCTGCAGCGCCAGCCGTTTTTCCGGCGTCGGGCCTTCGTGCACACGGTACAGGCTGGGATGCTCGGCGTTGGCGATGAACTCCGCGGCGCACACGTTGGCCGCCAGCATGGTCTCTTCGATCAGGCGGTGGGCCTCGTTGCGTACACGCGGCACGATCTTCTCGATGCGGCCGTTGTCGTCGCACACGACCTGCGTCTCGGTGGACTCGAAGTCCACCGCACCGCGCCGGGCGCGCTGCTTGAGCAGGGCCCGATAGACCTCGTGCAGGTGCAGCAGGTGGGGAACCAGGTCCGCACGGCGTTGCGCCTCGGGCCCGCGCGTGTTGGCCAGGATGGCCGCCACCTCGGTGTAGGTCAACCGCGCGTGGGAGCGGATGAGCGCCGGATAGAACTGGAAGGCCTGCACCCGCCCGTCGGTGTCCACCACCATGTCACAGGCCAGTGTCAGGCGTTCAACCTCCGGATTCAGCGAGCACAACCCGTTGGACAACTTCTCCGGCAGCATGGGAATGACCCGGCGCGGGAAGTAGACCGAGGTGGCACGTTCGTAGGCGTCCTCGTCCAACGGTTCGCCGGGCTTGACGTAGTGGCTGACGTCGGCGATGGCGACGATCAGGCGCCAGCCGCGCATCGCCGACTTCCCCCGGCCCTGGTGGTAAGGCTCGCAGTAGACGGCATCGTCGAAGTCGCGCGCATCCTCGCCGTCGATGGTGACCAGCGCCACGTCGCTCAGGTCGACACGATGCTTGCGGTCGGCGGGGCGCAGCTTCTCCGGCAGGGCCGCGGCATGGGCCAGCGTCTGGGCCGAGAACTGGTGCGGCACCTCGTACTTGCGCACGGCGATCTCGATCTCCATGCCCGCGTCGTCGATCTCGCCCAGCACCTCGGCCACTCGGCCGACCGGCTGCGAGTGCAGCGAAGGCGCTTCCGTGAGTTCGACCGAGACCACCTGCCCCACCGCCGCACTGGCCGTGGCGTTCTTGGGGATCAGGATGTCCTGGCCATAGCGGCTGTCCTCGGGGGCGACGATCCACTGCCCACCTTCGTGCAGCAGGCGACCGATGATGGGCGACTTGCGCCGCTCCAGGATGTCGACGACGCGGCCTTCGGGACGGCCCTTGCGGTCGTGCCGCAGGATGCGCACGCGCACCCGGTCCTTGTGCAGCACGCTGCGCATCTCCTGGGGCGCGAGATAGACCCAGGGCTCTCCGGCGTCCGGCAGGACATAGCCGTGGCCGTCACGGTGGCCCTGGACGATGCCGTCGACTTCTCCCATCAGGGTGGCGCCGGCCGGCGATGGGCTTGTGATGTTCTTTTCTTTGATGATATGATCCTTGGTTCCTGAAAGCCCAGATGGCGGAATTGGTAGACGCACTAGTTTCAGGTACTAGCGCTTAACGGCGTGGAGGTTCGAGTCCTCTTCTGGGCACCAGACAATTGACGAGCCGGCCTGTTGAAAGACAGGCCGGCTTTTTCGTTGCTGTGGCTCCGAAAGGGGCCGGTCGCGACAGGCAGAGGGTGGGCCCAGGGGTGGGCAGGGGGCGCGTCAGCAGGGGGAGCCAGGTTGTGACCGCGTCGGGCTCAGACCGCGAACTTCCTGGCCAGCCCTTCCGGACGCAAGCCGTCGTACTCCTCGAACGGCTGGTGAATCCAGGGACTCGTGGGCAGCGTCTCGACGAGGTAATCGGGAATGTAGCTCGACACCCCTTTGACCCAGATGACGGCGGCTCGCAGTTCTTCAATGGCCGGCATGCCTCGCAGTCGGTCGACCACCGCCTTCAGCGTGTGGCCGGTGTCGGCCAGGTCGTCCACCAGCAGCACGCGCCCGGCGAGCTCGCCCTTGGGCATCGTGATGTACTTGGCCAGGTCCAGCCGGCCCTGGATGGTACCGGCCTCGGCGCGGTACGAGCTGGTGGACATGATGGCCAGCGGCTTGTCAAACACGCGCGAGAGCACATCGCCCGGCCGCATGCCGCCACGCGCCAGGCACAGGATCTGGTCGAAGGCCCAGCCCGAGTTGTGCACCTTCAGCGCCAGGCGCTCGATGAGCATGTGGTACTCGTCCCAGGATACGTACAGGTGCTTGCCGTCGTCGGTGAGCATGGTCTTCGGTCTCCTCTGAAGGGTCGGTGCAAGGGTCAGGCGCGATACGGGTGGCGCAGCACGATCGTGTGTACCCGGTCAGGCCCGGTGGACACCATGTCGATGGGCACGCCGATCAGGGCCTGCATGCGGTCCAGGTAGCGACGGGCATTGCCTGGCAATTGTTCCCAGTTGGTCAGGCCCGCGGTGGTCTGGGTCCAGCCCGGCAGGGTTTCGTAGACGGGCTCGCACTGCGCGATCTCGTCGGCGTCCAGCGGCAGGATGTCCAGTTCGCGGCTGCCCAGCCGGTAGCCCGTGCAGACGCGGATCTCCGGCAGACCGTCCAGCACGTCGAGCTTGGTGATGCACAGGCCCGAGATGCCGTTGATGATCATCGAGCGCTTGAGCGCGGCCGCGTCCAGCCAGCCGCAGCGCCGCATGCGCCCGGTGACGACCCCGCGCTCCTGCCCGACAGTCGACAGGTGATGGCCCACCGAACCCGGTGCGTCGATATCCAGTTCGGTGGGGAACGGCCCGCCGCCGACCCTGGTCGTGTAGGCCTTGGTGATGCCCAGCACGTAGTGCAGCATGTTGGGCCCGGTGCCCGACCCGGCCGCAGCATTGCCGGCGACGCAGTTGCTGGATGTGACGAACGGGTAGGTGCCATGGTCGACATCCAGCAGGGTGCCCTGGGCCCCTTCGAAGAGCAGGTTGTCACCCGCCAGATGAGCCTTGTGCAGGGCGTAGCCCACGTCGGCCATCAGGGGTTTGAGTTGGTCTGCCGCCCGCAGCACCTCGTCCAGCATGGGCTGCAGCGGCAGGGCTGCCGCGCCCAGGATGCCCGTGAGCTCGGCGTTGTGGCGTTCCAGCAGTTCGCGCAGCTTGGCTTCGAGCCGCGCCGGATGCTTGAGGTCCTGCACCCGCAGCGCCCTTCGCGCCACCTTGTCTTCGTAAGCCGGGCCGATGCCCTTGCCCGTGGTGCCGATCTTCCCGCCGGCCGTGCCTTCGCGCCGGGCTTCACGGGCGCGATCGATCTCCACATGAAACGGCAGGATCAGCGGACAGGACTCCGACAGAAACAGCCGTGAGCGCACATCGATGCCCAGCGCCTCGATGCGCGCGATCTCCGTCAGCAGGTGGGCCGGATCGACGACCACCCCATTGCCGATGTAGCAGGCCACGCCATCCCGCATCACGCCCGACGGGATGAGCTGCAGTGCCGTCTTGCGACCGGCGATGACGAGGGTGTGGCCGGCGTTGTGCCCTCCCTGAAAGCGCACCACGCCCTGGGCGTGGTCGGTCAGCCAATCGACGATCTTGCCCTTGCCTTCGTCGCCCCACTGTGTGCCAACCACTACCACGTTGCGGCCTGCGCGGGGCCGGTTCGTCGTCTGCATGTTCTGGATGTCCTCAAGTATTCAGCGCGCGGAGCAGCCAGCGGCCCTCCACACAGATCAGTTCACGGTCGCACGCGAAGGCCGCCGGCGGGGCGGCTTGCCCCGGCAGGACGGACAGCACGATCTCGCCGGCCTCGCGCAGCCGCCGCACGGCATCGCGCAGGCCTGCATCTTCGCCCCAGGGCGCCCGGATGGCCGCCGGCGCCGGTGAAGGCCCGGCGACTTCGACCAGCGACTTCAGATCCAGGCTGAATCCGACCGCCGGGCGGTTGCGGCCGAAGATCGCCCCGACCTCGTCGTAGCGCCCGCCACGGGCCAGTGCATCGCTGCTGCCTCTGCCATAGATGGCGAACCTCGGGCCGCTGTAATAAGCATAGCCACCCATGTCCGACAGGTCGAACCCGATGCGCAGCGCCGGAAAGGCCTGTTGCAGATGGCTGGCCAGCCATTGCAGCTGATCCAGCGCGTCGCTGATCAATGCGCGCTGTGGCAGTGACTGGCGCGCCGCGTCAAGGACTTCCACGCCACCGTACAGGCGTGGCAGTGCGCGCAGCCCGCTGCGGGCGGCCTCCGGCACGGCCAGCGTCAGCTCCGCCAACGCCGAGCTGTCCTTCTGCGACAACGCCTGAACGACCTCGTGCAGGGCCTCGCTCTCCAGCGGCACGCCAGCCAGCACGCCGCGCAGCACCCGGGCATCTGCGAGGTCCAGCACCAGGTCCTTCAAGCCCGCGCTGCTCAACGCATCCAACGCCAGTTCGGCGGCTTCCAGGTCGGCCTCCAGGCCGGCGTGGCCGAAGATCTCGGCGCCCAGCTGCAAGGGTTCACGGGTGCCCGACAAGCTGGCCGGCCGCGTGTGCAGCACGGGCCCGCAATAGCACAGTCTGGTCACACCTTCGCGGTTGAGCAGGTGTGCATCGATGCGGGCGGCCTGCGGCGTGGTGTCTGCCCTCAGGCCCAGGGTCCGGCCGCTGAGCTGATCGACCAGCTTGAAGGTCTTCAGGTCGAGTTCACGGCCCGTTCCGCTGAGCAACGACTCCAGGTGCTCCAGCAGGGGCGGTATGACGAGTTCGAAACCGTAGCCGCGCGCCCGGTCCAGCAAGGCCCTGCGCAGTTCTTCGATCCGCCGCGCCTGTTCCGGAAGGACGTCGGCGATGTGCTCGGGCAGCAGCCAGGCAGAGAGCATGGAATGCACCGGTATGGAAAGCGGCATTGTAGGCGCCGCATGGCTGACGGCCGCTGACGATGGCACCGCCGCCGTCACCGCCACACCAGCAACAGCAGCACCCCCACCAGCAGGCTGATCAACCCGAAAAAGCGGATCTGCCCGTCACTGAGTTGCAGTACACGCTCGAACGTGCGACGCCAGGCACCGGGGCTCAGGAAGGGCAGCAGGCCCTCGAAGATCAGCATCAGCGCCAATGCGCCCAGCAGCAGTTCACCCACGGAAGCCGTCAGCCTTGCGCGCGCTCGAGAGCGGCCGCCGCGCTCACCGGCGCGCCGGTGCCGCCTGGCCGCCGCGCATGGCCTGGAAGAACTCGCTGTTGGAGTCGATCACCATCACGTCGCTCTTGTTGCGGAACGTGGCGCGATAGGCTTCCAGGCTCCGATAGAACTGCGCGAACTGCGGATCGCGCCCGAACGCCTCGGCGTAGAGCGCGGAGGCCTTGGCGTCGCCCTCCCCCTTGACCTTCTGCGCATCGCGATAGGCCTCGGCGATGATGACCTCGCGCTGGCGATCGGCGTCGGCGCGGATCTTCTCGCCATCGGCAGCGCCTTGCGAGCGCAGTTCATTGGCGACCTGCTTGCGTTCGGATTCCATGCGGCGATAGACCGAGTCCGTGATGTCGGCGACGAAGTCCACGCGCTTGATGCGCACGTCCAGGATCTCGATGCCGAAGGACTTGGCTTCGTCGGCCAGCCGGCTGCGCACATCCTGCATGACCTTCTCGCGTTCGGTCGCCAGCACGCCCTTGACGTCGCGGCGGGTGATCTCCTCGTTGAAGGCGGCCTGCACAACCGGCGCCAGGCGGCTGTCGAGGTTGCGGAAATCGACCCCGTTGTTGCGGATGAACTGCCGGGGTTCGGTGATGCGCCACTTCACCAGCCAGTCGATGATCAGGCTCTTCTTCTCGGCCGTGAAGATGGGACGCGTCTCGGGGCTGTCCAGGGTCTGCACGCGACGGTCCAGGAAGACCACGTTCTGCAGCGGCGGCGGCAGCTTGAACTTGAGGCCCGGCTCGGTGATGACCTCCTTGATCTCGCCCAGCGCGTAGACCACGCCGACCTGGCGCTGATCCACCACGAAGAGCATGCTGGAGGCGGCGAAGAGCGCGATCAGAACGCCCGTGACGATGATGCCAATGCGATTCATGTGCCTTGCCCCTGCTCAGCGACCTTCGCGGTCACGCGTGCGCGCGCCATCGCGCGAGCGAATGTCCACGCTCTGCGAGCCGGTGGGCTCCGGTGCGATGGTGCCGGGCGCCGCCGGCGCGGCGGCAGCCGGCGGCACACCGGCCTGCTGCAGCAGCCTGTCCAATGGCAGGTACAGCAGGTTGGACCCGGCGCGCGTATCCAGCATCACCTTGTTCACGTTGGAATACACCTGCTGCATGGTCTCGATGTAGAGGCGGTCCCGGGTGACCGCCGGCGCACGCTGGTACTCGGTCAGCACCGAGCGGAAGCGTTGCCCGTCACCCTCGGCCTGTGCCACGACGCGCGAGCGGTAGCCTTCCGCTTCCTCGGACAGACGGGACGCCGTGCCCCGCGCCTTGGGAATGACATCACTGGCATAGGCCTGGCCCTCGTTCTTGAAGCGGTCGCGGTCGGCACCGGCCTTGACCGCATCGTTGAAGGCGGCCTGCACGGCTTCGGGCACCTGCACGCTCTGCATGTTGACATTGGCGATGACGATGCCGGCCTTCAGCCGGTCGAGCTGAACCTGGATGGACTTGGCCAGGTCGGCCGCAATGGCGTCGCGCTGCTCGTAGAGGACCTGGTCCACCTTGCTGCGGCCCACGATCTCCCGCACGGCGGACTCGGCGGCCATCACCACCGCCTCGTCCGGGCGGTTGTTCTCGAACAGGTAGGCACGTGCATCGCTTCGTCGATACTGCACCGTGAAACGGATGTCCACGATGTTCTCGTCCTGGGTGAGCATCGACGAGTCGCGCAAGCCCGTGGCCTGCACCACGGTGTTGCGGCCCACTTCGATCGATTGCAGCTGTGTCACCGCCACGATCTCGTGCGACTCGACCGGGAAGGGCATGCGCCACTGGAAGCCGGCGTCCACCGTGCGCGCGTACTTGCCGAAGGTCGTGATGACCGCCTGCTGGCCTTCCTGCACGATGAAGAAACCGCTGCCCAGCCAGATCAGGACCACGACCACGGACATCAGGCCGAGCCCGATGCCGGCACTCTTCATGTCCGGCTTGAACGGCCCGCCACCACCCGGGCGGTCGCCGCCGCCATCGGGCCGCATCGGGCCACCGTCCTTGCCGCCGAACAGACCGGACAACTTGCGGTTGAAGTCGCGCCACAACTCGTCCAGGTCGGGCGGGCCTTCGTTGCGGTTGCTGTAGCTCAGGCCATCGGCAGCGGGCTGGGCCGGCCGGCGGATCACCCGACGCCACAGGGCCGACCACGCGCTCTTGGTGGCCAACAGCCGGTCGGTGAAGCGGGATGTGTCAGGTTCACGCATGCTGGTGCGGAAAAGCAGGGGTTGGCAGCGAGTCCGACTCGGCTGCGGAGGCGACGGCAACGGAGCCGTCGGGAAGGGTGAAGGTGGTGGCGGCACCGCCATTGTTCAATGCCGCCAATGCGTGTTCGCCAATGGCCTGGCGCAGCAGATCCAGGCCCAGCCCCGTGCGGGCACTGACAAAGACGCGTTGGCGGCGCTGGCCGGCATGCACCTCGACCCAGTCCACCGGTTGCCGAGGTTGCCGGGACGCATCCAGCAGGTCGCACTTGTTGTAGACCAGCAGCTGCGGCACGTCTGCGGCCCCGATCTCATCGAGCACCCGGTCGACTTCCTGCTGCTGTTCCAGCAGATTCGGGCTGGCAGCATCGATCACGTGCAGCAGCAGGTCGGCATCCGCCGCCTCCTGGAGCGTGGCTTCGAAGGCTTCGACGAGCTTGTGCGGCAGGTCGCGGATGAAGCCCACGGTGTCGGACAGTGACACGGCGCCCTGCTGGTGGCCCAGCCACAGCGACCGGGTGGTCGTATCCAGCGTGGCAAACAACTGGTCGGCAGCATAGGCACGAGCCTTGACCAGCCCATTGAACAGCGTCGACTTGCCGGCGTTCGTATAGCCGACCAGCGAAACGCGGAAGGTGCCGCGCCGTTCGCGCGCCTTGCGCTGCGTGCCGCGCTGGCGCTTGACCTTCTCCAGCCGGGCCTTCACGGTCTTGATGCGATCGCCGATCATGCGGCGGTCCAGTTCGATCTGCGCTTCACCTGGCCCACCGCGGGTGCCGATGCCGCCTTGCTGGCGCTCCAGGTGGCTCCAGCGCCCGACGAGCCGGGTGGCGATGTACTGCAGGCGCGCGAGTTCGACCTGCAGTTTTCCCTCGTGGCTCTGGGCGCGTGAAGCAAAGATGTCCAGGATCAGACCGGTGCGGTCGGCCACCGGTACGCCCAGGTGACGCTCGAGGTTGCGCTGCTGAGCCGGGCTCAGGGTCTGGTCGAAGATGACCCCGTGTGCGGCCGTCGACGCAACCAGCGCCTTGATCTCGTCGGCCTTGCCACTGCCCACGAACAGGGCCGGATCTGCTGCCTTGCGCCGGGCCGTGACCCGACCGACCGCGACATCACCCGCCGAAGCCGCCAACAGGGCCAGTTCGTCGAGCGTGGGGTCGAAGGCCGATCCAGCCCCGATGTCCACGCCAACCAGCACGGCGCGCGTCGGATCGCTGCCGCTCGTCGCGGGCGGGTTGGGGGCAGAACTCAAGATGCGGGGTGCAGCCGGGAAGGCATCAAGCCGGTTCGTTGTTCTCGGCCGGATGGAAGTTCACGGCGCGGCTGGGAACCACGGTGGAGATCGCGTGTTTGTAGACCATCTGGGTGACGGTATTGCGCAGCAGCACCACGTACTGGTCGAACGACTCGATGTGGCCTTGCAGCTTGATGCCGTTGACCAGATAGATCGATACCGGCACATGCTCCTTGCGCAGCAGGTTCAAAAAGGGGTCCTGCAAAAGTTGGCCTTTGTTGCTCACGATATTCTCCGTGTTGAGGAATCGAAGGCGCCCACCTTATCACAGGGTTCGCCCGGGCATCGGCCGCTCGACAAGGCCCTAATCGCCCTTGCCTTCAAAAGGATTGCTGGCGGAGCGCATCTCGATACGGATGGGGGTCCCCACGAGCTTGTAGTGCTCGCGCAGGCGTCCCTCGAGGAAGCGCTTGTAACTATCCGTAACATGGTCCAGGGACGTCCCGTGGATCACGATCAGCGGCGGGTTCATTCCGCCCTGGTGGGCATAGCGCATCTTCGGGCGGAATCGCCCATCCCGGCGGGGCGCCTGGTGCTCGGCGGCTTCATGCACCAACCGTGTGAGCACCGGCGTGGTCATCTTGATGGTGGCGGAGGCGTGGGCCTGCAACAGGGCTTTCCAGACCGCATTCAGGCCCTGCCGCCGGATCGCCGAGATGTGGAGCACGGGCGCAAACTTGAGAAACGCCAGACGGCTCTCGATGGAACGCTGCAGCGTTTGTCTCTGGTAGTCGTCGGTGGCATCCCATTTGTTGATCGCCACGACCACGGCGCGGCCGCTCTCCAGCACGTAGCCGGCAATATGCGCGTCCTGCTCGCTGACGCCTTGAGTCGCATCGACCAGCAGCAGCACGACGTGGGCGTCGGCGATGGCCTGCAGGGTCTTGACGACCGAGAATTTTTCGATGGCCTCGAACACCCTGCCCTTGCGGCGCAGGCCTGCCGTGTCGATCAGTTCGAACCGCTGCCCGTTCTTCTCGAAGGGCACGTGAATCGCGTCGCGGGTCGTGCCAGGCTGGTCGAACGCCACCAGGCGCTCTTCGCCCAGCCACGCATTGATCAGGGTGCTCTTGCCGACGTTCGGCCGACCGGCCACGGCCAGTCGAATGGGGGATTCGGGTGCCGGCTCGTCGGCATCGGCATCGTCGCCTTCCGCAAAGTCCAGCAGCGCCGCCTCCAACAGACTGCGAATGCCCTGGCCATGCGCCGAAGAGATGGGATGCGGATCCCCGATGCCCAACTCGTGGAACTCTCCCAGCAGTGGCGATTCGGTCATGCCTTCGGCCTTGTTGGCCGCCAGCACCACACGCTTGTGCTGCGTACGCAGGAAGCGCGCGATGTCGTGGTCCTGAGCCGACAGCCCGCCCCGCACATCGACCACGAAGATCACCGCGTCGGCCTCCGCCACCGCCTGTCGCGTCTGCCGCGCCATCTGGGCCACGACACCGGTGGGCTTTTCGGGCTCGAAGCCGCCCGTGTCGATCACGATGAACTCGCGCCGGCCCAGGCGCGCATCGCCGTAGTGCCGGTCCCGCGTCAGGCCGGCAAAGTCGGCGACGATCGCGTCGCGGCTCTTGGTGATGCGGTTGAAAAGCGTGGACTTGCCCACGTTCGCCCGCCCAACGATGGCGATGACCGGTTTCATCGGGCCCGGTTCTTCAGTTCGGCCGGAAAGCGAAGAGCCCCCCGCCCTGGGTGCTGACGATCAAGGTGTTGCCCGCCAGCACCGGTGGCCCGACGATGGGGCTGCCATCGGTGGGCAGGCGCAGTTGCTGCTCGCCGGTGGCGGTGGACAGGAAGTGCACGTAACCCTGGCTATCGCCAAAGACCACGACCGGGCCGACGGCCAGTGCCCCGCTCAGTCCGCGATAGAGGAGCTTCTCGCTGCTCCAGGCCACGTCGCCGTTGGCTACCCGCCAGGCGGCGATGCGGTCGGAGGCGTCGGCGCCGAATACCAGCTCGTTGTCCATCGCCACGGCATTGGCGCCGCCCACGCTGCGGGACCACAGCACCACGCCCTTGGCCCCGTCCGCACACGCCACCGCGGACTGGAAGGCTCGCGCACAGACCCGGTCCCCCAGTCGCACGGCGGGGCCAACCAGGTCGGCCAGCCGTTCCACCTCGTTGGTGCCGCGGGGTGATGCCAGCGCGATTTCCCACTGCACGGTGCCGGCGGTCGGGTCAACGCCTGCCAGCTTGGCGCCCTGGCCCACGAGCAGCGTGTTGCGAACGGCGCTCAGCACACCGGGTTGGGCCAAGGTCAAAGCGTCGCCGGGCCGCTGCAAGGTCCACAACCGGCGCCCGTCGATGGCATCGAACGCATGGACGGCGCGGTCCACGGTCATCACGAAGACCCGTTCACCGGCCACCAGGGGCGGCGTGACGGCACTGGCCGGCACGCGCTTGCGCCAGGCTTCACGCTGGCCATCAAAGGTGACCACCTCGTTGCCACGGGTCACGACACTGATGAATCTGCCGTCGCTGCCCAGCCCAGCGGAGATGGGGCCACCGACACTGGCCCGCCACAGGACGGCTCCACTGTCGGCCGCGAGGGCCGCAACCTCACCCTCGGCCGCGGCGACCAGCACCCGGCCATCGCGCACGGCCGGGATCAGCACGGCTTCGCGGCTGGAGGCCAGGCCCAGGATCGACGGGTTCAACCGCGTGCTCCAGACCGCCTTGCCTGCGATCTTGGCGGGATAGTTCTCGAGCGGCGTCGGCTTGGGCTTGTCGGCTGCACAGGCCCCGAGCAACAGCACTGCGCCGAGCAGCGCCAGGGTGCGCAGGGTCACAGGCCGGCCCCCGAAGCGGCAGATGCGGTGGCAGCGGGGGCCGGGGGCACACCCAGCGCGACCAGCTTGGCCTCCACCAGGCGGCGGTACTCGGTCTTGTCCCCTAGCCCCTTGAAGGCCGCTTGATAGGCGGCCCGGGCATCGTCCTTCTTGCCTTGCAACATCAGGATGTCGCCACGCCGGTCGGCGACCAGGCCCTCGAAGGCCGGCGCCTTGGCGGCGTCGAGGGACTTCATCGCTTCGTCGTACTGCTTGGCGTCGGCCTGCAGGGCGGCCAGGCGCAGGCGCGCGACGGTACGCATCTCGTCTTCGACGGCATGTTCGGCCGCCCAGGTCAGCGTGGCCTTGGCCGCATCCACCTGCCCCTTGTCGAATTGCGAGCGGGCGGCCAGCAAGGCACCCTGCTGGGCGATGGCCGTGCGTGGAAACCGCTCCTTCAGGTCGGCGAAGATGCGTGCGGCCTTGTCGGCATCTCCTGCCTGGGCGGCTCGCTCCAGTTCGTCGAACATGGCCCCGGCCTTGATGCCCTGGTCGCGCTGCCAGTACTGCCATCCATTCCAGCCCGCGTAGGCGCCCAGCGCCAGAATGAGCAGCCAGGTGATGAGGTTGCCGTAGGTCTTCCAGAAGGCCTTCAGGGCGTCGAGTTGTTCCTGCTCTTGCAGGTCGAGCTGTGTGGACATGGTGGGGTGGCGGGAAAGTCCGCGATTATGCGTTGAGCAGATGCAAGGCCAGTCCGCCAGCATCGGCCAGCGGGTGGTTGCGCTGGGCCGCCGCGGCGTCGCGCAGCGGCTTGACCGCGACCTCGCCTCGAGCCAGTTCGTCGGCCCCGAAGATCAGTGCGTGGCGCGCTCCGCTGGCATCGGCCTTCTTGAACTGGGACTTCATGCTGCCCCAGCCGTCCTTGCCGGCTGCATGCGCGACGATGGCAACACCGGCGGCACGCAGGGCCTCGATCAGCGGCATCGCCGCCGGCAGCGCCTCGGCCGTTGGCAGCACGGCATAGGCATGCGGCACCTGCGGCGGTGGCCGGACGCCGGACTGGTCCAGCAGGTCCAGCACCCGTTCGATGCCCATGCCCCAGCCGATACCGGGCGCCGGCTTGCCACCGATGAGTTCGACCAGGCCGTCGTAGCGGCCGCCGCCACAGATCGTGCCCTGTGCGCCCAGGCGGTCGGTCACCCACTCGAAGACGGTGAGGTTGTAGTAGTCCATGCCGCGCACCAGGCGCGGGTTGATGCGGTAGGGCTGGCCGGCCGCGTCCAGCACCGACCGCAGGGCGTCGAAGTGCTTGAGCGACGCCTCGCCCAGGAACGACAGCAGCACCGGTGCCGCTTCGACCAGCGGCTGCATGGCCGGGTTCTTGGTGTCCAGGATGCGCAGCGGATTGCTGTGCAGCCGGCGCAGCGCTTCGGCATCGAGCAGCTCGCGGTGGGCTTCGAAGTGGGCGATCAATGCCGTGCGGTGGGCGCGGCGCTCTTCCGGTTGGCCCAGGCTGTTGATATCCAGCCGCACGTCCGCCAGCCCCAGGTCACGCCACAGGCTGCGGCACATCAGGATCACCTCGGCGTCCACATCCGGGCCGCCGAAGCCCAGTGCCTCGACACCCACTTGGTGGAATTGCCGGTATCGGCCACGTTGCGGCCTTTCGTGGCGGAACATCGGGCCGACGTAGAACAGGCGCTTGCCGCCGTCGTAAAGCATCGAATGCTCGACCGCCGCCCGCACGACGCCGGCCGTACCTTCGGGGCGCAACGTGAGCGCATCGCCGTTCATGCTGTCGATGAAGGAGTACATCTCCTTTTCGACGATATCGGTCACCTCGCCCAGGCCGCGCACGAACAAGGGCGTGGGTTCGACGATGGGCACGCGGATGTTGAGGTAGCCGTAGCGGCGCATCAGCGCGCGCACGGTCTCTTCGAACCACTCCCAGCGCGCCGAGTCGGGCGGGAGGATGTCGTTCATGCCCTTGACCGCGACGAGCGGGGCCGGAGGGGCGGCAGGAGCCTGTTTGAGGTCGGACATGGCAGCGGAGGATCGAATGCGGTCTGTGGAGGGCCCGGGGCCGTCTGCCCCGTGGCCGGTGGCGCGCTCAGGCGGGTGCGACGCGACCTTCAATGCGCCGACGTGGCGCTGCCGAAGCGGCGCTCGATGTAGCCCTCGACCAGTTGCTGGAACTCCCGAGCGATGCCCTCGCCGCGCAGGGTCTGGACCTTCTGGCCGTCCACGAAGACGGGAGCGGCCGGGGCTTCGCCGGTGCCGGGCAGGCTGATGCCGATGTCGGCATGCTTGCTTTCGCCTGGGCCGTTGACGATGCAGCCCATCACGGCCACCTTGAGGTTCTCGACGCCCGGATAGCGGGCCTTCCAGACCGGCATCTGCGCACGCAGGAAATCGTCGATCTGCTTGGCCAGCTCCTGAAAGGTCGTGCTGGTCGTGCGTCCGCAGCCTGGGCAGGCGGTGACGCTGGGATTGAAGGTCCGCAGGCCCAGGCTCTGCAGGATCTCCATCGCGACCACCACCTCCTGCGTGCGCGCTTCACCGGGTTGCGGCGTGAGGCTGACGCGGATGGTGTCGCCTATGCCTTCCTGCAACAGCACTGCCATTGCCGCTGCGCTGGCCACCGTACCCTTGGTGCCCATGCCGGCTTCCGTCAGCCCCAGGTGCAAGGCGTAGTCGCAGCGCCGCGCCAGCGCCCGGTAGACCGCGATCAGGTCCTGCACGCCGCTGAGCTTGCAGCTGATGATGATGTTGTCGCGCTTCAGGCCGAGTTCCGCGGCTTGGTCGGCAGAACTCAAGGCCGACTGGATCAACGCCTGGTACATCACCTGCCTGGCATCGCGGGGGATGGCGCTGCGGGCGTTCTGATCCATCAGGTCGGCCAGCAGTTCCTGATCGAGGCTGCCCCAGTTGACGCCGATGCGCACCACCTTGTCCAGGCGCGCCGCCACTTCGATCATCTGGGCGAACTGCCGGTCCTTCTTGTCGCCCTTGCCGACATTGCCCGGATTGATGCGGTATTTGCTGAGCGAGGCCGCCATGGCCGGGTAGTCGGTGAGCAGGCGGTGACCGTTGTAGTGGAAGTCGCCCACCAGCGGCACGGTTATGCCCATCCGGTCGAGCTGCTCGCGGATGTGCGGTACCGCCGCAGCGGCCTCGGGCGTGTTGACGGTGATGCGCACCAGCTCGCTGCCGGCACGGGCCAGCTCCTTGCACTGGATGGCGGTGCCGATGACGTCCACGGTGTCGGTGTTGGTCATCGCTTGCACCCGCACGGGCGCGTCGCCCCCCACCGTCACGACATGGTCACCCCAGACCACACGGGCCTGGCGGGTGCGGCGGGCGGCCGGCGCTGCGAGCGCAATATCGGCACCGGATGAGTCGATGCTCATCGACCGGGCCTCGAGATCGATATCGGGCGCAGCTGCTTCATTGCAGCTCCACGCGCGCGACGTTCTCGCGCGTGCGCGGTGCCAGATCGACGAGCTGCCCGCGGAACTGCACCTGGGTGCCGGCAGCGTTGCCGATCGTCATGCGGATCGGCAGGCTGCCGTTGAGCCCGACGCTCTCACCCGGCTGGACCGTGCGCGACAGCAGCACGATGCCACGCCCATCACGCACGTCCACCCATGAAGCCTCGCTGCTGCTGAGCTGCACCAGGCCGGCAGCCGCCGGCGCCGAGGCAGCCGCTGCCGGCGGCGCCGAAAAGACGGTCTCGCCGGCCGTGGCCGGCGGCGCATCTGCCAGCGGGGCGGCAGTG
>DAORNK010000062.1:0-16088 GCA_035440985.1 Rubrivivax sp. | reverse complement strand
CCCGCTCACGCGCGCGGCGCATCGGCTGCGGATCCTCGTCGGCCATCGCTTGCGACCGCCAGCCGTTTGAACAGGAAGCGCGGGTGTGATCGATTCCCCACAAGCTCAGGGGAACCAGATCCGCCAGAGGCCGACCACCACATGGCCCCAGATCAGGATGTTGGCGCCCAGCAGCACCAGCACCCGCGAGGTGTTCCACAGGGCGCGCGCGCGCGAGGCGCAGGCAGGCTCGCCGGTGAACGCGAAGAGCACCATGTAGAAGACCGAAGGCAGGAAGGTGCCCACGATCAGGATGCCCATGACCCAGTAGAAGACCCGCATCGGGCCATTATCACCACCTCATGCGGGTTAGGTGCCGTGCCGCACGCACGGCCGGCATTCAGGTGGCCGTGGTCTGCCGCACGGCGTGCGCCCACTGGTCCATCAGGCCCTGCGCCCGCGGGCGGCTCATGGTGGGCAGGAAGCGCTGGTCCACCTGCCAGTGGCTGGACAGTTCGTCCAGGCTGCGCCAGACGCCGCCGGCCAGGCCAGCCAGGTAGGCTGCGCCCAGCGCGGTGGTTTCGATCACCTTCGGGCGTACCACCGGAATGCCCAGCAGATCGGCCTGGAACTGCATCAGCAGGTTGTTGACGCAGGCGCCGCCGTCGACGCGCAGCTCGGTCACCGCGGTGCCGCCGTTGGCCACCGCATCGCGTGCCATGGCCTGCAGCAGGGCCGCGCTCTGGAAGGCGATGCTCTCCAGCGCGGCGCGCGCGATGTGGGCCACGGTGCTGCCGCGGGTCAGGCCGACGATGGCGCCACGCGCGTCGGCGTTCCAGTAGGGTGCGCCCAGGCCGGTGAAGGCCGGGACGAACATCACGCCGCCGGCATCCGGTACGCTTTCAGCCAGCGCCTGCACCTGGCCGCTGCCCTGGATGGCCCGCAGCCCGTCACGCAGCCACTGCACCACGGCGCCACCGATGAAGACACTGCCCTCGAGTGCGAATTCGGGCCCGGGGCCGGTCTGGGCCGCGCTGGTCGTGATGAGGCCGTTGCCGCTGGTCTGGAACTGCGCGCCGGTGTGCATCAGCATGAAGCAGCCCGTGCCATAGGTGTTCTTGGCCAGGCCGGGACGGAAGCAGGCCTGCCCGAAGAGTGCACTCTGCTGGTCGCCAGCGATGCCGCCCACGGGCACGGCCCCCCCCAGCAGGCCGGGGGCGGTTTCACCGAAGGCATGGCTGGAGGGGTGCACGGCCGGCAGCAGTTCACGCGGGATGTCCAGCACCTGCAGCAGCTGGTCGTCCCATTGGTTGGTGTGCACGTCCAGCATCAGCGTGCGCGACGCGTTGCTCACATCGGTGGCGTGCACCGCGCCGGCGGTCAACTGCCAGAGCAGCCAGGTGTCCACGGTGCCGAAGGCCAGTTCGCCCCGGCGCGCCTGCTCGCGGGCCCCCGGCACATGGTCGAGGATCCACTTGAGCTTGGTGCCGGAGAAATAGGCGTCCAGCACCAGGCCCGTCTTCTGGCGGAACAGGTCCTCCAGGCCCTGCGCGCGCAGGGCGGCACAGGTCGGTTCGGCGCGCCGGTCCTGCCAGACGATGGCGTTGTGCACGGGTTGGCCGGTGCGGCGGTTCCAGACCACCGTGGTCTCGCGCTGATTGGTGATGCCCACCGCGGCGATGTCGGTGGCCGTGAGGCCGGCCTGGCTCAGTGCCTGACGGGCGGTGTCCAGCTGCGTGTGCCAGATCTCGTTCGGGTCATGCTCCACCCAGCCGGGCTGGGGGTAGATCTGGCGGAATTCGCGTTGCGCCATCGCCACCACCCGGCCCTGCGTGTCGAACACGATGCTGCGGGAACTGGAGGTGCCCTGGTCCAGGGCGAGCAGATGGGTCTTCATGTTGGATGGGGGCCCGTGCACACGTTGAGATTGACGCCTGCTTCGGCCAGCAGGGCCGGGAAGGGTTCGGGCGGCGGCTGGTCCGTGAAAAGCGTGTCCACCTGGTCCAGGCGTGCCAGCTCCACCATGGCCGGGCGGTTGAACTTGCTGTGGTCCGCGGCCAGCCAGACTTCGCGCGAGTGCTCGATGATGGCACGCGCCACTTTCACTTCGCGGTAGTCGAAGTCGCGCAACGTGCCGTCGGCTTCGATGGCCGAGATGCCGATCAGGCCGATGTCCACCTTGAACTGCTGGATGAAGTCCACCGTCACTTCGCCCACGATGCCGCGGTCGCGCGTGCGCACCACACCGCCGGCCACGATGACTTCGCAGTCCGGGTTGTCCGACAGGATGGCCGCGACATTGAGGTTGTTGGTGATCACGCGCAATCCGCGATGGCCCAGCAGCTCACGGGCGATGGCTTCGGTCGTGGTGCCGATGTTGAGGATCAGCGAGCAGTCGCTGGGTACGGCCTGCGCCACGGCCCTGGCGATGCAGCGCTTGGCCGCGTCGTTCAGCTGCTGGCGCTGGCGGTAGTTGATGTTTTCGGTGGTCGAACTGGGCACGCGCACGCCGCCGTGGAAGCGCATCAACAGGCCGGCTTCGGCCAGCAGGCGGACATCGCGCCGCACGGTCTGCAAGGTGACGCCAAAACGCTCGGCCAGCGCTTCGACCGACACGCTGCGAAGGCGTTGCACCTCCTCCACCAGTTCCAGCTGACGTGGGCTTGGGTTCATCCCATTCGAATCTAAACGTCCACTTACGAACCGTTCATAGGGTTTATACGAATCAACATGATCTCTGAAACGAACAGAATCGCTCAGGAAACGAAAACGAACGTGATGAAAGTCGCGGGCGAGTTGCGGGCTGAACGCCCGCTCCCTGACGGTACAAGGCAGTGAACGCTTCAACTTCCAACGACGCGCGGGCCACCCCATCCGCGCTTCCGGCGGCCTGTGACGTGCTGGTGGTCGGCGGTGGCATCAACGGCGCGGGCATCGCGCGCGATCTGGCCGGGCGCGGGCTGCGCGTGGTGCTTTGCGAAAAGGACGATCTTGGTGCGCACACCTCGTCGGCCTCGACGAAGCTGATCCACGGTGGGCTGCGCTATCTGGAGTATTACGAGTTCGGCATGGTGCGCAAGTCGCTGGCCGAGCGTGAACTGCTGTTGCGCAGTGCTCCGCACATCATGTGGCCGATGCGTTTCGTGATGCCGCACAACCCGACGATGCGACCGGCCTGGATGATCCGTGCCGGCCTCTTCCTGTACGACCACCTGGCCAAGCGCGAAGTGTTGCCGGGCTCCAACGCGATGGACCTGCGCGGCCACCCGATAGGCGCGCCCCTGAAGAAGCAGTTCACCAAGGGATTTGTCTACTCCGACGGCTGGGTGGATGACGCGCGGCTGGTCGTGCTGAATGCCATCGATGCAGCGGCGCACGGTGCCAGCGTGCTCACGCGCTGGGCCTGCACGGACGCCCGGCGCGACGCCCAGGCCTGGACGCTGACGCTGCGCCATCATGACGGCGTCGAACATACCTTGAGCGCGCGGGCACTCATCAATGCCGCGGGGCCCTGGGCAGCGCAGTTCCTGGCCGAGCATGCCCATGTGCCGCAACACAAGTCGCTGCGCCTGGTCAAAGGCAGCCACATCGTGGTGCGCAAGCTCTTCAACCACGACCACGCCTACATCTTCCAGAACCCCGACAAGCGCATCATCTTCGGTATCCCGTTTCAGGACGACTTCACGCTCATCGGCACGACCGACGTCGAGCACCGCGGGGCGATCGGCGATGCACGCATCGAGACCGACGAAATCGCCTACCTCTGCGAACAGGCCAGCCGCTATTTCGAAAAACCCATCGTGCCGTCCGACGTCGTCTGGTCCTTCTCCGGCGTGCGCCCCTTGCTGGAAGACGGGGCGGGCAACGCGGCGGCGGTGACACGCGACTACTTCCTGGATCTGGACACCCGGCAGGCCCCACTGCTGACGGTGTGGGGCGGCAAGCTCACCGCCTTCCGCAAGCTGGCCGAAGAGGTCACCGACATGATGGTCGGCCCGCTGGGTTGCCGCAAAGGCGCCTGGACAGCATCCGCCTCGCTGCCGGGTGGCGACCTGTCGGCCTGGATCGGCCCGGCCCAGCGCCCCGACACTGACTTCGAACGCTTTGCCAAGGCCCTGGCACAGCGCCATCCGCAGGTTTCCTCGTCCGTGCTGCGGCGCCTGGCGCGCGGTTATGGGGCGCGCGTGGATCTGGTGCTGGGTACGGGCGCGCTGGGTGCCGAAGTGGCGCCGGGCCTGTTCGAAGCCGAACTGCACTACCTGCATGCGCAGGAATGGGCCTGCACGGCCGACGACGTGCTGTGGCGCCGCACCAAGCTGGGTCTGCACTACGATGCTGCCCAGCGCGCGGCCGTACAGGCCTGGTGCCAGCGGCACTGGAACGACGGGCCGCCCGCCCAGGGGGGGGCATGGAGCTAGTCCTGCAAGGAATCGAGCAGCGTTTGGGTGCGGTGACGCACCTGTACCCTTGCGATCTGACCCTGGTGCCGCGGGCGGTGACGGTGTTGCTGGGCGCCACGCAGGCCGGCAAGACCTCGCTGATGCGCGTGATGGCCGGGTTGGACGCTCCCAGTGCCGGCCATGTGCTGGCCGACGGGCAGGACGTGACGGGCGTGCCGGTACGCCAACGCAATGTGGCCATGGTCTACCAGCAGTTCATCAACTACCCGTCGATGACGGTGGTCGACAACATCGCCTCCCCGCTGCGGCTGCAAGGTGCGATGGACCGTGCCAGCATCCAGGCGCGGGTGGCCGAGCTCGCGGCCAGGCTGCACATCGAACCCTTCCTCGAACGCCTGCCGGCCGAGCTTTCGGGCGGCCAGCAGCAGCGTGTGGCCCTGGCCCGGGCGCTGGCGAAAAAGGCGCCGCTGATGCTGCTGGACGAACCGCTGGTCAACCTCGACTACAAGCTGCGCGAAGAACTGCGGGACGAGCTCTCGGCGCTGTTTGCCGCCGGCGATTCCACCGTGGTCTACGCCACGACCGAACCGACCGAGGCACTGCTGCTGGGCGGCTACACGGCGGTGCTGGACGCGGGCGAACTGCTGCAGTACGGCCCCACCGCCGAGGTCTTCCACCGCCCGCTGTCCATCCGCGTGGCGCGGGCGTTCAGCGACCCGCCGATGAACCTGGTGGCGGCCAAGGCTGCGGCCGGCGTCGTCACCTTGGCCAATGGTCAGCAACTGGGTCTGGAACTGCCACCGGCCTTCGGCGCCAACGGCCAGGCGGTCACGCTGGGCGTGCGCGCCGGAGCCCTGCGCGTGCACGGCCGGTCCGGCGATCTGCTGCTGCCGGGCATCGTTGAGCTGGCCGAGATCTCGGGCTCGGACAGCTTCGTGCACGTGCGCACGCCCATCGGTGAACTGGTGTCGCAACTGCCCGGTGTCCATGTCTTCACGCTGGGTTCGCAACTCACGCTGCACCTGAGCCCGGAACAGGTCTACGTCTTCGATGCCCGGGGCGCGCTCTTGCGGGCGCCGGCCACGGCCTCGCCGCAGAGGCGCGACTGAGATGAAGCCCCCAAGCTCACTTCGTTCGCGGCCCCCCAAGGGGACGCTCAGCACCTTCGGAACGGCCGGGCGGTACTGAAATGGCCCGCATCGAACTCGATCTGGCGCATGCCTACCTGCCGCACCCGCAGCGCGACGAAGACTACGCACTGCTGCCGCTGAAGATGTGCTTCGAGGACGGCGGTGCCTATGCGCTGCTGGGCCCGTCGGGATGTGGCAAGACCACCTTGCTGAACATCGTCTCCGGCCTGGTCACGCCGTCGCAGGGCGGGCTCACCTACGACGGGCGTGATGTCACGCGGCTGAGTCCGCAGGCGCGCAACATCGCGCAGGTGTTCCAGTTCCCGGTCATCTACGACACGATGACGGTGGCCGAGAACCTGGCCTTTCCGCTGCGCAATCGCGGCGTGCCGGCCGATCGCATCAAGCAGCGCGTGGGCCAGATCGCCGAGATGCTGGACATGAGCGCTCAGCTCGACCAGCGAGCGGCCGGGCTGGCAGCCGATGCCAAGCAGAAGATCTCGCTGGGTCGCGGGCTGGTGCGCGAGGACGTCTCGGCGGTGCTCTTCGACGAGCCGCTGACGGTGATCGATCCGCACCTCAAGTGGCAGCTGCGGCGCAAGCTCAAGCAGATCCACCACGAGCTCAAGCTCACGCTGATCTATGTCACGCACGACCAGGTCGAGGCGCTGACCTTTGCCCAGCAGGTGGTGGTGATGACACGCGGCCGCGCCGTGCAGATGGGCAGCGCCAGCGAACTGTTCGAACGCCCGCGCCACACCTTCGTGGGCAACTTCATCGGCTCGCCGGGCATGAACTTCCTGCCGGCGCGCGGCACCGGGGAAGGCATCGAGGTGGCAGGCCGCGGGCTGCCGGCGCCGCTGGCCCAGCTTGGGCGACTGGCGAGTTTCACCCTGGGTGTGCGGCCGGAATACGTTCGGCTGTCCGACGACGAGGATGCGGGCGCCTTGCCCGCCGTGGTCAGCCAGGCCCAGGACATCGGGACCTACTGGCTCGTCACCGCCAGGCTCGGAGCGGAACCCGGCGCGCCGCTGTTGCGGGCCCGGCTGGGTTCGGACCAGGCCATTCCGCAGGTCGGCCAGCAGGTCTGGCTGCAGGTGGTGGGCGCGCACACCTGCTATTACGTCAACGAGGAGCTGATCGCATGACGCAGCCGATTGGCCAAACGGTGCCGGGAATCGCATGAAGCCAGTCAACCAGAAGGCCTGGCTGCTGATCCTGCCCGTCATCCTGTGCGTGGCCTTCTCGGCCATCGTGCCGTTGATGACGGTGGTCAACTACTCGGTGCAGGACATCATCTCGCCGGAGCGGCGTGTTTTCGTGGGCACCGAGTGGTTCAAGGCGGTGATGCGCGACGACGACCTGCAGGGCGCCCTGATGCGACAGATGCTGTTCTCGGTGTCCGTGCTGCTGGTGGAGATCCCGCTGGGCATCGCGCTGGCCCTGTCGATGCCGGCCAAGGGCTGGCAGGCATCCGCGGTGCTGGTGACGGTCGCGATTTCGCTGCTCATCCCCTGGAACGTGGTCGGCACCATCTGGCAGATCTATGGCCGCACCGACATCGGCCTGATGGGTGCCACGCTGGCCGCGCTGGGCATCGACTACAGCTACACAGGCCATGCCATCGACGCCTGGATGACGGTGCTGGTGATGGACGTGTGGCACTGGACGCCGCTGGTGGCGCTGCTGTGCTACGCCGGTTTGCGTGCCATTCCAGACGCCTACTACCAGGCCGCGCGTATCGACGGCGCGAGGAAGTTCGCCGTCTTCCGCTTCATCCAGTTGCCCAAGTTGCGTGGCGTGCTGATGATCGCCGTGCTGCTGCGCTTCATGGACAGCTTCATGATCTACACCGAGCCCTTCGTGCTCACCGGCGGCGGTCCCGGCAATGCCACCACCTTCCTCAGCCAGTACCTGACCCAGAAGGCGGTGGGCCAGTTCGACCTGGGGCCGGCGGCGGCCTTCTCGCTCATCTACTTCCTCATCATCCTGCTGCTGTGCTTCATCCTCTACAACTGGATGCAGCGCGTGGGCACGCAGGACAAGGCGGAGGCGGGCCATGGATGACCGTCGCTTCAAGAAGAGGATCGTCTTCCTGATCCTGTATCTCGTGTTCGCCATCCTGCCGGTGTACTGGATGGTCAACATGTCCTTCAAGACCAACGAGGAGATCCTCAGCGTCTTCTCGTTCTGGCCGCAGGCCTTCACCTGGGACAACTACAAGGTCATCTTCACCGACGTGTCCTGGTACTCGGGCTACATCAACTCGATGATCTACGTGGCCATCAACACGGTGATCTCGCTGCTGGTGGCGCTGCCCGCGGCCTATGCCTTCAGCCGCTACAGTTTCCTGGGCGACAAGCATGTCTTCTTCTGGCTGCTGACCAACCGGATGACGCCGCCGGCGGTGTTCCTGCTGCCGTTCTTCCAGCTCTACACCACGCTGGGCATGATGGACACGCACATCGCCGTGGCGCTGGCGCACCTGCTGTTCAACGTGCCGCTGGCGGTGTGGATCCTGGAAGGCTTCATGAGCGGCATCCCGCGCGAAATCGACGAAACGGCCTATATCGATGGCTACACCTTTCCGCGCTTCTTCCTGACCATCTTCATCCCGCTGATCAAGGCCGGCGTGGGCGTGGCGGCCTTCTTCTGCTTCATGTTCAGCTGGGTGGAACTGCTGATGGCACGCACGCTGACCAGCGTCGACGCCAAGCCCATCGTCGCGGTGATGACGCGCACGGTGTCGGCCTCGGGCATGGACTGGGGTGTGCTGGCGGCCGCCGGTGTGCTGACCATCGTGCCGGGCGCGATCGTGATCTGGTTCGTGCGCAACTACATCGCGAAGGGTTTCGCGATGGGGCGCGTATGAGCGGACCTTGTCGTTTACGGAGAGACTGATGTTCGAGTGGATGGCCTGGACCCTGCCGGTGGCGGTGTTCTTCAGCTGCATCGTGCTGATGCTTGTCGGCATGACGGTCTGGGAGATCAAATCCCCCACGCTGATGCGCAAGGGTTTCCTGCCCATTCCCACCACACGCGGCGACCGCCTCTTCATCGGCCTGCTGTCGGCCGCCTACCTGAATCTGGCCTTCGTCGCAGTGAGTGAGCGCATGATCGAGTGGTTTGGCCTCGAGCAGGAGCCGTCGATCTGGTTCAGCTTCGTGGCTTCGATGGCGCTGCTGGCGTTGATCATGCGCCGCGGTTGAGTTCCTGAACAGCACACCGGTCGATCCTTCCCAGTCGGTGTCGCGCATTTTCTAATGGGAAGCCAGTCTGAGGAGATTCGACATGAAATTGCGCTTGAACGTGGTCGCCCGGGCGGCCGCCATCACCGCCGCGGCGCTGGCTCTGGGCCAAGGCGCCTGGGCCGACGAAGCAGCGGCCAAGAAGTGGATCGACAGTGAGTTCCAGCCATCCACGCTGAGCAAGGATCAGCAGATGGCCGAGATGAAGTGGTTCATCGAGGCGGCCAAGAAGCTGCAGGCCAAGGGCGTGAAGGAGATCTCGGTCGTGTCCGAGACCATCACCACGCATGAATACGAGAGCAAGACGCTGGCCAAGGCCTTCACCGAGATCACCGGCATCACGGTCAAGCACGACCTGATCCAGGAAGGCGACGTGGTCGAGAAGCTGCAGACGTCCATGCAGTCGGGCAAGAGCATCTACGACGGCTGGATCAGTGATTCGGACCTGATCGGTACGCACTACCGCTACGGCAAGATCATGAATCTGACCGACTACATGGCCGGCAAGGGCAAGGAGTACACCAACCCCGGCCTGGACCTGAAGGACTTCATCGGCACCAGCTTCACGACCGCGCCCGACAAGAAGCTCTACCAGCTGCCCGACCAGCAGTTCGCCAACCTGTACTGGTTCCGCGCCGACCTGTTCGCGCGCCAGGACCTGAAGGACAAGTTCAAGGCCAAGTACGGCTACGACCTGGGCGTGCCGCTGAACTGGAGCGCCTACGAGGACATCGCCGAGTTCTTCACCAACGACGTGAAGACCGTCGACGGCAAGCCCATCTACGGCCACATGGACTACGGCAAGAAGGACCCGAGCCTGGGCTGGCGCTTCACCGACGCCTGGCTGAGCATGGCCGGCACCGCCGACATCGGCATCCCCAACGGCAAGCCGGTGGACGAGTGGGGCATCCGCGCCAGCGCCGACGGCTGCAACCCGCTGGGTGCCAGCGTCTCGCGCGGCGGCGCCACCAACTCGCCGGCCGCTGTCTACGCGCTGACCAAGTACGTGGATTGGATGAAGAAGTACGCGCCCAAGGAAGCCACCGGCATGACCTTCGGCGAAGCCGGCCCGGTGCCCGCGCAGGGCCAGATCGCGCAGCAGATCTTCTGGTACACCGCCTTCACCGCCGACATGACCAAGGCCGGCCTGCCGGTGGTCAACGCCGACGGCACGCCCAAGTGGCGCATGGCCCCCGGCCCCAACGGCCCGTACTGGAAGCAGGGCATGCAGAACGGCTACCAGGACGTGGGCAGCTGGACCTTCTTCGACAAGCACGACGAGAACCGCACCGCCGCGGCCTGGCTGTATGCGCAGTTCGTGACCGCCAAGACGACGAGCCTGAAGAAGACCATCGTCGGCCTGACGCCCATCCGCGAGAGCGACATCCAGAGCAAGGCCATGACCGACCTGGCGCCCAAGCTCGGTGGCCTGGTCGAGTTCTATCGCAGCCCGGCGCGCGTGGCCTGGACGCCCACCGGCACCAACGTGCCCGACTACCCCAAGCTGGCCCAGCTGTGGTGGAAGAACGTGGCGGTGGCCGTGACGGGTGAGAAGACGCCGCAGGCGGCGATGGACAACCTGGCCGAAGAGATGGACCAGGTCATGAGCCGCCTGGAGCGCGCGGGCATGGCGCGTTGCGCGCCCAAGCTCAACAAGAAGGAAGACGCCAAGAAGTGGCTGAGCGACAAGGGCGCGCCGTGGGCCAAGCTGGCCAACGAGAAACCCAAGGGCGAAACCATCGCCTATGACACGCTGCTCAACGCCTGGAAGGCGGGCAAGGTGCGCTGAAGCCGGTGTGACGGCGGGCGGCCCATGCCGCCCTGCCGACGCCACCATCGAAAACGGCTCCCTCGGGAGCCGTTTTGTCTGTGCGCCGACTTATGCCAGCGCCAGCGGAGGGCGTGGTGCGCCGATCAGGCCTTCTTGGCCCAGGCGCTGCACCAGCCGCCAGCGACCACGTGCTTGACGCCGAACAACGGGCAGCCGGCGCTGGCGTCGGTGGCCTTGCCCTGGTACAGGGCGCAGTTGCTGCACTTCTGGTCCTTCGAGTGCTTGGGGTACTTTTTGGCGTCGGCCTTGGCGGTGTCGGCCACGTAACCCAGCGCGACGGCCTGGGGATCCTTCTCGTCGAGCTTGGCGGCCTGGGCTTCAGCGCGGGCGGCGACCAGCACCGAACCGCAGGCGGCGGCTTGCATCAGGAAAACGCGGCGATTGGTAGTCGACATGGAACAGCTTTCTTGGTGGGGGTTGAGGAAAAGAAGGGAAAGACCGATCAGGTTGTCGTGACCGTGGTGCCCAGGCAGGCATTGCAACGACCCAGCCCGCGCAAACGCGGGTCGGGTTTGCCATCGCCCGTCTTGAAATTGGCGTGGCAACGGATGCACACGTACATCTTGGAACTGGACATCATCGGTTTGACGCCTGGCTCGGCATGGGGCCGGGCCGCAGTGTATTCGGCCTGCGTCTGGCGCAGCTTGGGACCGGCGGGTGTTTCAGGGCTGGAGGTCGTGCGGCGAGTGGTCATGGCGGAGGGCAGCCGCGGGGCCGCCTGGTCAACGCGAAGCCGGTATTGTCATCGGAAATCAAGACTGTCGCACTCCGGGGTGTCCAGGAGAACGCCGACCTCCGGCGCCCGAGAGGTGCCGGTGGCCGCCGACCTGCACCTTCAACGATGCTGCGCCCCGCGCGTTGACAGCCGATCCGCTGCGACGGCTCAGGTGTGCGGTGCGAGGCCGGGGACCCGGACCTCACAGACCATGCCCTGGGGCACCTGGTCTTCGCCGTCTCCAGGGTCGGGCCTGAGAGAGGCTTACACCAGTCCCTGCTTGCTGGCCAGCACGGCGGCTTCAGCGCGGCTGGACACGTTGAGCTTCTTGTAGATGGACTTGATGTGGTCGTTGACGGTGAACCACTTGATGCCCATCAGGCTGGCGATCTCCTTGATCGTGAAGCCCTTGCTGAGGTAGGTCAGCACTTCGCTCTCGCGCGGCGTGAGGCGTTCGTGATCCAGCGGCTTTTCGATCGGCACCGGCCTGCTGGTGGTGAAGCCGGTGACGGGCATGAAGCCCGATTCGGGTGCGGGGCTGTCGCTGGCCGCCCCGGGGCGGAAGTGGGTGAGCAGACGCCGCGCGATCGCGGGCGACAGCGGCGGCTGGCCGCGCACGATCTTCTGCAGTTCCTCGACCAGCACTTCGAAGCGGTCTTCCTTCAGCAGGTAACCGTCGGCGCCCCGCTGCAGCGCCGGGAAGAGGTGATCGTCGTCCGAGTACAGCGTCGTGACGATCTTGGTGGCCGGGTAGTGGGCCAGTTCAGCCAGCAGTTCCATGCCATTGCCATCCGGCAGTTCGAGGTCCACCAGGATCAGCTTGAACGGGTCGACACCATGCAGGCCTTGGGAACCACCGGTGAGCGAAATCTGGCGCCGGGCGGATTCCAGGTCGCCGGCTTCGGTGATGAGGATGGTGTCGCTGAAGCTTTCGCGCACGACGCGGCAGAGGAAGCTGCGCGCCACCGGGTTGTCTTCGAGGATCAGGACCTTGACTGCCATGGACAGAACTCTCCGCATGCCCCGTGGCACGGGTGTTTGATCCTAGCGCGGAACGGACACCCTCCTGCGGGGGGCCCGCGCTGCGGCTCAGGCGTTGACGAGCAGCAACTTGCCTTGCACCTGGCGCGTGCCCATGCGGGCGTAGGCGGCCTTGAGTTCGCTCATCGGCCATCGCCGGTCGATGACCGGCTTGATCAGGCCCTGGGCGTACCACTGGGCCAGCTGGCCCAGCGCAGCGGCACTGGCTTGCGGTTCGCGCTGCACGAATTCACCCCAGAACACGCCGACCACCGAAGCGCCCTTGAGCAACGCCAGGTTCCAGGGCAGTGCCGGAATACCGCCGCCGGCAAACCCGATGACCAGGTAGCGGCCGCGCCAGGCGATGCCACGAAAGGCGGGCTCTGCCAGGTCGCCGCCCACCGGGTCGTAGACCACGTCGGGCCCCTTGCCGCCGGTCAAGGACTTCAAGGCGTCGCGCAGGTTCTCGTTCGTGTAGTTGATGGAAGCATCGGCGCCCAGCTCGCGGCACAGTGCGCACTTTTCGTCCGTGGAGGCCGCCGCAATGACCCGCGCCCCCATCGCCTTGGCAATCTGCAGTGCCGCCGTGCCCACACCACCAGCTGCACCCAGCACGAGCACGGTCTCGCCGGCCTTGAGCTGCCCGCGGTCGACCAGGGCGTGGTGCGAAGTGCCATAGGTGAAGGCGAAGGCCGCCGCGTCGTCCAGCGCAAAACCAGGCGGCAAGGGCAACACGCGCGCGGCGTTGACGATGGCGTGGGTGGCAAATCCGCCAGTGCCGGCGATGGCCGCCACCGGCAAGCCCGGCCGCAGATGGCCGACCCCTTCGCCCACGGCCTCGATCAGGCCGGCATACTCAGCCCCCGGGACGAAGGGCAAGGGCGGCTTGAACTGGTACTTGCCCTGCACGATGAGCAGGTCCGGGAAGTTCAGACTGGCCGCCCGGACGGCGATGCGCACCTCACCAGCGCCCGGCTCGGGCGTGGGCAGGTCGCGCCAGTGCAGCGCTTCGGCGCCATCCAGGGTTTCGCAGAGCCAGGCTTGCATGGGAGTCCTTGTCGCAGCGGGGCAGGGTGCCCCGCCATCGCGCCGCATGATACGCAGCGCAGGCGATGGCCGGACCCGCCCGCCTACAGCCCCTGCCGCTGCAGAGGTGCCTGCATGGCCTGCCGCAGCGTGTCGGCGCAGTCGGCCAGATGGGCGCGGGTATCGGCATCCAGGGCGCCGCGTCGCACCAGCACGCTGTCCAGGCTGGCCAGCAGCCGACGCGCGTGGCTGCGCACCAGGCCCCGGGCGTCCACCCGCGAACCGGGCAGGGGGCGCAGCAGCATGGCGGCCAGCCGGTTCACGTGTTCGCGCTGCAGTTCGCGGCGGGAGGGGTCGATGCGCCCAGCCTGTGCCAGGCCGCCCCACAGATCACGAGCCAGCCGCTCGTGCAGTTCGCCGAGCTGGAAGGCCTGCGCCGGCACGTCGAACTTGCCGACGCTGTCGAGGATGCGGGCCGCGACGGCGTCGCTCATCAGATAGCCCAACACGGCCCGCTGAAGATCCAGCAGGCGCTGGGCCACCGGGAAGTCGGTACCGCCGCCCTCGCCCTCGGCACGGTCCAGAAAGTCCGGCGCGACGCGCCGCTGCAGCGCGGGCGACAGCTGCAGGCCTTCGGCCGCCAGCAGACCGGTGCTCACCAGCGACAGGGCGCGCCGTTGCTGTTCCGCCGGCACAGGTTGCAGCGGGTCACGACCACTGCCCGGGAAATCGCGCAGCGTGCGCACGCCGCCGATCTGGCGCACCAGCACGGCAACGGAACGCGCCACGTCGTTCAGCGCATAGGCAATGGAGCGCCGCAGCGCCGCATAGTCGCGTTCGGGCGAGAGCTCGCGTGTCTCCTGGCGCCGGAAGAGTTCGCGGGCAATGGCCAGCCGCTTGGCCGCAAAGGCCAGGGGGTCGGCGCCGAGGTCCATCATCAGCGTCTCGGGATCCAGGCCCAGGGACTGGTCCTCGTCGGTGCCGTAGGCCAGCAGCGGCTCGTGGCTGCGCGCCGCGATGCGCATCAATTCGGTCTGTTCGGCCTGTGGCGTGCTGCCCGCGGGCAGGGGCTTGTAGGCGTACTCGATGGCCCAGTAGTCGTAGGGTCCGAGCGTGGTCTGGAACGGTACGCCGCCGGATTGGCCGGGCAGGGGCAGGTTGACGGCGTTGTATTCCATCACCGAGCCGGTGGTGCCATGGGCACGCGTGAACTCGGCATCGGCCAGTTGCGCTTCACTGTAGACGCGCGAGGCGCGGAAGTTGTGGCGCAGGCCCAGCGCGTGGCCGACCTCGTGCAGGATCACTTCCTTTACGTAGTCCTGGACGAACTGCTGGGCGAGCGGGCCCTCGGGGTCCATCTCGCCCTGCGCTTCCATCACGTCCAGCGCGTAGGCGAGTTGTTCAGCGGCCAGCGCGCCGTGCAGGCAGCGGCTGGACTCGAACGCCCCGGCGAACTCGGCCGGTGGTGCCAGCGGCGCGGCAAAGGCAAAGGTGGCGGCTGCGCTGCGCGGCAGGATCCGGCTGCGCAACTGCCGGATGTCGCGGGCCGATGTCCCTTCGAAGGCCACGTCGGCGTCCAGGATCTCGCCACTGCGCGGGTCCACGTGGCTGGGGCCGATGGCCCCGAAGGCCGGGCTGGCGTTCATCATCCAGCGCACCGACGCATAGCCGAAGTCCAAGGTGTCGAACTTGGCGTCATCGGCCTGCTGCTCGACGGCAATGGCACCGCGGAAGCCGATCTTCTCGAACGCCTTGTTCCACTCCAGGATGGCCGCGCGCACGGTCTCGCGATAGGCCTGCGGGACGTTGCGGTCAATCCAGAAGGTGATGGGCTTGACGGGGTCGGAGAGTTCGGCCGCCGGGTCCTTCTTCTCGAGCCGCCAGCGGTTGACGAAGCGCTGGCGGGCGGAGTGCGAACGCTCGGCCGAGAAGTCGAGCACCGTGGTCGTGAACAAGCCTATGCGCGGGTCGGCGCGGCGCTTGGCCATGGGCTGCGCAGGCAGCGGCGCCAGAGAGAAGCTCAGCGACACCAGCAGGCTGCGCGTGTCGGGCAGGTAGCGCGGCAGCTGCGGCACCGGGGCGCCGGGCGGGGCCCCTGGTGTCGGCACCGCGAGGCTGGCCGTGTAGAAGTGGTTCTGCGTCTCGACGACCATCGCCTGGTCGGAGCTGCGCACGGCGGTGATCACCGAGTTGCTGCGGTCCAGTCCATAACCCTGGCGCAGGCCGCGCTGCAGCAGCATGCCGATACCGAGCATGTCGGTCAGGAACAGCGGGCTGGCCTCGATCAGCACGCTCTTGCGGTCGGGATGCGGCTGGCTGACCACGGGCACGGCCCCCAGCAGGCTGTGCGAATACGAATCGGCAACGGCGCGCGCCTCCGGCGAACCGGGTGTGGCCGCGATGTCGGTGTTGCGCGCCTGCAGGCGTACCTGGTTGTGCACACGCTTGAACTCGACCAGCTGGGCGCCGCCCGCGCCGTTGACGGGCAGGGCCATCAGCCCGCCCAGCACCCAGGCCTCGCTGATGCCGCTCTTGATCTTGGGCGAAAGCAGCCAGGGCTGGTCGAACTGGCTGGGCAGCAGTTCGATCCAGACCTTGTCGTCCTTCTGCCAGAACGTCAGCGGGCCGTCGATGCGGCGCGCGTCCTTGATCACCACCGCAAAAGGCGGGGGTGTGCCGGGTGCTGGCGGCGTGGCTGCGGTGGCCGCTGCCGGACGCGACGACGGCCCGCTGGCGGCG
>DAORNK010000061.1:12581-16144 GCA_035440985.1 Rubrivivax sp. | reverse complement strand
ACCCTTTGCTGGCGCCGGCCGGCACGATGGCGCGGCCCGTGGCGCCACCCTGCAGGTGCACCTGGGCTTCCACGGTGGGGCGGCCACGGCTGTCCCACACACGGCGCGCGTGCAGGGTGCGGATGGTGGTGGCGGCGCTCATCGTTCGAGTTGCTGCCGCCAAGCGGCACGGATGTCGGCCAGATGTGCCACGGGTTGCCGCAGCAGCAGCCGCGCCGCTTGGCGCACGGTGTCACGCTGGATGTCTGCAGTCAGGTATTCGACAGGCGACTTGCCATCCACGCGCGCCAGCAGCAGGCCCGGCAGCAGTGCCGCCGCGCGGCGCTCGAGCTGCTCACGCGGCTCCCAGTCCACGCCGGCGAGGTAGGCCTCGGCCAGCACGGCAAACCCAGCCAGGAAGTCACCTTGCATCGCAGGCTTCCACAAGCACTTCAGCAGCAGATGGTTCAGGCAGAACGCCAGGTCGAAAGCCGGGTCGCCCCACCAGGCGCATTCGGCGTCCAGCAGCACCGGGCCGCCGGGGCCGATCAAGATGTTCTTGGGGCTGACGTCGCCGTGAACCAGCGTGCGCTTGTTGGACTGCGTCTGCGCCATCAACGCCTGCAGCCGCTGCGCGAGATCGGGGTGGTGCTGCGCCGTGGCCAACAGATAGGGCTCGAGACGGATGGCGAAGAAGGTCGTGTCGGTATCGAACAGCGGTGCCAGTTCGCCGGCCCGCGCCGCGGCATGAGCGTGAATGTGCGCCAGGGTGCGGCCAACGGCTTGCGCCGTGGCGGTGTCGGCGTGTCCGTCGCGCAGCATCGTCTTCCACAAGCGGTGATCGGCCGGCGCCAGCCACTCCATCACCAGCACGCCCAGGCCCGGGTGCTGGCCCAACACCAGCGGCGTGCAGCCGGGCTGCGCCGCTTGCGCCACCTGCATCCAGCGCGCTTCGTACTGGTTGCGCTCGATCGGGGCGTGCCAGTCGGCGGCCACGCGCAACTTGGCCAGCGCGCGCTTGGCGCACACCGGGCCACGCGCGGTGGCGATGCGCCAGATGTCCGATGAGACGCCTCCCGTCAGAGGCTGGCCGCTCAATCCTTCTGCGCCGGCCAGTCCCAGCTCGCGCAGCGCCTGGGCGAAGGCGGCCGGAACAGGCTCAAGCTCGGCATCCAGCATCCTCACCCTGCGTCGCGGTTGACATCCACCAATTTGACCAGCGCATGCAGGGCCTGGTTCACCGGGGTGGGCACACCGAGTTCGGCGCCACGTCGCACCACAAAACCGTTGAGATGGTCGATCTCGGTCGGCCGGCCACGCGCCATGTCCTGCGCGGTGGACGAACGTTGGCCCGGCATGGCCATGGCGATGGCGGCCATGGCAGCCATCGATGTGTCCAGGTCCATCGCCTGGCCCGCCGCCTGCGCCACGGCCACCACCTCGCGCACCACGGCGCGTTGCAGATCGACGATGGCCGGCAAAGCGGCCATGCGCCCATAAGGCTGACGGGTCAGGCCCGACACCGCGTTGTACGCGCAGTTGACCATCAGCTTGCGCCACAGCTCGCCGATGACGTCGGGCGAGACGCGCACCGCCACCTGGGCGCCGGCGAACAGATCCACCACCGATTGCAGGCGCAATGCCACTGCCGCATCGGCCGCCGCATCGGCATCGATGGTGCCGATCACCAGGTCGCCCCGGCCGTGGTGATGCACCTCGCCCGGCCCGGGCATGGCCGTGGCCACGTACACCGCCACCGGCACCACGGCCTGGGTCAGGTGGCGCGCCAGGGTTTCGGCGTTGTCCACTCCGTTCTGCAGGCTCAGCACCAGTGCGTCGGGCTTCAGCAGCGGGGCCAGCTGGCGCGCCACCGCATCGGTGTCGGTCGACTTCACGCTGAACAGCACCAGATCCGCATCGCCAACTGCCGCCAGATCGGTGCTGGCGGCCAGCGACACCGTGTGGATCTGCCCATCCATGTGCAGGCGCAGACCCCGTGCGGCGATGGCCTGCACATGCGGCGCGCGACCGATCAGCGTCACCGCGTGGCCGGCAAGTGCCAGCAGCGCGCCGTAGAAGCTGCCGACGGCACCGGCACCGACAACCGCGATGGACGTAGGAGCTTGCGTCATGGGGAGTGGCAGGCCAGCCGCCGTGAATTGTATGGGTTGCCCCCGACACGACACCTGGAGACGGCACCTGCAGCTCGGCACCCGTTGCGCTGCATGCTGAACCATGTGGGTCTGCAGCGGGCCCGCAACCATGCCGGGCCAGCCCTGGGGTGTGGAGGACACGCCTTCCCAAATGGCCCTGGAACGAGATCGCCGTCGGCGAACGTGGGCGGGTGGGCAACATCCGGCGCAATGGCGGGTTCCGGGCCTGGAGTTCGGTGGATCGACTGGCGGGGCTGACACTGTCCGCGCGGCCATGTGCGGACCGGTCCCCTGCCTCATCAGACCTGCCATCGGTCCGGTGCCGACCGCCACGATCGGTGAGCGGGTCGAAAAGCGCGACGCACGGCGCGCGACCACGGCTGGGCTCGCCGCGGGCCGGACCTCGTCGTCACTGCGGCCGCCGAGCCCGAGGCTGTCTCGGCGATGCAGCTGCCGATCGCGTAGGCAGGCATTTTCAGGCGGGCAGCTCACTTCCCACTGGCGTCATCGCCGCGACGCGGAACTCTGTTCGGTGGCCACCCGCGCGTACGGCTCAACGGTGTGGCCCGCAGCGCGGGCGCCGGGCCGACATCGCCCGGCGTGTTGCCGGCGCCTCGACTATGCTGCGGCAGGCCAGGCCACTACGGCCACTGAACAGCCGGCCTGGCGCGACAGCCCATCAGTCCACTGCGGCCACGCTGACACGCAAACGCTCGCCCGCGGCCAGCCAGGTGGGCACGCCGGCGATGTCGAAAATCTTTCCAGCGGCCCGGTACGGCACGAGACTGCGGCGCCAAGTCCGCGTCAGGCAAGGCCGGATCGCCTCCTGGCTCGAGATTCGCTTAGGATCGCCTTCACCGCACAGGAGTCTTTCGATGGCCCGGTCAACCCTGCCCGCCTTGCTCGGCGCGATGCTGTTGAGTGTTTCAACTGCTGGACAAGCCCTGCCAACACCGACGACGCCCGACCCGGCGGTTCTACCCGGCATCCAGGGCCATTGGGTCGACGTGACCACCAGCCCACATTCGATCGGTGATGCCGACAACGCGCTGATCGGTGCCGGCGGCTTCACGATTGCCCGCAGCTTCGACCTGATCCATTCTGTGATCAACATCGGCGATTGCTGCAGCGCCGCCTCGCTCGACCCGCTCTCTGCGCTGGGTGACGACAACTTCGCGGTGCGTTACACCGGCTATCTGCGCATAGAGACCCGCGGCAGCTACCGCTTCCGGATGTACCACGATGACGGCATCCGCGTGATCCTGGGCGGCGAAACGATCATCCTTTATCCCACCGACACCTCACCGACCGACAGCGACTCCCTCGCCTACGACCTCGATGCAGGCTACTACGCGCTCGACATCGTCGGGTGGGAACAGGGCGGCAACTTCGTCAACCGGTTCCAGGTGGCACAAGGCACGCTGCCGTTCA
>DAORNK010000061.1:0-12571 GCA_035440985.1 Rubrivivax sp. | reverse complement strand
CGGTGGCCACCGACTTGTGGCACCAAGCCTCACGCGTAGCCGAGCCGGGCACGATCGCGCTGGCCGCCTGGGCGCTGCTGGCGCTGCGCCGCCGTCTGCGCTGACGCAAGTGGCCACAAAGGGCAAAGGTGCGCCGCAGGCCAGGGGCCGAGCCCTGGGCCGGTGGCCATCACCCGCTCGCCGCCGCGCCGCCGCGTGAGAATCGCTTGACGTTCCACGGGATCAAGGGCCGGTAGACCTGCCGCAGCAACCAAGCGGGCAGCCACCGGCCCCGCTCTTCGCGATCGACACGGGCCCGCAAGTGGTCCATGAACGCGAGCGCAGGCAGCTGTGACCTGGGGTGGGTGTCCCACAGCCCAAGACTGTCCATGTGCTTGACGGACTTGTAGCCGTACTGGGCCGGGAGCACCAGCCTGAGCGGCGCACCGTGCCCGATGGACAGCGGGGCACCGTTCAGGGTGTCGGCCAGCAAGGCGTCATCCGTCAGCAGGTCCGGCAGCCAGAGCGTGGTTCGGTATCCATCCAGCCCATGCGCGGTGACGAAGCGCGCGTGTGCGCCGGGCGCGACGCGCGGCGCCACGTGAGCGGCGTAGAAGTCCGAGAAGCGGACACCACCCCAGCGCAAGTTGCGCTTGGACCAGGTCGTCACGCAGTGGAAATCGCTGAGCCTCTCGATCCGCTCCAGGCCGGCAAGGGGCGCCAGGATCTCAGCGGCCTCAACCACTCGGCCCAGCAGGCGCAGGCTGCCACGGAACGGCGGCACGGGCTGCCGGTCGGCAAACGGGGGCAGCCCGAAGCGGGGGAAATCCTCCCGCTCGCGCTGCCCGGGTGGCAGGGCCGCGCTCATGGCTCGGTGGCCGGGCGTTGCCGGCGCTTGAGAGCGCCCCCAGGCCGGCCTTGCCGGCCGCCCCCCGCAGGGGTATGAGCAAAGTGGCGAAGCCGCATTTGATCGTGAGCAGGCCCAGCGGCGTGCGCACAAGAGACCGCCAACCAGGCCGCCTGGGCCAGGGTGTCGCGCAGCGCTGCGCCGACCTTGGGACGGGCATCTGCGGTCCATGCCGGCGTCAGAGCCCGGACCGGTGCAAAGACAAGCGACATCCACACGCCAAATGGCAGCGCCTGCATGTCGCCCTTGTTCACCTGCTCCTGTATCCACCGTCCCATACGGTCGAACACCTGTGCATTGGCTTGCGTGATCGCTTCGCAGTCCGGCGCATCCCGGTGCCGCAGGCGTTCGAGCAGCCGCGCGGAAGCCGGATTCGCCAGCACCCAGGCGATGTAGGCGCGCACAAGCCCCTTGACACCCGATTCGGCGTCGCGCGCCTTGTCCAGGGCCCGACCCAGCGCCGCGTGAAAGTCGCGCAGGGCGTGTGCATAAACGGCACCGACCAGATGCGACTTGGTCGGGAAGTGGTGGTACAGGCTGCCGTTGCTGACGCCCGCCGCCTGCCTGACCTGCTCCATCGACGCGGCCGCATCGCCGTGCGCCAGGAACACCGCAACGGCCGCCTCCAGCACGCGGGTCTGCGATGAACGCGATCGGTCAATCACATCTAGAGTGTCACTCTAGAGAAACACTCTGTCAAGCGGACAGCCGTGAGGCCCCGTGCGGGCTGCGGCACCGGTCGCCCCAACGGGCCGGCTCATGCCGGCACGCAGCCCATCAGGTCCAGGCCCGGCGCGGCGCCTCGACCTGCTTCCACGGCGCGTAGGCCTCCTCCGGTTCACGCGCCAGACTGGACTTCTCAAGCTTGTCCCCGCGGCCGAACAGGTGCCGGAAGCTCATGATCATCGGATGCCAGCGGTCGGCGTAGATGCGATGCGGGCAGCCGTCCACCAGCAGCGACTCTTCGACGTGCATGCGCAGCAGCCGGACCTCCACGGCCACCGCCGCCACGGGCAGGCGCGCGTCCGTTGCGGCGAACGGCTGCACCTGAACCACCTCGCCCTCGAGCTGGACAGGACATTCCGCCACGGCATCGGGCCAGGACGCCGCCAGCGGCGCGCGGGTCAGCCCGGCCCGGGTGAACCTGTCGGGTTCGTGACGGTAGCCAAGCAGCTTCTTGTGCATCGGCAGATCCCGGCTGCCGGTCGTCCAGGCCAGGCCGTTGACCTGGGTCGCCATCGCGTGTGAAGGCAGATTGAGCACACAGGCCTTGGCACGGCACATGTTCTCGACCGTCTTGGAGCTCGCATCCAGGCCCAGCATGCAACTCCAGCCCAGCCACCAGGCCGAGGAGATGGGCGACAGGTTGGTGCTGCCGTCTTCATTCAGGCTGCTGATCAGGACCACGGGGGTGCCCCGGTAGTGGATGGCGGGTTCGATGGCTCGGTGCATGGCAAGTCGCTGCGGGTGGGATGACCGGCGCATTGTGTTGGCCGAAGCAGCGTGGCTCTGGCCGCAATCGGACCTGTGATTGCACCCGACGCCGAGCCAGGCATGAGCCTTGGACGCATGGCTGCCGGGGTTGCGGACAGGGCCGCAGGCGGCGCCGGGTCGACGGCAAGCCGGACAGCCGTGCCTTGAGCATGCTCAGCGCAGGTCGGCCCCGTCTGGCGCCAGACTGTGCCGTCTACCGGGGCCGCGTCGGCGCACATCCGGCAATCGGTTCGGTCGGAGGCCGGATGTGCTGCCGCACGGCGCTACAGGTCGCGGGCTTTGATCCGTGCCATGCAGATGCACGCCGTTTGGGAGAAGAAGATGGGCCACACCGAACGAGCCGGCGCCAGCGGCACCCGCTGGTGGAGACCGTTTGCCGGATTCGCCATGCTGGTATCCGTTGCACTGTTTGCGTCGAGTGCGGCGTCGGCGCCTGGCATCTGGGAAACCGACACCGATCGCCCGGGCCTGGATTACAGCGGTTTCGATCTTGCGGCGCCCGACGCCGGCCTGTGCCGCAGCGCATGCAACGCTGACCCGGCCTGCCGGGCATGGACCTATGTCAGGCCCAACACCGTGCAGGGGTCGCGACCGCGCTGCTGGCTCAAGTCCGGGGTACCTGCCGCGCGCGCCAGCAGCTGCTGCGTGTCCGGTGTCAAGGCAGGCGCGGACCCAGGTGCCGCGGCCGCATGCTTCAGGGACAAGGCAGAGCGCGATCTGGACGGTTACTCCGGGACCAGCGGCGACATGACGCCGCAGAAATGCATCGCGACCTGCCGCAGCCGGGGTTTCGCCTACGCCGGCACGCAATTCGCGGCCTGGTGCTTCTGCGCCAACGGCTACGGCCGCTATGGGCCGGCCGACAACTGCGACATGAAGTGCAGCGGCGACCCGAACCAGATCTGCGGCGGCAGCTGGGCCAATTCGGTGTACAGCGTGGCGCTGGGAGCGCCCGTCATGCCGGGCTCCTCGGTGCAGGCGCCGTCCACAGCGCCACCCGGCGGCATGGGCTGCTTCAAGGATGACTACGTGCGTGACCTGGACGGTTACTCGGTGACCACCGGCAACATGACGCTGCAGCATTGCGTATCGACATGCGCCGGCCGCGGGTTCGCTTTTGCGGGCGCGCAGTTCGGCGCCTGGTGCTTCTGCGGCAACCGATTCGGGCGCTACGGCCGGTCCAACCAATGCGACACGCCGTGCAATGGCGACCGCAGCCAGATCTGCGGCGGCGGGATGGCGAACTCGGTGTATGCCACCGGTCTGCAGGCGGGAGGTCCATCGCCGGGCACGGAACCCTGGCGGGACCCTGCCGTGCGTGGCCTGATCGACGAGTGGTTGCGCCAGGTCGAGCGTTGCACGCGCGGACCGCACCCCGGTTCGTACATCGACCCCTGGGCGCGCATCTGCGGTCAGCTCTCCACCACCTCGGCCAATTGCTCGGTGCTGCCGGACCATCCGCCGGGCTGGGACAGCCACGCCTATGTGTGGAACCACAACTGGTGCCACAACTACTACCGGCACCGGGTGCAGGACTATGTGCGTCAGCGCCAGGCCGGCGTGCCGGCGGCGGCGCTCGCACACTGCAAGCCGGACGGTGCGGCCTGCAACTGACCGGACGCGCCCCGCCGGCGTCAGCGCCGCCGCTGCTGCAGGCGTCAGCGCCGCCGCTGCTGCAGTGCTTCGGTGGCGCGGGTTATCGCCGTGCGCAGGGCGTCGAGCTGGGCCTGTTGCACCGGTGGATCCGGCTCACCGCCCGCGCGCAGGGCCGCGATCAACGCGGCGCTGCTACGGGCCACTGTTGTGGCCCCGACCGCCGCCGCCGAGCCGATCAGCGAGTGGATCCGCAGCTGCGCATCCGCATGCCGCTGCGCCTGCAGCAATCGCTGCCGATGGGCGAAGGCCCGCACGCGGTCGAGGTCGACCTGATGCAGCCGCTGGACCCGGACAAGAAGCCCGCGGTGCATGCCACGCCGCTCAACCACGTCGGCCTGTGGGTGGACGACCTGGCCAAGGCCGTCGAGTGGATGAGCGCCAACGGCGTGCGCTTTGCGCCCGGCGGCATCCGCAAGGGCGCGGCCGGCTACGACATCTGCTTCGTGCACCCCAAGGGCAATGACGAGTTTCCGCTGGGCGGCGAAGGCGTGCTGATCGAGCTGGTGCAGGCACCGCCCGAGGTGGTGGCGGCGCTGGGGCGTTGAACTGAGCCGGGATGGGAGGGGTGTTGGCGCGGGACCACGCCCATGCCCTACTTGCGATGGTTGTCGGACCGGGTGGCGCACGTAGGATGAATCGGAGGCGTGCCTGACGGGCCCGCCGCGTCCAAACCTCACCCGGAGTCACCTTCATGAAGAGCCGCAATTCCCGCACCACCTGGCTGGCCTGGTTGGGCTTGGCCAGCACCGCCGCCATCGCCGCACCGCCGCCGGCAGACGGCCAGTGGCGCGGCACGGGCGGCGCGGCACTGTCCGCCACTTCGGGCAATTCCAGCACCCAGGCCTTCATGCTAGGCGCCGACATGGCGCGCC
This sequence comes from Rubrivivax sp., assembly GCA_035440985.1. Taxonomy (GTDB): domain Bacteria; phylum Pseudomonadota; class Gammaproteobacteria; order Burkholderiales; family Burkholderiaceae_C; genus Rubrivivax. Next base: position 7,663 of record DAORNK010000061.1, on the reverse strand, counting down.
TGACGGCGCAGGACAAGATCACGCTGGGCGGCGCGGCCAACTATGCGCGCGGCAAGGTCGACGGTTCGAACAAGGCCACGGCCAACAAGTGGGCCGGATTCGGCCAGTACGACGACAACCTGAGTCCTTCGCTCTTCGTGTTCGGCAAGCTGGGCTTCGAAGGTGATGCCCTGATCGACCTGAACCTGCGCAGCACGGTGGCCGGTGGCCTGGGCCTGAAGCTCATCGACACCAAGGAACTGGCCTTCAGCGTGTTCGGCGGCGCGGCCTATTCGACCGACCGCTACGACACCACGCAGACCATCGGCAGCAAGACCGACACCCGGTTCTCGCGCGCCAGCCTGTACCTGGGCGAAGAGTCCTCGCACCAGCTCTCCAGCAGCGTGAGCTTCAAGCAGCGCCTGGAGCTGTACCCCGGCCTGAGCGGTGACAAGGCCAAGATCATGAAGTTCAGCGCCGGCCTGGGCGCGGCGATGAGCGGCACCATGAGTCTGACCGTGGGTCTGACCGACAGCTACAACAGCAAGCCGCCGGCCGGCAGCAAGAAGAACGACGTGGCGGTGTTCGCCGGCCTCAACGTCAAGTTCGGCGCCAACTGAGGCGGCCCGCGCCGCACAGCATGACCCGAAACGACGCGGGGGCTACAGTGGTGGTTCCCGCGTCTGTTTGCCTGGAGTCCGCTGATGAACATCCAATCCCTGCTCGACCAGATCCTGAAGGCCGGTGGTGCGAACGACCCTGCCCGCCGTGCCGACATGGGCAAGTACGCCACCGGCGCCGCAGTGGGCGGTGTGCTGGGTCTGCTGCTGGGCACCGGCAGTGGCCGCCGCATGGGGGGCAAGGTGCTCAAGTACGGCAGCGTGGCAGCGATCGGTGCGCTGGCCTGGAAGGCCTACCAGGAGCACCAGGCCAGCCAGGCGGCACGCGCCACGCCAACCCCGGCCGGCGGGCCCGGTGGGGTGCAACCCACCGTTTTCGAAGCCTTGCCGGCGCCACAGCAGGAAACCCACAGCCAGGCGATCCTGACGGCCATGATCGCCGCGGCCAAAGCCGACGGCCATCTGGACGAGCGCGAGCGCGGCCTGCTGCAGGCCGAACTGCAGCGGGTGCAGGCCGATGCTGCCACCCAGCAATGGGCGGTGCAGGCCGTCGAACGGCCGGCCAGCGCTGCTGACGTGGCGGCCCTGGCGCAGGGCCCTGAGATGGCCGCCGAGATCTACCTTGCCAGCGTGCTGGTGGTGGATGAAAGCAACCCGGCCGAACGCAGCTACCTCGACGACCTGGCCCAGCGCCTGCGCCTGGCGCCTTCGCTGAAGGCCGATCTGGAAGCCAAGGCCAAGTTCGGCTGAAGCGGCTCGGCTCTTCCTTCCGCACCCCCTCGGCCCCGCTTCGACCGCGACGGTCTGGCGCCCGCGCCGCAACCGGTTCGACTTCGCTATCGACGAAGTCTCGGTTCACAATTGACGCAACACAACGTCAACGGCGAAGGCTAAGGTGGCGTACCTGGCAGCCATGCGTTTTGACCTCACCACACTTCACCTCGTGCTGGCCATCGCAGACACGCGCAGCATCACGCGGGGCGCTGAACGCGAGAACCTGGCGCTGGCGGCGGCCAGCAAGCGCCTCAGCGATCTGGAGGCGCGCCTGGGCGTGGCACTCTTCGAGCGCCACGCGCGTGGCGTGCAACCCACCGAGGCCGGCCGCGCCCTGGTGCGCCACGTGCGCAACCTGGACATGCAGCTGCATGCGCTGGAAAGCGAAGTCGTGGAGTTCGCGCACGGCATCAAGGGCCACCTGCGCATCGTGGCCAGCGCCGGGGCCATCAGCGAATGCCTGCCGCCGGACCTGGCGTCCTTCCTGCAGGCCCATCCCCAGATCCGCATCAGCCTGGAAGACCAGACCAGCGCCGAGGTGCAGGCCGCGGTGGCCGAAGGCCGTGCCGACGTGGGCATCTTCGTGCCGCCGCTGCTGGACAACCTGCTGCAGACCCACCTGTACCGCCGTGCGTCGCTGGCGGCCATCGTTCCGGCGGACCATCCGCTGGCACAGCGCCAGTCCGTGCGCTTCGCGGCCCTGCTGGATCACGACATCGTGGGCCTGCACCATGGTGCCGCCGCGCACGAGCTGATGCGGGCCGAGGCCGAAGGCCAGGGCCGGCCACTGAAGGCGCGGCTGCAGGTGCGCGGCTTCGACGCCATCGCCCAACTCGTCGAAGCCGGCCTGGGCGTGGCCGTGATGCCGGCCGAAGTGGCCGCCCGCCTGGCGCGCGTCTTCGCGTTGACGGTGCTGCGCCTGGACGAAACCTGGGCCCAGCGCCGCTACCTGCTGGCCGTGCGCCAGCAGGAGGTCCTGCCTGCCGTGGTGCAGCGCTTCGTCGACGCACTGTGCCCGCCGGAATCATCGACCGAAACTTCAGGAGCCCTGTCACGATGACCGCCCGCACCCTCTACGACAAACTGTGGGACGACCACGTCGTCCACACCGAGGAAGACGGCACCGCCGTGCTCTACATAGACCGCCACCTGGTGCACGAGGTGACCAGCCCGCAGGCCTTCGAGGGCCTGCGGCTGGCCGGCCGCAAGGTCTGGCGCGTCAGCAGCATCGTCGCCACCGCCGATCACAACACGCCCACCACCGGCTGGGAGCTGGGCTATGACGGCATCACCGACCCCACCAGCAAGGCACAGGTGATGGAGCTGGACGCCAACATCCAGGCCTTCGGCGCGGCAGCCTACTTTCCCTTCCTGGACAAGCGCCAGGGCATCGTGCACGTCATCGGGCCGGAAAACGGCGCCACGCTGCCGGGCATGACGGTGGTCTGCGGCGACTCGCACACGTCCACGCACGGCGCCTTCGGTGCGCTGGCGCACGGCATCGGCACCAGCGAGGTCGAACATGTGCTGGCCACGCAGACCCTGCTGGCCAAGAAGGCGAAGAACATGCTGGTCAAGGTGGAAGGTGCGCTGGGCGCCGGCGTCACTGCCAAGGACCTGGTGCTGGCCATCATCGGCAGGATCGGCACCGCCGGCGGCACCGGCTACACGATCGAATTTGCCGGCAGTGCGATCCGCGGCCTGAGCATGGAAGGCCGCATGACGGTCTGCAACATGGCCATCGAGGCCGGCGCCCGCGCCGGCCTGGTGGCGGTGGACGACAAGACCATCGCGTACTGCAAGGGCCGTCCGTTTGCGCCCTCGGGCGTGGCCTGGGATCAGGCGGTGGCGTACTGGCGCACGCTGCATTCCGATCCCGGCGCGTCGTTCGATGCCGTGGTGGAGCTGGACGCCGCGCGCATCCTGCCCCAGGTGACCTGGGGCACGAGCCCGGAAATGGTGCTGCCCATCGACGGCCGCGTGCCCGATCCCGACAAGGAGAAGGACGCCGTGAAGCGCGGTGCGATCGAGCGCGCGCTCAGCTACATGGGCCTGCCGCCCAGCAAGGCCATCACCGACATCACCGTCGACAAGGTCTTCATCGGCAGTTGCACCAACAGCCGCATCGAGGACCTGCGCGAGGCCGCCGCCGTGATCAGGCGCGTGGGCCAGCGGGTGGCGGCCAACGTCAAGCTGGCGCTGGTCGTGCCGGGATCGGGCCAGGTGAAGGCCCAGGCCGAGCGCGAGGGCCTGCACGAGGTCTTCAGGGCCGCGGGCTTCGAGTGGCGCGAACCCGGTTGCAGCATGTGCCTGGCCATGAACGCCGACAAGCTGGAACCTGGCGAGCGTTGCGCCAGCACCAGCAACCGCAACTTCGAAGGGAGGCAGGGCAACGGTGGCCGCACCCACCTGGTCAGCCCCGCGATGGCCGCGGCTGCGGCGCTGCACGGCCATTTCGTCGACGTGCGTCGATTCAGCTGACAAGGAGCGCACACCATGCAAGCCTTCACCGTGCACAAAGGCCTGGTTGCGCCGATGGACCGGGCCAACGTCGACACCGACGCCATCATCCCCAAGCAGTTCCTCAAGTCCATCAAGCGCAGCGGCTTCGGCCCCAACCTGTTCGACGAGTGGCGCTACCTGGACAAGGGCGAGCCGGGCCAGGACATCGGCGCGCGCAAGCCCAACCCGGATTTCGTGCTCAACCAGCCGCGCTACCAGGGCGCCAGCGTGCTGCTGTGCCGGCAGAACTTCGGCTGCGGCTCCAGCCGCGAACACGCGCCCTGGGCACTGGAGCAGTACGGCTTTCGCGCCCTCATCGCGCCCAGCTACGCCGACATCTTCTTCAACAACTGCTTCAAGAACGGCCTGCTGCCCATCGTGCTGAGCGAAGCGCAGGTGGCCCGCCTGTTCGACGAGGTGGCGGCCTTTCCGGGCTACCAGCTCACCATCGACCTGCCGCGCCAGGTGATCGTCAAGCCCGACGGCACCGAGCTGCCCTTCGAGGTGCAGGCCTTCCGCAAGTACTGCCTGACCAACGGCTTCGACGACATCGGCCTGACCCTGCGCCACGCCGACAAGATCCGCGCCTTCGAGGCCGAGCGCCTGGCGACGAAGCCTTGGCTGGCCCAAACCCGACTCGGCTGAAAGGCACCCGCATGAAGATCGCAATCCTCCCCGGTGACGGCATCGGCACCGAAATCGTCGAACAGGCCCAGCGCGTGTTGCAAGTGCTGGACCTGAAGTTCGAATGCGAGACCGCCCTGGTCGGCGGCGCCGCGTACGAAGCCCACGGCCACCCGCTGCCGGAGAGCACGCTGAAGCTGGCCCAGGCCGCCGACGCCATCCTCTTCGGCGCCGTCGGCGACTGGAAGTACGACAAGCTCGAACGCGCGCTGCGTCCCGAGCAGGCCATCCTGGGGCTGCGCAAGCATCTGGGCCTGTTTGCCAACCTGCGCCCGGCGCTGTGCTATGAGCAGCTCACGCACGCGTCCTCGCTGAAACCCGAACTGGTGGCCGGGCTGGACATCCTGATCATCCGCGAGCTGACCGGCGACATCTACTTCGGCCAGCCGCGCGGGCGCCGCACGGCGGTGGACGGCCACTTCCCGGGTGCGGAAGAAGCCTTCGACACGATGCGCTACAGCAAGCCGGAGATCGAGCGCATCGCCCATGTGGCCTTCCAGGCCGCGCGCAAACGCGGCAAGAAGGTGACCAGCGTGGACAAGGCCAACGTGCTGGAGACCTTCCAGTTCTGGAAGGACGTGGTCACCGAGGTGCACGCCCAATACCCCGATGTGGAGCTGCAGCACATGTACGTGGACAACGCGGCGATGCAGCTGGTGAAGGCGCCCAAGGCCTTCGACGTGGTGGTCACCGGCAACATGTTCGGCGACATCCTCAGCGACGAGGCCGCGATGCTCACCGGCAGCATCGGCATGTTGCCCAGCGCTTCGTTGGACAAGCGCAACAAGGGCCTGTACGAACCCAGCCACGGCAGCGCGCCGGACATTGCCGGCAAGGGAATTGCGAACCCGCTGGCTACAATCCTGTCCGCTGCCATGATGCTGCGCTACACCCTCCAACAAAGTGCCGCTGCCGACCGCATCGAGTCGGCGGTGAAGGACGTGCTGTCTGCCGGCCTACGCACCGCGGACATCTGGAGTGCGGGCACCACCAAGGTCGGCACGCGCGAGATGGGTGATGCGGTCGTGGCCGCCATCACTGGCAAAACCATTACCAAGACCTGATCGTCTCGGATCGTTTCGCCCCTACCTCCCTCTGGACCCGGCGAACGAGCCGGGAGAACCCAGGGTCCGGAGTTGAGTCTCGAAAGGTGAACTGAAATGGCATTGCCCAACAACCCCCTGGTCGGCCTCGTCGGCTGGCGTGGCATGGTCGGCTCGGTCCTGATGGATCGCATGCAGGCCGAAGGCGACTTCGCGCTGATCGAACCGCTGTTCTTCAGCACCAGCAACGCCGGTGGGCCGGCGCCCCGGCAGGCCAAGAACGAGGCCAGACTGCAGGATGCCGCCGACCTCGAAGCGCTCAAGCGCTGCGATGCGATCATCAGCTGCCAGGGCGGGGACTACACGACCGAGGTCTTCCCCAAGCTGCGCGCGGCGGGCTGGAAGGGCCACTGGATCGATGCCGCCAGCACACTGCGCATGAAGGACGACGCGGTGATCGTCCTGGACCCGGTCAACATGCCGGTGATCCAGGCCGCGCTCGCCAAGGGCGGCCGCAACTGGATCGGCGGCAACTGCACCGTCAGCTGCATGCTGATGGGCGTGGGGGCGCTGTACAAGGCCGGGCTGGTGGAATGGATGGCCACCCAGACCTACCAGGCCGCCAGCGGCGGCGGCGCGCAGCACATGCGCGAACTGCTGACCCAGTACGGCACGCTCAACGCCGAGGTCAAGGCGCTGCTGGCCGACCCCAAGAGTGCGATCCTGGAAATCGACCGCAAGGTCATCGCGAAGCAGCGCAGCCTGTCGGCCGAGGAGACCGCGAACTTCGGCGTACCGCTGGGCGGCTCGCTGATCCCCTGGATCGACAAGGACCTAGGCAACGGCCAATCCAAGGAAGAGTGGAAGGGCATGGCCGAAACCAACAAGATCCTGGGCCAGGGCGAGGGCTTCGGCACGCCGGCGGTACCGGTGGACGGTTTCTGCGTGCGTGTCGGTGCGATGCGCTGCCACAGCCAGGCGCTGACCTTCAAGCTGCGCCGGGACGTGCCGGTGGCCGAACTGGAGGCGCTGATCGCGGCCGACAACGAATGGGTCAAGGTGGTGCCCAATACGCGCGAGGCCACCATCCGCGACCTTACGCCGGTGGCCGTCACCGGCACGATGACGATCCCTGTGGGGCGCATCCGCAAGATGGCGATGGGGCCCGAGTATGTCGGCGCCTTCACCATCGGCGACCAGCTGCTGTGGGGTGCGGCCGAGCCGCTGCGGCGCATGCTGCGCATCCTGTTGGCGCACTGACGGCGCAACGCCGGTGAGCCTGCCGCGACGCACCCGGCCCGGGCGGCCAGGTGCGTCTGCTGCGGGTTTGCGGGACTTTTTGCCACGTTGTCCGTGGGCAACAGCGCACAACTGGCCTGGAAACAAAGCTTTTACCCGGTGATCATCAGCATCTGCGTGAGCTTGCGCTCCTATATGCTTGATGTTGTTGCGATTTTCGCCGTCAAGCTGCCCGGTCTGCGTCCGGGCGCTGGCCGGATTGACGAGACGGCCGCTGGTCCCGGACCAGGACGGCCGATCCGCTTTGGGGGAACTGCCTTGAATCAAACCTCGACAAAAGCCGCGCGCTTTGCACTCACAGCGGTGGCGCTGGCCTCCGCGTGCCTCTGGGGCTCGAATGCCGCCGCTCTGGGCCTGGGCCGTCTGGCGGTGCAGTCCGCACTGGGCGAATCGCTGAAGGCCGAGATCGACATCACCAGCATGACCCCGGAAGAAGCGTCGTCGCTGAAGCTGCGCGTGGCGCCGCCGGAGGCCTACCGCGCCGCCGGCGTCGAATACAACGCCGCGCTGGCCAATGCCCAGGTGCAGGTCGTGCGCCGGCCCGACGGACGCCAGGTGCTGCGTGTGACCAGCGATCGCGCCGTGCTCGAGCCCTTCGTCGACGTGATCATCGAGGCCAGCTGGGCCAGTGGCCGTCTGGTGCGCGAATACACGATGCTGTTCGATCCACCGGTCACGCGCCAGGCTGCGGCGCCCGCGACCGAGCCGACAGTTGCGCCAGCGGCACCTGCGCCTGCGCCCGCCCCGGCCGTGGCCCAGCCG
>DAORNK010000060.1:10816-16231 GCA_035440985.1 Rubrivivax sp. | reverse complement strand
CGCCTGCTGCAACTGGGCCACCACCTGGGCGTCGTCGCGCCCGCCTACCACCAGCGCGCCACGCAGAGGCGCCCGGTTGTGGTCGGTGGCGGTGGTGGGCACCGGCACGTCGGCCACGGACGAGGCCTGGGCGGCAGCAAACACGCGCCGCGCCGGCTTGTACCGCCCCGGCACATGCTCTTCGACCACGACATGGAAGTTGGTGCCGCCGAAGCCGAAGGCGCTGACGCCACCGCGGCGCACGCCGCACGGTGGCGTGGGCCACTCGCGCAATTCGGTGTTGACGCGGAACGGCGAGCGGTCCCAGTCGACATTGGGATTGGGATCGCGGAAGTTCAGGCTCGGCGTCAGCACCTTCTCGTGCACGCTGCGCACCATCTTGAAGAGGCCCGCAGTGCCCGCCGCCGCCTTCAGGTGGCCGATGTTGGATTTGACCGACCCCAGCGCCACGCCGTGGCGCGGCGCACCCGCGGCGCCGAAGACCTCGGTCAGGCTCTCCAGCTCGGCGGCATCGCCGACACGCGTGCTGGTGCCGTGGGCTTCGACGGCCGAGACGGTGGCCGGATCGACCCCCGCCTGTTCCCAGGCCCGCTGCACGGCCAGCTTTTGGCCCACCGGGTTGGGCGCGGTGATGCCCTTGCCCTTGCCGTCACTGGAGCCGCCCACACCCAGGATCACGGCGTAGATGCGGTCGCCGTCGCGTTCGGCATCCTCCAGCCGCTTGAGCACGTACAGCGCGGCGCCCTCGCCCATCACGAAGCCATCGGCGCCCGCGTCGAAGGGCCGCGTGCCGGTGGCCGACAGTGCGCCGATCTTGCAGAACTTGACGAACGCCGCGGCGGCCATGTTGCGGTCCACACCGCCGGTGATCACGGCGTCGAAGCGGCGCTCGATCAGGCCGTCGACCGCGGTGTTCAGCGCCGCCAGGCCCGAAGCGCAGGCGGCATCGGTGGTGAAGTTGGGGCCACGCAGGTTGAACAGGTTGGCGATGCGACCGGCCATCACGTTGGACAGCTCGCCCGGCATCGTGTCTTCGTTGATGTCGAAGGTGCGGGCCAGGAAGGCGGCACGGGTCTCTTCGATGATGCGTTCGCGTTGCGCCGCCGGCAGGCCAGCCATGCTGGGCGCGTTGGCCAGGCCGATCAGCACCTCGGGCAACTCGATGCGCATGCTCGAGCGGTAGTGCTTCTCGCCACCGATGGCGTTGCCCAGGATCACCGCGACGCGGTCGCTGTCGATCTTCCACTGCGGCCAGCCGGCGTCCATCAGCGCGGCACGGGCGGCGCTCACCGCCCACTGCTGGCCCAGGTCCATCTGCTGCGCCACCTTGGGCGGCACCGGCAGCTTCCAGCGCACCGGGTCCCAGTGGAATTCGCGCACCCAGCCGCCGATCTTCGAATAGGTCTTGTCCGGCACCGCGTGGTCGGGCGAGTAGTACAGCGCCGGGTCCCAGCGCTCGGGCGGCACCTCGGTGATCGAGTAACGGCCCTGCTTGATGTTGGTCCAGAAGGCATCCGCATCCGGAGCCTGGGGCATGATGGCGGCGATGCCGACGACGGCAACGGGCGTGACGGAAATCAGGTCGGCCATGATGGGCGTCCTTCGAAGATGAAACGAAAGGCTGGGGCGGGCTAGCCGGCGCGTGCGTACAGCAGGTCGGCAACGCGATCCATGTCCGTCAGCAGACCGGCTTGCGCGGCCCGGATGGCGTCATGTGGGATGGCGTTGAGCAGCGCACCCAGTTCGGGGCTGCCGGCGTCCACCGAGCCTGCGACCCAGCGCACGCCCTCCTGGCCCAGCTTCTGGGCGGCTTCGCGGGCAAACACGCGGCTCATCAGGGCCAGTGCAGCACCATCGAAGCGGGTCGGGCTCTTGGCGTGGCTGCGGCCGTCCAGCGTGGCGGCGGCGCGTTGGGCAAAGGCCTCGGCCGTTTCGGCCTGGCAGATCAACTCGCCCAGGCGGAACAGCACGTGCTGATTGCGCGTCAGGCGCGCCTGGCGGCAGGCCTCCAGCACCGCACTCAGTGCCTGCATGGCCAGGGCCGCCGCGTCCGCCCCCACTTCGGGCCGGCTGCGGTGGAGCTTGGCCAACGCTGCCGCCCGTTCGCGGTAGTAGGCGCCGTTGGTCTTCAGGTGCAGTTGCCAGCGGTCACGCGCGATGGTCATCTCCATGATCTCGGAGGTGCCTTCGTAGATGGTGGTGATGCGCACATCGCGCTTGATCTTCTCCACCACGTATTCGCGCGTGTAGCCGTAGCCGCCATGCGCCTGGATCGCGGCATCGGCGGCGGCGTTGCCGGCCTCGGTGGCGATGAGCTTGGCGATCGCGCCTTCGGTGTTCAGCGCGCCGTTGGTGCCCTGGCCGCGGTCCAGGCGGTCGGCGGTGGTTTCGATCATGCTGCGCGCCGCTTCCAGCCGGATGGCGTGCGGAACGATCAGCTTGTGGGTGTAGCCCTGCTTCTCGGCCAGCGCGCTGCCGCCCTGATGCCGTTCAAGTGAATAGGCGATGGCGCGGTCCAGCGCTTCCCAGCCCCCGCCCAGGCCGAAGGCAGCGACCATCACCCGCGTGTAGCCGAACACCTGCTGCGCCTGCACCAGGCCCTTGCCTTCGACACCACCGATCAGGTGGTCGGCCGGCACCTCGACGTTGTCCAGGTACAGCGCCGCCGTGTTGGACAGGCGCAGCCCGTGTTTGTCCTCAGGATGGCCGGCCGAGAAACCTGGCGTGCCGCGCGGCACCACGAACCACGTGGGGCCCTCGGGCGTGCGCGCCAGGATGGTGCTGAAATCGGCGATCGACCCGTTGGAGATCCACTGCTTGCGCCCGTTGATGCGGTAGCCGGTGACCTGCCCATCGACGACGATGCGCTCAGCCACCGTCTTCAATGCACCCAGGTCGCTGCCGGCATCCGGCTCGGTGGCTCCGTAGGCAAAGACCACGCCCTTCTCGGCGATGGCACCCAGCCAGCGCAGCTTCTGCTCTTCCGTGGCGCCGACCAGGATCGGGTCGCTGCCCAGGAAGGTGGCGAAGGCCGCCGTGGCCAGCCCGATGTCGTGCCGGGCCATCGTCTCGCAGACGAGATAGGAGTCGAAGGCGCCGCCGTCCATGCCGCCGTAGGCCGCGGGGACGAACACCAGCTGCACGCCCAGTTGCCCCGGGTCGCTCATCGCGCGCACGGTGTCTTCGGGGCAGGCGTCTTCGTGGTCGAGCTGCAGTTGCCGCTGCGCAGGCAGTGCATTGCCGACGAACTCGCGCACCGCGTCGAGCATCATCGTGAGGGTGTCGGTATCAAGGCCGGCGCCACCGACGTGGCCGGTTACTGACGAATCCATTTGTTGTCTCCTCCGCGCGTTGGGCGCGCTGAACTATGGCATCCGGGATCAGCCCTGCACAGCGGGGGCTCGAGAGACCCGACTATCGAGGGTGCAAACCCTGCTCACGGATCGGAGGCTCCAGTGTGCTGACCCATCGAAGTATTCAACGCAGCGGCGGTGGCGAACAGGTGTCGCTTTCGCCTAGATCAAACTCGGCCTGAATCGGAGGCCAGCATGGCCGCCCCATTTGCCGCAGAGCAACAAGTCCCCGGTCGCGCGCCCGCAGGGCGCAGCAGGCCCATGCCGGCGAGCCGACCGGGGGCAATTCCGGTCATGTCCCAAAGGCACCGATAATGTGCATGACCCCCGACTTTGGCGGGGTCCTTCGCTAGGGGTGTTGGCGCGGCTGCAGAGCAGCGTCGACTGAGAAAGTCCCTTTGAACCTGACTGAGGTAATCCTCGCGCAGGGAAGCAGTCTCCAGCCGGAGCCCACTCGGGCTCATGCCACCCGAGCCCGCCGACCTGCCATCGCCTGCAAGGAACAGGATGGCAACCCTTCATCGACCCACGTTTGCAATCACGCTGCTGGCCGCGGCCTGGATGGCCCACGCCGCCCCAGCGCTAGCCCAGGCCACCGTCGTCGTCACGGGCCGCAGCCTGCCAGGCGCCGGCATGGCCGGCTTCGGTGACACCCCGCTGGCCAGCGCCCCGCTGCAGGCCAGCATCGTCGGCCAGCAACAACTGGCCGACGCCGGCATCACCGCCATCGGGGCAATGACCAAGGCCGACGCCAGCCTGGCTGATGCCTACAACGCCGACGGTTACTGGGCCAGCCTGTCGGCGCGTGGTTACACGCTGGACAATCGTTACAACTTCCGGCGCGACGGCCTGCCCATCAATGCCGAAACGGCGATCGCCCTGGACAACAAGGAGCGGCTGGAACTGCTGAAGGGCACCAGCGGCCTGCAGGCCGGCACCAGCGCGCCCGGCGGCCTGGTCAACCTGGTCGTCAAGCGCCCCAACGGCAACCACCGCCAGGCGCGCATCGAGTGGCGTGAAGCCGGATCCGTGCTGGGGGCCCTGGACATCGGCCAGCGCTTCGGCGCCGAAGGCCACATCGGCCTGCGCCTGAACGCCGCCTACGAGCGGCTGGACCCACCCACCCGCAACACCCGTGGCGAGCGTCGTCTGCTGGCCCTGGCCGGCGACTGGCAACCCTCGCCCGACACCCTGCTGCAGGCCGAGATCGAATCCGGTCACCAGCGCCAGCCCAGCGTGGCCGGCTACAGCATGCTCGGCGACACCGTGCCCAGCGCGGCGGGCATGGACCCGCGCCGCAACCTCAACGACCAGCCCTGGCGCCAGAGCGTGGTATTCGGCAGCCAGACCGCTTCGCTGCGCCTGGTGCAGGCGCTGACCGGCGGCTGGCGCTTGAGCGTGCATGCCCTGCAGCAGCGGCTGAAGAACGACGACCGCACGGCCTTCCCCTACGGCGTCTACGACGCCGACTACAACTGCCCGCAGTGGTGCGACCGCTTTGCGCGCGACGGCAGCTTCACCTACTGGGAATTCGTCAGCGACCACGAGCGCCGCACCACCGGCGCACTGCAGCTGGCCGTGCAAGGCGAAGCCACGACGGGCCCGCTGCAGCACGCCATCGAAGCCGGCCTGCTGCTGACGCGCCACCGCGGACGCTTCCAGGACCAGGTGTTCGACATCGCCGGCACCGGCCGCATCGACGGCAGCCTGCAGACCCCGCCCTCGGCCGGGTTCGGCGACGCCAACATGAACCGCGACGAACGCAGCACAGAATTCTTCCTGCGCGACCGGCTGCGCCTGGGCGAACGCTGGCAGCTGTGGGCCGGCCTGCGCCACACCCGGCTGGACCGGGCCGCCGAACGCACCAGCGCGGACGCTGACGGATCGCTGCGCGCCACGCGCTACCGCCAGGGCCTGAGCACGCCCTGGCTGGCCGTGGCCCACCAGCTGGCGGCCGAGACCACGGTCTATGCCAGCGTGGGCCAGGGCGTCGAGTCCGAGGTGGTCCCCAATCGCGGCCGCTACACGAACCGCGGCCGCGCACTGCCGGCGCTGAAGAGCC
>DAORNK010000060.1:0-10719 GCA_035440985.1 Rubrivivax sp. | reverse complement strand
TGCACCCGCATCGTGGATGGCCGCGCGCGCCACCGTGGCCTGGAGGCCGAGGCCGGCTGGCGGTGGCGGCAATGGCAGCTGCAGGCCGGCGCCATCTGGCTGCAGGCCAGGCGCGAAGGTTCTGCGCTGGCCGGGGTCAACGGCACGCGGCCGGTGAACGTACCCGCGCGCACGGTGCGTCTGGGGGCGGAATACAGCCCGGCCACCCTGCCCGGCCTGGCCCTGCAGGCCCAGCTGCGCACGGAAGGCGACCGCGCCGTGCTGCCCTACGACCCCACGGTGACGATCCCCGGCTGGACCCGCGTGGACCTGGGCCTGCGCTGGCGCCAGACGGTGGGCGAAACATCGGTCGTCTGGCGCCTGGGCGTGGACAACGCCGGCGACCGGCGCGCCTGGAAGGAATCCCCCTATCAGTTCGGGCACGTCTACCTGTACCCCATGCCCCCCCGCACCTGGCGCGCGTCCGCCCAAGCCTCGTTCTGAGACCCACCGATTTCAGGCTATAATCGTGGGCTCAATTCCCCGATAGCTCAGTCGGTAGAGCGCCGGACTGTTAATCCGTAGGTCCCTGGTTCGAGCCCAGGTCGGGGAGCCAATAGAACCAAGGGGTTAGCTTCATTTGGAGCTAACCCCTTTGGCTTTGGTGTGACGGATTTGTGCCGTGGATTCGCGCGGCGACCCGTCAGACGCGCGCAGGCCTCTTCATGCTGACGGCTGCCGTCGTTCCTGCCGCGTTGCGCCGGGCGGTTCTGCCACTTGACCTATGCTGCGGCCTTCAAGCGCAGTTCGGTCCCCATGCCCAATTCCGCGAGTTGCTGGAGCACTTTCAGTGGCTTACAGAAGCTCAGAGCCGCGCGCTCGCGTCCGAGAAACGCGACGCAGTGGGTGCTGAGGTCGCGGACGTACTGCTGTACTTGATCCAACTGGCCAGCGCTCTGGGCATCGACCCCATCGCGGCAGCAAAGGCCAAGCTTGAGCTCAACGAGCTGAAGTACCTAGCCTCCTTGGCGCGTGGCAACAGCAAGAAGTACGACGAACCTTGAACGCCAAAGCACGGTGATCATCTATCAGGCCGCCAAGAGCCAGTTTCAGCACCACGCACTGCTCGACGACATCGAAGATGTGGTGTCGCGGCACTACCGCAGCGCGACGGGCCATAACGTCGGCCCGTCCGAGATGCAGTCCTGGAAGCACTCGCTGCTAGAGATGGCAAAGGTACTGGGGGACGAGGAGGTATACGCCGACTCCGCCGCCGGCCCGGTCACCCCTCAGGTGGCCTGATTACGCCGACTCTGAAGTGGCCTGATTACGGCGGTCGCTGACAGGTGCCCACCCAGGCAACCTGACGTAGTACCGAGTCGACCGCCCACCCCCCACCTGCTGGAGCAGCCCCATCGCCTCCAGGTCGATGAGTTCGCGCGACGCTGTCGCCCGCGAAGTACCGGTTGCGTTCTCGTACTTCTTCGTGCTCATCCCGCCGTCGAAACCACCCGGCCCGGCATCCAGCAGCAGGTTCATCACCTTGCGCTGCCGCTCATTCACGGCCTTGTTGCCGTGATCCAGCCAGAACCGGGCCTTCACGAGCGTGTGGTCCACCACCGTCGATGCCTCTTCGCAGGCGGCCTGCATCTGTTCGATGAACCAGCACACCCAGTCCGTCACGTCGGGGTCACCATGCTGCGCGCGCTCCAGGTTCGCGTAGTAGTCGCGGCGACGATCGAGCAGGCGCTGGGACGTGCGGAACAGGCGGCTGGCTTCGCCACTGTCGCGGGCCAGCAGCAGGTCGACCAGCACACGCCCGAGGCGGCCGTTGCCGTCCTCGAAGGGGTGGATGGTCTCGAACCACAGGTGCGCAAGCGCTGCCCGGACCAACGTGTCGGGTTCGGTGCCGGCGTTGAACCACTGCAGCAGGCGATCCATCTCGTCGGGCACCCGCGCCGAAGGCGGCGCTTCGTAGTGCACCTTCTCTCGTCCCACACGACCGCTGACGATCTGCATCGGCTCACCATGATCGCGGTAGCCGCCGACGCGGATCTTCGTCATGCCGGAGTAGCCGGTGGGAAAGAGCGCGGCATGCCAAGCGTGCAGGCGCTCGTGCGTCAGCGGATCGTGGCAGCGCCTGACCGCGTCGTCCATGATGTCGAGCAGGCCTTCCACGTTGCGCGGCGCACTGGGCCCATCCTGCTGGCCCACGCCCAGCCGTCGCGCCACCGAGCTGCGCACGGCGGCCAGGTCCAGCCGCTCGCCCTCGATGGCCGAGGTGGCCAGCGCCTCCTGGCTCCAGGCTTCCGCGGCCAGTTCCAGGCGTTGCTCGAAGCCCAGGACCGCGAGCTTGCCCTCGACCAGGCCCTGAGCTCGGCGAGCCTTGGACAGGGCCTCGCCGACGCGAACTCGGTCATGCCGGAGGTCGGGCCAGTCCGGGTGCTGCCAGACGTAGGTGGGCGGGTGGGCCTTCATGCGGAGAGGCAGACGTGAGTCGAATGAGTGCGTTTATCGACTCATTTTGTGAGTCGAAAACGCAGTGTAAGCGACTCGGAGGGAGGAATGCCGCATGGCACCTCAAACGCCACAAGGCTGAACCTCGGCGGTGCCAGCCCCGAGAACGAAGCCGAGGCACCCCGCTCTCGCGATGTGCCCCGAAATCTCAACTGCCAAGCTTGGCTCAGCCCTTCACGCACACCACCTGCTTGAGCGTGTGCACCACGTCCACCAGATCGCGCTGCGCTTCCATCACCGCGTCGATGTCCTTGTAGGCCGCGGGCGTTTCGTCGATCACGTCCTTGTCCTTGCGGCATTCGACGCCTTCGGTCGCAGCGCGGTGGTCGGCCAGCGTGAAGCGGCGCTTGGCCTCGCCGCGGCTCATCACGCGCCCGGCGCCGTGCGAGCACGACTCAAAGGACTCGGGGTTGCCCTTGCCGCGCACGATGTAGCTGCGCGCGCCCATGCTGCCGGGGATGATGCCCAGCTGCCCGGCCTTCGCGCTGACCGCGCCCTTGCGGGTGACGTAGACGTCCTCGCCGAAGTGGCGTTCCTGGCTCACGTAGTTGTGATGGCAGTTCACCGCCTCGATGTGGCTCTGGAAGTTCTTGCGGATCACCGTCTTCGCGGCTTCGATCACGCGCTTCATCATCACCTCGCGGTTGATGGCCGCGAACTTCTGCGCCCAGCCCACGGCGCGCACGTAGTCGCCGAAGTAGCGGCTGCCTTCCTCGAAGTAGGCCAGGTCACGGTCCGGCAGGTTCGCGTTGTTGCGCATCGCGTCCTGCTTGGCCAGCTCGATGAACATCGTGCCGATGAAGTTGCCCACCCCGCGTGAGCCCGAGTGCAGCATGAACCAGACGAAGCCCGCTTCGTCCAGGCACACCTCGATGAAGTGGTTGCCCGTGCCCAGCGTGCCCAGGTGCTGGATGTGGTTGGTCTTCTCCAGCTTGGGGTAGTCGCGGCACAGTTCCGTGAACTCCGGCTCCAGTTGCGCCCAGGCGGTGTTCACCGAGCCCGGCGCCTTCTGCCAGGCACCCGGGTCGCGGCTGCCGGGCACCCGGCCGTGTGGCACCGCGCGTTCGATGGCCGAGCGCAACGGGCCCAGGTTGTCCGGCAGGTCCTCGGCCGTCAGCGTGGTCTTGCAGGCGATCATGCCGCAGCCGATGTCCACGCCCACCGCGGCCGGGATGATGGCGCGGATGGTCGGGATCACCGAGCCCACGGTGGCGCCAATGCCGAAGTGCACGTCGGGCATCGCCGCGATGTGCTTGAAAACGATCGGCAGGCGCGCGGCGTTGGTCAGCTGGCGCTTGGCTTCGTCTTCGACGGGCACGCCGCGCGTCCACATCTTCAGCGGCACGCCGCCGGGCACGTCTTCGTGGATGTGGTTGGTATCCATGTTGTTCTCCATTGTGAATGGCCCCGGCAACGCTTGTGGCGCTGCCGGGGCGGGTGCTCAGCGGAGTTTCACCAGCCCGTTGAGCACTTGGTCCAGACCTCCGAACACGGAAATCTTGTCGATGCGCTCGGCCACGCGTTCCAGCGTCTCGAGCTCCTTCATGCGCAGGGCGAAGGGGTTGCCCTCCATCACCTTGGCGGTGTTCAGCAGCGAGCGGGTTGCCGCCGTCTCTTCACGGCGTCGGATCACGTTGGCCTCGGCGGCCTTGCCGGCCTCGACCACCTGGGCGAGGATGGTCTTCATCTCGCCCGGCAGCACGATGTCCTTCACGCCCACGCCGTCCAGCTGCAGGCCGTAGCCTGCGAGCTTGGTGGTGACCTGGGCGGTCACGACCTCGTCGATGACCGTCTTGTTCTCCAGCAACTCGTCGAGCGAGCGCGTGCCCACCGCGGCGCGTAGGCCGAACTGCAGCTCGCGGTACAGGAGGTCCGCGGGCTTGGCCAGCTCCTTGTAGGCCTTGAGCGCTACGGCGGCTTTGCCTCCGCGCGATCCGAGCCAGGCGAACACGGCCTGTCGGGCGCTCGGATCTGCCTGATCGAACTGCGCGGTGACAGCAAGCAATTCAAGCTCAGCCTGCTGACCGACGACGGTTTCGACAGCCTGAACTACCACGCCAGCTTCACAGCCGCGGGCACCGACTGGCAGACGCTGCAACTACCGTTGACCGACTTTCGTGCCAGCTTTCGCGGACGTGATGTTCCTGATGCACCACGCCTCGATCCCGCGCGCATCCGCCAGGTCGGTCTGATGATCGCGGGGCGCCAGGTTGGGCCGTTCGAGCTCCACGTCCGGCGGATCCATCTCTGCTGATCCACCCTGAGAGCCGCCGCAGTTCCGCAGGTTCACCTCGCTCAGTTCGCGGCCATCTTCTCCAGCGCCCTGGACGCGCGGAGCAACCCGGAAAGCACCTTGTTGAGCACCAGCTGCGAGAACCCCCCCGGCACTTCGCGCTGCACCTGTTCGACGACGGCCGGGGTGCGTGCGATGAAGTCCTGCAGCAGAGCCTCGGCGTCCTCGCCGAAACCCAGGCGCCTGGCCGTGCTGTTGAAGTGCCGGCGCTGGATGTGCTCCGCTTCGTAGTGCCGGCTCTTGCCGACCAGCGCCATCGCCAGCTTCAGCTCGCGCGGCGACCATTGGTTCGGGCCGTCACCCATCGCGGGATAGGCCGACATCACGTCGTACAGCGGCGCGAGCCTGAAGCGTCCGCCGGGCAACAGGTGGATGCTGAAGTTCTTGGCGTGTCCGTCGGGCGCCCGCAGCATCCAGAATAGGATCTGCGCGGCCATCACCGTGCGCAGGTCGCGTTCCGCGTCGATCGACTGCTGCAGCAGCGTGGCAAGCGCCGCCAGGCCCGGCCCACCCTCGGCTTCGTACTTCACCAGCGGCGAGGTTCCGGTAGCCTGGCAGAAATCCTCCTGCATCAGTCGCAGCAGGCGCGTGCCGTCGCGCGAGGCTGCGCGGTCGAAACGCTCGACCACCAGCACGCGCTGGCTGCCGAAGGTGGCAATCTCGGCCTTGGCCACCGGCAAGCCGTACGCCGCCAGCAGGCGCAGGCACAGCCATTCGTTGTCCACCGAGGTGCTCAAGTCCGCGCGCCGGCCGCCCACCAGGCCCAGCGGCAGCTTGAAGATGTGCGTGGTGGGCGTGGCGCCGCGCGGCTTCATCCAACTGCCGTTCCAGCGCAGGAAGGCGTCTTTCTCCTGCGCCCCGGCCAGCGAAATGCGGAAGTCGTCATCGGGGTCGCGCGCCGTGCCGAAGCGCTCGGGCGTCACCACCTCGAGCAGATGGCGCTCGATGTCGGCCTCGTTGGCCTCGACCCCCTCGACGCGGTCATGGCCCTGCGGCTCCTGGCCTTCGGGCAGGAACTGCAGCGCGCCGACGCAGTCCCGACCGATCGCGCCCAGCAGGTCGAAGGCATCGACCGAGCCGGTGCGGAACCGCTCGGCCACGCGCCGCCGGATGATGGGGCTGTCGGGCAGCAGGTTCTCGAAGTAGTTCTCGACGGCTGGCCCCTTGAGCGGCTCGTCACCCAGTGCGAAGGGGAGCGACAAGGACAGCGGCCGGCCGAGGGGTGACGCGCGCCAGGTCGGCGCGTATTGCAGTTCCATGGCACCCCGAGCCGGAATGGTCCAACGGCCCACATGCTGGCCATTGGCCCACAGGGCAAGCGTCTGGCTGCGCGATGCGCGTGCCATCTCACCAATCCGCGGCGCTGCCGGACGCCTGGGCGGCGGGCTTCACCGTGCCGCGATCGGCCAACCGCAGTTCCAGGCCCACCACGGCGCACCAGGTGATCAGTTGCTTGAAGCTCAGTTCGTCCGCATGCGCCTCCAGGTGCGACACCCGGTTCTGGCTCAAGCCTAGCCGGGCACCCACTTCCGCCTGGGTCAGGCCACCGCGCTTTCTGGCCGAACGCAGAAGCTGGCCCAACTGGGCGGCAGTCAGGAGGAGTTGGGTCGGTTGGGTTGGCACGGCGACTATCTGAATTGCAGATGCGCCCAATGTATCCGCAAATCAGATACTTCGCAAACATCTGATTTTCGGATGCCCGTGACGACACCGTCGTCCAAGGCGTGTCGGCGCCGACTGGCGACGAGCCCTTCCGCGCCACGATCGCCAAGCGGCGGGCACCCTGATAATTCTTTCGCGGCCGCCGCCCAAGCTTGAGGCGATGCCCTTTCAGGACTTGTTTCGAAAGAGGGTTTCGCACCGCGGGGTCACCCCGTGGTTGGCAACGAGTTGGATCCATCCGTGGCGTGAGCGCCGTGGCGATGCTCGCCAATCAGCTCACGCATCACCCGCAGGTTGGGTGGCGTGCCGCACCTCGCCACACATGCCCACCCTCCAACGACTGACAGCGCTGGCCATTGCCCGCGCCATGCTGGCCGGCATCCAGAGCGCATCAGGGCTGGCGGCGCGCACGCGGGCGTGCATGGAAGCCGACGGCGGCTGGATAGCACCCCTTGCGCAACGCTGTGCCCGGCTGCCGGGTGAGCATTGGCGAAGCTTGTCACCGCGCACCCTGGCCGGCCTGATCGAGCGCGATCCGGGCTACCTGCAGGCCTGGGCCGCGGACAGCACCGAGGCCAGACCGTCAGCCCGCCGCTACATCCTGCGCGAGCGCACGGGCATGCAACCGCTGCCGCTGGGCCTGGACATATGCCAACTGCCCTACTGGCCGCACACAGGCGCGCTGGCTGGGTGGCTTGGCGTATCGGACGCCGGCATGTGGCGGCTGACGCGGCCCGCGGCCTGGCAGCACCGCCGCGCATTGGGCGACCAGCACTACCGCTGCACGATGCTGGCGAAGCCCGGCGGCGGCTGGCGGCTGTTGGAGGTGCCCCTTCCTTACTTGATGCCGTTGCAGCGCCGTCTGCTCGACGACCTGCTCGACCGCATACCGCCCCACGAGGCAGCCTGCGGCTATGTGCGCGAACGCTCGGTGGTGGACCATGCTCGCGCACATGTTGCGCAAGCGGTCGTGATGAAGTTTGACCTTCAGGACTTCTTCACCTCGGTTCGCGCTTCGAGGGTCCACGCGCTGTTCGCCACGTTGGGCTACGCCGACACCGTCGCCCGTGAACTCACGGCGCTGTTTACCACCGCCACGCCGGAAGCCGTGCTGCAACGCATGCGCGAGGAAGGCGGCCTGACCTGGATGCAGGCGCAACGGCTGCGCGACCCGCACCTGCCGCAAGGCGCGCCGACATCCGCAGCGTTGGCCAATCTGTGTGCCTTTCGCCTCGACCTGCGCCTCGACGGCCTGGCCCACGTACTGGGCGCCCGCTACACGCGCTATGCCGACGACATCGTGCTTTCGGGCGGACCACACCTGGCCGCGGCCCGGACACGCATCGAAGCATGGGTGGGCACCATCGCACTCGAAGAAGGCTTTCGCCTCAACCACCGCAAGACACGCTGTCTGAAGGCCGGTCGCAGGCAGTCGGTCTGCAGTGTCGTGATCAACCATCACACGAACCTGCCGCGTCCGGAGTTCGATCGCCTCAAGGCCATCTTGCACCGGTGCGCAACCGATGGGCCTGCCTCACAGAACCGAGGCAACCACCCCCGATGGCGCGAGCACCTGCAGGGTCGCGTCGCCTGGGCTGCACAGCTGAACCCGTCAAAGGCTCAGCGACTGAAACGACTGCTCGACCAGATCGACTGGGGCCGTTGAAGCTTGTCTCGCGCGGCCGGCGTCAGCCCCGGGTGGCCACGCACTGCGCCAGCCCGTCCAGCAGCACTGCCTTGGGCATGTCGCGCCCGATGAAGACCATCTTGGACTCGCGCTTCTCGCCCGGCTTCCAGGTCGCGCCCGCGTCCGAGCCCATCAGCATGTGCACGCCCTGCAACACCACGCGCTGCTTCATGCCCTGGATGTTGAGCACGCCCTTGTAGCGCATCAGCTTCGTGCCGTAGACCTGGATGACGCCGCCGAGGAAGTCCTCCACGCGGTCCAGGTTCAGTGGGCGCTCCTCGCGGAAGACGAAAGAGATGACGTCGTCGTCGTGCTCGTGGTCGACGTCGGTCAGGAAGTCCGGCTCGATCTCGAGGATGGCATTGAGATTGAAGCCGCGAATGTCCAGCAGGTCATCGATGCTGGCCTGGCCGTGGTCGGCCTCGCCGATCTTGGCACGGGGGTTCATCTGCACCAGCCGCTGGCGCAGCTGCGCCACGTCATGGGGCTGCACCACGTCGGTCTTGGTGATGAGGATGCGGTCGGCAAAGCCCACCTGCTCCTGCGCCTCGTGGTGTTCGTCCAGCTGCTGGGGCGCGTGCCTGGCGTCGACCATCGTGACGATGGCGTCCAGCAGGTACTGCTGGCCGATGGCTTCGTCGACGAAGAAGGTCTGCGCCACCGGTGCCGGGTCGGCCAGGCCGGTGGTCTCGATGATCACGCGCTCGAAGTGCAACTGGCCGGCCTGCTTCTTGGCGTGCAGTTCGCCCAGGATGCGCACGAGGTCGCCGCGCACGGTGCAGCAGATGCAGCCGTTGTTCATCTCGACGATCTGCTCGCCCTGGTCCTGCACCAGCAGCTCGTTGTCGATGCCCGCTTCGCCGAACTCGTTCTCGATCACCGCGATGCGGTGGCCGTGCTGCTCCTTCAGGATGCGGTTGAGCAGCGTGGTCTTGCCGCTGCCGAGGAAGCCGGTGAGGATGGTGACGGGGGTCTGGCTCATGAGAAGTCCCTCGGACGGTGGAGTTGTCGTCAAGCCGCGGCATCGTTCCGTTGCCACGGCGCAAACGGATCAGGCAGGTCGCCCCAGCCCTTCATGCCGGGCGCTCCTTTGTGCGTGTCGGTTTAGTCCAGGTGCATCGACTTCCAGCCCTGCTCGATCGCTTCACGATCCATGCCGCGGCCGATGAACGCCGCCTCGTTGAGCCGATCGCCGCAGGGCTCCTTCCAACGCGCATCGACGTTCCCGCTCTCGTGAGTGCATCTGGACGGCCAGCGTCGAACCGAACGGTGGGTTCATGGCTCAGTGCGCTGCCCTCTTGTTGAGCCGCTCGATGCGCTTCACCACGTCCATCACCTCGGCGTGGTCCCTGCCCATCGCCTTGTGACGCTTCGCATGCTCACGATGCAGCTGCGTCTGATTCCTGTGTTCCGCCGCAAGCGCCGGATCGGCCTTGCCGGTCTTGAGTGCCTCTTCGTGGGCCTTGATGCGCGCCTCATGTTCGGCCATGGCCCTCTCATGCTCGTCGATGGCCTTTTCGTGTTCGTCGATGTGCTTCTGCAGTTGCGCGATGGCGGCACGCGCACGCTCGTGATCCTTGCGCCAGGTCTGGTGTTCCATCGCTGAGGCCTGATGTTCTCGCGCATGCTTGTCGTGTTCGGCATGCGGTCCGGCGGCACAAACGCTGCCGCCAGATGCGGACAGCGCGAGGACGAAAGAGAGGGTGGCCAGTCTCATCAGGTTTCTCCTTGGTTGTGAGATTCGATGCAAGGCGGCGCTGGCGGGTGGGCGATCGACAACAGCTCAACGAAGTGCCAGCGGCAGCTCAGGCGACCAGACATGCTTCATGGCTTCCCTGCCTACGCGGGAGCTCGCGGCCAATGAAGACCAGGACGTTCACGATCACCGCCACGCGCAGGTCCCCGCGGCTGGCCAGGATCTGATTCCGCCACCCTGCCTTGCCGGTTCATCGGAACCGGACGGGACCATGACAGGCAGGCGGGCAGCGCTCATGTTGCAGGCTCGAGAGGGTGTGATCTTGTCTGTAATAGTATTGCATTATCATTAGACACTCCAACCAGCCACGCACCAGCGGCAGCGCCTGCCGGCCCCACGCCCTCCGCCGATGGCCACTCTTCGACTTCCGGTAACCTTGATGCATGGAACGCAACACCCGACAGCGCAGCGCCATCCGCGACGCCATCACGCAGGCCGACCGTCCGCTGCTGCCGCAAGAGGTGCTGGACGCCGCCCAGAAGGAAGTGCCGGGCCTTGGCATTGCCACCGTCTATCGCAACCTGAAGACGCTGGTCGAGGAAGGCGAGTTGCAGGCGGTGAACCTGCCCGGCGAGAACGCGCGCTTCGAGCCGGTGGGGCATCAGCACCACCACCACTTCCAGTGCCGCCAGTGCCAGCGCGTGTTCGACGTGCACGCCTGCCCCGGCGACCTGTCACGCCTGGCGCCACAGGGCTTCACGGTGGAAGACCACGATCTCACCCTGTACGGGCGCTGCGGCGACTGCGCGCCGCCCCAGCCACGCAAGGCGGCCACGCCCACTCGCGCCGCGGGCCACGCGCATCGCCATCGCTGAGGCCTGAGCG
>DAORNK010000059.1:8644-16337 GCA_035440985.1 Rubrivivax sp. | reverse complement strand
GGATGCGGCGGGCTATCCCCGCACCTCCAGGCTGCCTCGCGACTGGCCCACGCCGGCGGTCACACCCCTGACCGAACGCGCGGCGGTGGTGCCGGCGGCGGCGACGCCGGCGCCTGCGCCCGCTCCAGCGCCGGCAGCAGAGCCGCAGCCCACGACCGGCATTCGCTTCTAGACACGCGAGCCCGGCAGGCGGCGCGCCAGCCACGACCCTCCACCCACCGCCACGCCCACGGCCCAGAACAGCACCGCGGCGCCGAGCACGGTGCCGGTGGCGCCGAAGACCACCGGCATCAGCGTGCTGGAGGCGTTGATCGCCATCGAGCGGAAGGCCAGCGTTTCGCCGTGGCGCTGATCGGGCGTCAGGTCGTGCAGCATCGACATCACCATCGGCTGCACCGATCCCAGCGTGACGCCCAGTGTCAGCGCACAAACCCCCATCAGCCAGGGGTTGGGGGCCAGGGGATACAGCGCGAAGATCAGGCCCGTGCCCAGCATCGCGCTGCGCAACACGAGCACCGGGCGCAGGCGCTGCGCGAACAGCGGGATGAGCATGCGGATGAGCGTCACCGATAGCGTGAAGGTGCCCAGGATGAGGCCGATGGTGCTGGCGCTGAAGCCCCGTTCGTGGCCCAGGATGGGTACGGCAAAGGTGTGCACGTCCCAGCAGGTTGAGAGCAGCCAGTTGACCACCAGCAGGCGCGCCAGGCCGGGCGCGCGCAACAGGTCCCAGGTCTTGCGGCCCGGCACATCGGGCGGTGGGCCGGCCGGCGCAAGGTGGGGTACCGCACGTGCCGTCAGCAAGGTGGCCAGCGGCAGCAGGAACAGCATCCCGTAGGCGGCACGGAAACCGGCGGCGTCGATCACCAGGCCGGCCGCCACCGGCCCGATGACATTGGAAAACGAAGGCGCCACACCCAGCCAGCTGAAGATGCGCACCCGGTCCGGCCGGTCCACCGCGGCCTGACCGCCGGTGCGCTGGATGGTCAGCATGCCCACGTTGGTGCCCGCCCCGGTGGCCATCGCGGCCAGGCACAGCAGCACGAAGTGCAGCGGCCCGCTCGGAAACGTCGAAGCCACGGCGAGCAAGGCACCGCCGGCCGACAGCGCCACCGCCAGGTAGACCGGACGGTGGTAGCCCAGGCGGTCGGCCAGGCGGCCCGCGTGCATCGCGGTCAGCACCGGTGCGGCGGCAAACAGGGCCAGCAGCAGGCCCACGGACCAGGCGCTGTGGCCTTCACGCAGGACCTGCAGTGCGCCGGCCATGCGCAGGCCGGCCATCGCGCTGTGCATGCCCATCTGGCCGATGACCAATGCCGCCAGCACCCGGCCCCGGCCGGCATGCCTGGGCTGCTCAACCATCGGCAGGCCCTTCGTCCTCGGCGGCGTTCAGGCCCGGCAGCAGTTCGGCGGCGCGGCCTTCGGGCAGCGCTTCCACGCTCTTGAGCCGGCGCGCCATCGCCCGCGTGCGCACCTCGGCCGCGTCGATGGTGCTGCTGGCCTCTTCCAGCTTCTTGCGCGTCTTGGCCAGCACCTCGCCAAAGCGCCCGAACTCGGTCTTCACCGCGCCCAGCACTTCCCACACCTCGGCCGAGCGCTTTTCCAGCGCCAGCGTGCGAAACCCCATCTGCAGGCTGTTGAGGGTGGCCAGCAGCGTGGTGGGGCCGGCCAGCACGACCTTGAACTCGCGCTGCAGCGCCTCGGCAAGGCCGGGGCGGCGCAGGGCTTCGGCGTACAGGCCCTCGGTGGGCAGGAACAGGATGGCGAAGTCGGTGGTGTAGGGCGGCGCCACGTACTTGTCGCGGATGCTGCGCGCTTCCAGCCGCAGCAGCGTCTCGATGGCCTTGGCCGACATCTCCATCGCGGCCACATCGGCGCGCTCGTGCGCGTCGAGCAGCCGCTCGTAGTCCTCGCGCGGGAACTTGGCATCGATGGGCAGCCACAGCGGCGGGCCGTGACGTTCGCGACCCGGCAAGCGGATCGCGAAATCCACCCGGTCCTTGCTGTCGGGCAGCGTGGCCACCTGGGCGGCGTACTGCTCGGGGGTGAAGACCTGCTCCAGCAGGCCGGCCAGCTGCACCTCGCCGAATACGCCGCGTGTCTTGACGTTGGTCAGCACCCGGTTGAGCGAACCCACGTCGCGCGCCAGCGACTGCATCTCGCCCAGGCCCTTGTGCACCTGGTCCAGCCGGTCGGCCACCTGCTTGAAGCTTTCGCCCAGGCGCTGTTCCAGCGTGGCATGCAGCTTCTCGTCGACCGTGGCGCGCATCTGGTCGAGCTTCTTCTCGTTGCCTTCCTGCAGCGACACCAGCCGCGCATCGACCGCCTGGCGCACTTCCGCCAGGCGCCGCTCATTGGCATCGGACAGCAATCGCAATTGTCCCGTCAGCGTGTCGCCAAAGCGCTGCAACGCCGCTTCCTGCTGCTGCTGGGTGGTGGCCAGTTGCACGCGGAAGGCATCGATCTGCTCGTTCTGCGTGCGCGCCACGTCGCCGCTTTGCGTCAGCAGCATCTGCTGGAAGCCGGCCAGATCGCCGCGCGTGCCCTGCCCCTGGCGGCCCAGTTCGTCGCGCAGCTCTCGCTCCAGCCGCTGCAGGTCATGCATCCAGCCGGTGTCTGCCGGGCGACTGGCCAGCCAGGCCAGCCGCAGCAGCAACAAGAGATTCAGCGCCAGCAGCGCGGGGACGATCCAGTCGGGCAGCACCGCAGCATTGTCTCAGCAGTGCGCTCGCCGGTCCGATGGTGCATCGCCGCAGCGCCAGACCGACACAACGACCCGTGGTAACCCTAGTGCAGAAACTGCCGCTGAGTCAGCCCGCAGTCGATCGACGCTCACTAGAATCGCCCCGCCGTGGACCCCGCCTGGGTATTCGACACACAAGGCCACCGATGCTGCTAGCCGTCAGCGCCCTGATTTCGCTGTTCGTCTTCTGGATTCTGCTGTCCGGCTACTTCACCACGTTCCTGTTGGCGGCCGGCCTCGGCTGTTCGTTGGCGGTGGTGCTGCTGGCGCGCCGGATGGGGATCCTGGATCTCGAAGGCCACCCGATTGCCATGCTGCCGCGGGCCCTGCGCTACACGGGCTGGCTGATCTGGGAGATCGTCAAGTCGGCCTGGGTGGTCAGCAAGATCATCCTGCATCCCAGGCTGCCGATCAGCCCGACGATGGTGCGTTTCAAGCCCACGCAGCGTACGGTGGTGGGGCTGGTCACGCACGCCAACTCGATCACCCTGACTCCGGGCACCATCACGATGCAGGCGGAGCCCGACGAGTTCCTCGTGCACTCGCTGACCCGCGAGGGGGCCGAGGGTGCAGCCTCCGGCGAGATGGATGCCCATGTCAGCGCCTGCGAAGGCAGCCCCTGATGTTCGCGGCTGCCGCACTGGCCCTGCTCGTGACCCTGGTGCTGGTGGTGATCCGCGCCGCGCTGGGCCCGACGGTCTTCGACCGCGCGCAGGCAGCCAACACCATCGGCACCACGTGCATGCTGCTGCTGGCCGTGCTGGGCTTCCTGTCCGGTCGGCCGGAGTTCCTGGACCTGGCCATCACCTATGGCCTGCTGAACGTGATCGGCACCATCGCGCTGCTCAAGTACTTCCATGTCGGCAGCCTGGCGGACGCCGGCAAAGACCAGGCACGCGAGACACGATGAGCCTTCTGATCGACGCCCTGAGCTGGGCCTGCCTGCTGGCCGGCGGCTTCTTCTGCGTGCTGGGCGCGGTGGGCCTGCTGCGCATGCCCGACTTCTATACCCGCGTACACGCCGCCAGCGTGGTGGATACGCTGGGCGCCGGGCTGATGCTGCTGGGCATGTTGCTGCAGGCCGGCCTGACGCTGGTCGGCGCCAAGCTGCTGATGATCTTCGTGCTGCTGCTGCTCACCAGCCCCACGGCCACCCACGCATTGGCGCGCGCCGCCTGGGTGCGCGGCGTGGCGCCGCTGCTGGCCGAGCCGGATGCGGCAACCCGGGAGACGCCACCATCGAAACCCTGATCATCGATGTCCTGCTGGTGCTGATGGCCCTGGTGGTTGTGGCCCTGGCGAGCCTGCGCAATCTGTTCGGCGTGGTGGTGCTGGGCGGCATCTACAGCTTCCTGACCGCCACCGTGATGGTGGCGCTGGACGCCGTGGACGTGGCGATGACCGAAGCCTCGGTCGGCGCCGGCATTTCCACCGTGCTGTTCCTGGGCGCGCTGCTGCTGTGCAAGAGTGAGGAGGCCAGACCGCTGCGCAGCACCTTCGTGCCGCTCGCCTTGTCGGTCACCGTGGGTGCGGTGCTGGTCTACGGCACGCTGGGCCTGCCTGGGTTTGCCGAGGAACAGGCGCCGATCCACGTGCACGTCGCGCCACGCTATCTGAAGGATTCGCCGGTGGAGACCGGCGTCCCCAACGTGGTGACGGTTGTGCTGGCCAGTTACCGCGGCTACGACACCTTTGGCGAGACCACGGTCGTCTTCACTGCCGGGGCCGGCGTGGTCACCTTGCTGCGCCGCCGCCGCAAGGCCGGCCACAACACGGCCCCGGGCCCACACGTGCAGGGTCGCCGGCCATGAGGCAGAACCTGCTGCTGCGTGTTGCGGCCAAGCTGCTGATACCGTTCATCGTGCTGTTTGCGCTGTATGTGCAGTTCCACGGCGACTTCGGCCCCGGCGGCGGCTTCCAGGCCGGTGTCATCACCGCCGCCGCGGTGGTCTTCTACGCGCTGATCGTCGGCCTGGCCGAGGCCCGGCGCGTCGTGCCCACCGAGCTGGTCGAATCGATGATGGCCATCGGCGTGCTGGTGTATGGCGGCACCGGCCTGGCCGGGCTGTTGCTGGGCGGGCAATTCCTGGACTACTTCGTGCTCGACCCCGACCCGGTGCACGGCCAGCATCGCGGCATCTTCTGGGTCGAAGTCGGCGTGGCCATCACGGTGTCGGGCGTGATGCTGAAGATCTTCTACATGTTCGCCGACCGCGCCACGCTGGACGACGACGAAGAATGAACACGCCCTTCACGGCCGGCGTGCTCAGCCACTTCGGCTATTTCGTCACCGTGTTCCTCATGATGGCCGGGCTGTTCATCGTCATCGCACGCGGCAACCTGATCAAGAAGCTGGTCGGCCTGAGCATCTTCCAGACCTCGGTCTACCTGCTGTACATCGTGCCGGGCAAGCTGCTGGGCGGCACGGCGCCCATCGTCAGCGATGCCTTCAAGGTCTACTCCAACCCGCTGCCCCACGTGCTGATGCTGACCGCGATCGTCGTCGGCGTGGCCACGCTGGCGCTGGGGCTGGCGCTGGTGGTGCGCATCCGCGAGGCCTACGGCACGATCGAAGAAGACGAGATTCTGGGCGTGGACGAACAGGGCCAGCCCGCGGCGCCCGATACGCAGACATGAGCTGGCACCAGCACTTGCCTGCCCTGCTGGTGGTGGTGCCGCTGCTGGCCGCGCCGTTGACCGTGCTGCTGCGCCGGCGTGGCCTGTCCTACCTGGTCTCGCTGGCGGCCAGCCTGTTCGCGCTGCAGGCGGCCGTGCAGCTGTGGATGCGGGCACGGGGCGGTCCTGCCGTGTCTTACGCCATCGGCAACTGGCAGCCGCCCTGGGGCATCGAATACCGGGTCGATGCGCTGTCGGCCTTCGTGCTGGTGCTGATCAGCGGCATGGCCTTCGTGCTGCTGCCCTTTGCCCGGCGCAGCATCGGCGCGGAGATCGCCGAACGCCAGCACTACCTCTTCTACACGATGTTCCTGCTGTGCCTGAGCGGCCTGCTGGGGATGACCATCACCGGCGACGTATTCAACGTCTTCGTGTTCCTGGAGATCTCGTCGCTTTCGACCTATGTGCTGATCGCGCTGGGCCGCGACCGGCGCGCCCTGCTGGCGGCCTACCAATACCTGATCATGGGCACCATCGGCGCCACCTTCATCGTGATCGGCATCGGGCTGCTGTACCTGATGACGGGCACGCTCAACATGGTGGACCTGGCCCAGCGCCTGCCGGCGCTGCAGGGGTCGCGGCCGGTGCTGGCGGCGCTGGCCTTCATCACGGTAGGCCTGGCGCTCAAGCTGGCGCTGTTCCCGCTGCACCAGTGGCTGCCCAATGCCTACACCTTTGCACCGTCGGCCATCACCGCCTTCCTGGCGGCCACGGCGACCAAGGTGGCCATCTACGTGCTGCTGCGCTTCCATTACTCGGTGTTCGGCCAGCCCCTGTCGCTAGGGCCGCTGCCCACGGCCCAGCTGCTGATGCTGCTGGCGCTGGCGGGCATGTTTGCGGCTTCGACGATGGCCATCTTCCAGACCGACCTGAAGCGGCTGTTCGCCTACAGCAGCGTGGGGCAGATCGGCTACATCGTGCTGGGCATGAGCCAGGACAGCGCCAGCGGCCTGACCGGGGCCATCGTGCACCTGTTCAACCACGGCATCACCAAGGGTGCGATCTTCCTGCTGCTCGGTGGCGTGGCCCTGCGCATGGGCGGTTGCAGCCTGGTGCGCGTGCAGGGCCTGGCGCGCGTGATGCCGCTGACCAGCTTCAGCATCGTGCTGTGCGGGCTGTCGCTGATCGGCGTGCCGGGCACGGCCGGTTTCGTCAGCAAGTGGTACCTGCTGCTCGCGGCGCTGGAAAAGGGCCAGTGGTGGCTGGTGTTCCTGATCCTGGGCTCGTCACTGCTGGCGGTGGCCTATGTCTGGCGCTTCGTCGAGAACGCCTACTTCAAGCCGTTGCGCGCCGACTGCACCGACCGTACCGAAGCCCCGCTGTCCATGCTGCTGCCGGCCGGGCTGCTGGTGGCCGGCGTGATCTACTTCGGCCTGGACACGCGCTTCACGGTGGGCTCGGCTGCCGAAGCCGCCGGCGTGCTGCTGGGGAGCACGCGCTGATGGCTGCCCAGAACTGGATGCTGGCCGCGCTGGCCGTGCCGGCGCTGGGCGCGCTGCTCATCGCGCTGGCCGGCCGCGCGCCGGCCTGGCGCGAGACCATCACCGGCTTCACCGCCGTGCTGCTGCTGCTGTGCGTGCTGCAACTCTTGCCCGTGGTGCGCGCCGGCGGCCAGCCCGAATTGACGCTGTGGACGCTGCTGCCTGGCCTGGACCTGCGGCTGCGGCTGGAGCCGCTGGGCATGCTGTTTGCGCTGATTGCGTCGGGGCTGTGGATCGTCCACTCGCTGTACTCGGTGGGCTACATGCGCGCCAACCGCGAATTGAAGCAGACACGCTTCTTCGCCTGCTTCGCGCTGGCCCTGTCCGCCACGATGGGCATCGCGATGGCGGGCAACCTGTTCACACTGTTCCTGTTCTACGAAGCGCTGACGCTCGTCACCTATCCGCTGGTCACCCACCATGGCACCGACAAGGCGCGCGCCGGCGGGCGCGTGTACCTCGGGTTGCTGATGGGTACCTCGGTGGTGTTCCTGCTGCCGGCGCTGGTGTTCATCTGGCACACCGCCGGCACCACCGAATTCACCGCCGGCGGCGTGCTCGCCGGCAAGCTGGGCCATGGCGCGATGGCCGGCCTGCTGGCGCTGTGCGTGTTCGGCATTGGCAAGGCGGCGCTGATGCCGTTTCACCGCTGGCTGCCGGCGGCCATGGTCGCGCCCACACCGGTGTCGGCACTGCTGCACGCCGTCGCGGTGGTCAAGGCCGGAGTGTTCAGCGTGGTCAAGGTCATCGTCTACATCTTCGGCCTGGACAGCCTGGCCAGCGCCGGGCTGCACGG
>DAORNK010000059.1:0-8622 GCA_035440985.1 Rubrivivax sp. | reverse complement strand
CGGGTTTCACCATCGTCGCCGCTTCGGTGGTGGCGCTGGGTGCCGACAACCTCAAGCGGCGGCTGGCCTATTCCACCATCAGCCAGTTGTCCTACGTGGTGATGGCCGCCGCGCTGCTGGCGCCACTGTCGATCATCGGCGCGGTACTGCACATCGCAGCGCATGCCTTCGGCAAGATCACGCTGTTCTTTGCCGCCGGTTCCATCTACACCGCTGCCCACAAGACCGAGGTCAGCCAGCTCGACGGCATCGGCCGGCGCATGCCCTGGACCATGGCCGCCTTCAGCGTCGGCGCGCTGTCGATGATCGGGCTGCCGCCGGCAGCCGGCTTCATTTCCAAGTGGTACATGCTGTCGGGTGCGATGGCCGCGCAGCAATGGCTGGTGGTGGGCGTGATCGCGCTCAGCACGCTGCTCAACGCAGGCTACTTCCTGCCCATCGTCTACCGGGCGTTTTTCGTCGCACCGCACGCCGGGACGGCGCAGCCCCACGGCGACAGCCACGACGATGCGCACGGCGAGCATGGCGAAGCCCCCTGGCCCATGGTGCTGGCGCTGACCCTGACCGCTGGCGCCACGCTGGCGCTGTTCTTCGTGCACGAGCTGCCGCTGGCGCTGGCGCGTCAGCTCGTGCCGGGTGGAGGTTGAAGCTGAGCATGACACCCGACAAGACCCACTGGCTGGATCATCCGGCCAACGTGCGCAAGCTCTACCGCGGTTTCTGGGCCGTACTGGCGCTGATGGTGCTGGCCGAAGTCGCGGTCCATCTGCACCCGCACTTCGGCATCGAGAGCCTGTTCGGTTTCCACGCCTGGTTCGGTTTTGCGGCCTGCGCCGCGATGATCGTCGTGGCCAAGGGCCTGGCACTGTGGCTCAAGCGCCCGGACACCTTCTACGAGCGGCGACGTGATGACTGATTCGGCCGCCAACCTGCCATTGCTGCACCCTGGCCTGCTGCTGGTGGCCGGCGGCCTGCTGCTGTTCTGGCTGCGCGGCAAGGCGCGCCAGGTGGCCACCTTGGTGCTGCCGCTGCTGGCGCTGGCGCTGGTGTGGCAGGTGCCCGACGGCCCGAGCTGGCAGCTGCGCTTTCTCGACCACACGCTCAGCCCGCTGCAGGGTGACAGGCTCTCGCGCCTGTTTGCCATCATCTTCAGCCTGATGGCTGCAGCGGGCGGCCTGTTTGCGCTGGGCCAGAAGAGCCGGCTGGAAGTACCTGCCGCTTTCGTCTATGCCGGATCGGCCATCGGCGTGACCCTGGCAGGTGACCTGATCACGGTGTTCCTGTTCTGGGAACTGATGGCCGTGGGCAGCACGCTGGTGCTGTGGAGCCAGGGCAGCACCGCCAGCTACGCCGCAGCGCGGCGTTACCTGATGATCCACCTGCTGGGTGGCGTGGTGCTGTTTGCCGGCATCACTGGCCATGTGGCCGAAACCGGCAGCGTGGCCTTTGCCCGCATGGCGCTGGACAGCCCGGCGCACGCCTTGATCCTGATCGGCCTGCTGGTCAACGCCGGAGCGTCACCGCTGTCGGCCTGGTTGCCCGATGCCTATCCGGAAGCGTCCTGGTCGGGCACGGTCTTCCTGTCAGCCTTTACCACGAAGACCGCCGTGTACACGCTGATCCGCGGGTTTCCGGGCACCGAACTGCTGGTCTGGGTGGGCCTGTTCATGGTCTTCTACGGCATCGTCTATGCGCTGCTGGAAAACGACATGCGGCGCATCCTGGCCTACTCGATCGTCAACCAGGTGGGCTTCATGATCGCCGGCATCGGCATCGGCACCGAGATGGCGCTCAACGGTGCCGCCGCGCACGCCTTCACCCACATCATCTACAAGGCGCTGCTGCTGATGTCGGCCGGCTCCGTGCTGCTGATGACGGGCCGACGCAAGTGTTCCGAGCTCGGTGGCCTGTTCCACAGCATGCCGCTGACCACCGTGTGCGGCAGCATCGGGGCGCTGGCCATCTCATCATTTCCGCTCACCTCGGGCTTCGTGTCCAAGTCCATGGTCACCCAGGCCGCGGCCGACGGTCATCTGCAGACGGTGTGGCTGCTGCTCACCGCCGCCTCGGCCGGCGTGTTCCTGCACGCCGGCATCAAGTTCCCGTGGTTCGTGTTCTTCCAGAAGGACTCGGGCCTGCGACCCGCCGAACCCCCGGCGACCATGCGCTGGGCCATGGTGGCGCTGGCCTTCCTGTGCATCGCCCTGGGTGTGTGGACTGAACCGCTGTATGCGCTGCTGCCCTATGCCGTGGACTACGTTCCCTACACCGCGGCGCATGTGCTCACGCAACTGCAGTTGCTGTTGTTCTCGGGCCTGGCCTTCTTCGTGATGTTGCCGTGGCTCAAGCGCACGCAGACGATCACGCTGGACACCGACTGGTTGTGGCGCCGTGCAGGACCGGCGCTGGTGGCCTTGGGCGCGCGCGGGCTGGCCGTGCTGCGCAAGGGCCTGGGCCGCGGCGCCGGTACCGCGCTGGGGCAAGCCTGGCGTCGCACCGAACGCCGCTACGGCGCCGACAGCCGGATGGCGCGCACCTGGTCGGTCAGCACCATGGCCGGCTGGGTTCTGGTGCTGCTGCTGGGCTTCCTGCTGATGTATTACGTCTGAAGCCTGGGTGCCTGCTCCAGAAAGCGTGCAAAGCCCGCCACGGGTTCGCGTTCGGTGACCAGCGCGTTTTCCGGCGCATCCGGGTCGGCGTGGCCCAGCGACATGCCGCACACCACCATCTCGTTGTCGGGCAATTGCAGGTGGCGCGCGATGATGCGGTGGAACTGCGTAAAGGCCGCCTGCGGACAGGTGTCCAGCCCCTGCGCGCGCGCAGCCACCATCAGGTTCTGCAGGAAGGTGCCGTAGTCCAGCCAGCTGCCCTGCTGCATCACCCGGTCGATGGTGAAGATCATTCCCACGGGCGCACCGAAGAAGTCGTAGTTGCGCGCATGCTGCTCGTGCATGCGCTGCTTGTCGGCCTTGCCGATGCCCAGCAAGGCGTACAGATCCCAGCCCAGCTTGCGACGCCGGTCCACGTAGGGGCTTCGCCACTCCAGGGGGTAGTAGGCGTATTCCTCGGTGTGCCGGGCGCGTTCCTGGGGATCGTCGAAGGCCGCGCGGATGTCATGCGACAGGGCCAGCTTGGCCGCACCGGTCAGCACGTACACACGCCAGGGCTGCGTGTTGGTGCCCGAGGGCGCGCGCGCCGCAACCTGCAACA
The DNA here is from genome assembly GCA_035440985.1 of Rubrivivax sp. GTDB lineage: Bacteria > Pseudomonadota > Gammaproteobacteria > Burkholderiales > Burkholderiaceae_C > Rubrivivax. The sequence continues at coordinate 5,412 of DAORNK010000059.1, read as the reverse complement.
GGCGCTCCAGCGTCTGGCGCGGCACGGCCGTGGGCAGGTAGGCGCGCACGGAACGGCGCGAGGTGATGGCCGCTTCCACGGCGGCAATGCTCTGGGGATCGATGGTCATGGCGGGTTCGGGTTCAGGCAGCGATGCGCAGGACTTGCAGGGCCGCCTGCAGGGCCGGCGGCAGATCGACGGGCCGGCGCGTGCCGCGGTCCACGTAGACATGGGTGAACTGGCCCAGCGCCGCGCAAAGCGGCGCGTCTCCGGCAAACAGGCCGATCTCGTAGCGCACGCTGCTGCGGCCCTGGTGCGCCACGTGCAGACCGGCTTGAACCCGGTCGGGAAAGGCCAGGCTCTCGAAGTAATGGCACTGGGTGTGCACCACCAGGCCGATCACCTGGCCGTGGTGGATGTCCAGCGCCCCGGCTTCGATCAGGTAGCGGTTGACGGCGGTGTCGAACAGGCTGTAGTGAACGACGTTGTTGAGATGGCCGTACACATCGTTGTCCATCCAGCGCGTGTCGATGGTCTCGAAGTGCGGGAAACGCGCCCGCGGCAGGGCTTGGGGACGTTCGCTCATGGTGCGCATTCTTGCAGCCTGGGCACGGTCGTCCAGGCCCGCCAGGAACCATGGGCTTCCTGCAGGGTGCGCAGATGCACCGCCACCGTGGTGTCGATATCGCGGCCGTAGCCACCGGCCATCACCACCGCCACTGGAATGCGCCGCTCGCGCAGCGCATCAAGCACGCGCCGATCGCGTTCGGCCAGGCCTGCGTTCGTGAGCCGGAGCCGGCCCAGGCGGTCACCTTCATGGGGATCGGCACCGGCCAGGTAGAAGGCCAGGCCCGGCTGCTGTCCGGCCGGGTGGCGCTGCCAGACCTGGTCCAGCGCCTCGTCCAGCGCCTGCAGGTAGGGCGCGTCGGTGCAGCCATCGGGCAGGTCCACGTCCAGATCACTCGCCTCCTTGCGAAAGGGAAAGTTGCGCCCGCCGTGCATCGAGAAGGTGAACACGCTGGCGTCGTCACGAAAGATTGCCGCCGTGCCGTTGCCCTGGTGCACGTCCAGATCCACCACCAGCACCCGCAGCAGGCGACGCTGCCGGCGATGCCACTCGGCCTGCATCAGGCGCGCGGCCACCGCCACATCGTTGAACACGCAGTAGCCTGAACCCTTGTGGGCAAAGCCGTGGTGCGTGCCGCCCGCCAGGTTGGCTGCCACGCCTTCGCCATCCAGCAAGGCCGCGCGAGCAGCCTGGATCGTGGCGCCAACCGAACGGCGCGCGCGCTCCACCATGCGTTCACTCCACGGAAAGCCGATCTCGCGCTGCTGGGCGGCCGTCGTGCGGCCCATGAGAACGGCGTTGATCCAGTCCGGGTCATGGGCCAGGGCCAGCTCGCCTTCGGAGGCGGGCTCCGCTTCCAGCACCCGCAGTGCGGGCATCCGCAAGCCCACCGCTTCACGCAGCAGCCGGTACTTGGACATCGGAAAGCTGTGGCCTGGCGGCAGAGGCAGGACGAAGGAATCGGCGTGGAAGGCGCGCACCGCCGGATTCTAGGAAATCATCCCTAGAATGTTGCAGCGCAGCAAAAACCGCTTGCGTCCGACCGGGGAACCCCTATACTTCGTTCCATGTTGCAGCGCAGCAATTGAATTCGGCAGCAGCGCGGCACGGTTCTTCCGCCACCTCACGCAACCCTGGAGTTCCACGATGACCCCCTTCACCCCTGAACAAATCACCGCCGCCCAGAAGGCCAACCTCGAAACCCTGTTCGGTCTGACCAACAAGGCCTTCGAAGGCGTGGAAAAGCTGGTCGAACTGAACCTGCAAGTCGCCAAGACCACGCTGGCCGAAGTCGCCCAGACCGCCCAGGCCAGCCTGTCGGTCAAGGACGCGCAAGAGCTGCTGGCTCTGCAAGCCAGTCTGCTGCAGCCGGCCGCCGAGAAGGCCGCTGCCTACAGCCGCCACCTGTACGACATCATGGCCGGCGCGAATGCCGAGGTCACCAAGGCCGCCGAGGCCGGCATGGCCGAAAGCCAGAAGAAGGTGATGGCCCTGGTCGACAACGCCGTCAAGAACGCCCCGGCCGGCACCGAGAGCGCCGTCGCGCTGGTGAAGTCGGCCGTCGCGGCTGCCAACAACGCCTACGAAAGCGTGCACAAGGCCGCCAAGCAGGCCAGCGAGGTTGCCGAAGCCAACTTCACCGCGATGACCAACACCGCCGTCGCCGCGACCAAGCAGGCGACCTCCAAGGGCAAGCGCGCCTGAAACCTGCGCCAAGCATGAGCCGGCGCCTTGCGCCGGCCAGCTGACTCTTCAGGCCGGTTCGTCCGGCCTGAACTTTTTGCGGCAGACCTTCTCTACTGGAAGCCCGGGTTCCGATCTCCGGGTCTCTCGTGTGGAAGGTTCCTCCTCGGCACCATGGTGGTGCTCTTCCGGCCCGGTCCAAAGACCGGGCCGTTTTTCTTTCCGGTGGCGCAGGTAGCACCGTTCAGCGCGTCATCTCCGCCAAACGTGCCCGGATGTCCGGCAGCATAGCCGTCGCCGCCTCCCGCCCGGCCCGGATGGCGCGCACGCGCGAAGTGAAATCCGCACTCGTCAGGCCGGTCAGTGTCGGGCGCAGCACCACGTCCGCCTGTCGCAGTTCGAACTGGTTGATGCTGCGGCCCATGATGGCAAAGGTCTGCAGCAGCAACTTCATCGTGTCGCCGGTGGCATTGCCTTCGGGCGGGCTGGAGATATCCACCGCCAGCACGAGCTCGGCGCCCATCTGCCGCGCATAGCGAACCGGCACCGGTGAGACCAGCCCCCCGTCGACGAACTCCCGCCCGCCGATCGTGACCGGCTGGAACACCGCGGGCACTGCGCTGGAGGCGCGCACGGCGGTGCCGGTGTCCCCCCGCTGAAAGAGAACGCCCACGCCGCTGTCGAGTTCGGTGGCCACAACGCCCAGCGGCCGGGCCAGGCGCTCGATGGGCAGATTGCCGGTGTGCAGCCGCACGAAGCGCGCCAGTGCTTCGCCGCGGATCACGCCGCGGCTGGGAAACGACCAGTCGGTGATCGCTCCCTCATCCAGCGTCAAGGCGATGGTTTCCAGTTCGGCGCCGTTCTTTCCCGATGCGTACAACGCCGCCACCAGGCTGCCCGCCGAGGTGCCGACGACCAGATCCGGCTTGATGCCGGCATCTTCGAGCACCTGGATCACGCCGATGTGGGCAAAGCCCCGGGCCGCGCCACCACCCAGCACCAGTCCGAGCTTGGGGGGGCGCCTGGGCGCCGGGACCACGCCGGGCGGCTGCGCTGCCGGCACGGGAGCCTGGGGCGCGGAGGCAGCCGGGGGTGCCCTGGGGGGACTTTGGCAACCCATCAGCAACAAGGCTGCCGTGCTCAGAACTTGCCGTCGCTGCATTCTGCGATTGTAGGCAGCGGCTTCGCCGATGGATGCCTTCATATACACCATAGGAGTAAACAAACCACTTCTTGATATTTCCGGAAATAACAAGCGCCACCTAGAGTGCGGTCCGCCACCAGGTGTGCTGCAACGCACCATCCGAACCCCTCGCCATGAAGCTGCGCGATCTCGACTACACCGACAGCCCGCTCAACGCCGAACATCAGGCGCTGGGGCTGCCCCCGATCGAACGGGACGTCGCCAGCGCTGCCGGCCACCCGGTGCTGCGCGTGGCGATGTGGTCTGTCCTGCTGCTGATGGCAGGCGTCATCGCCTGGTTGGGCACCCAGCTGCTGCAACGTCCGGACAGCCTGACCCTGGCGCGCGGCGCGCTGCACAGCGATGCGTTCTGGTGGGCTGTCGCCGTGGGCTTGCTGGCCCAGACGGTGGATGGCGCACTGGGCATGGCCTATGGCATCACGTCCACGTCGTTCCTGCTGGCCACCGGGTCGAGCCCGGCGGTCGCCAGCGCCAGCGTCCACATCGCCGAAGTCTTCACGACGGGCGTTTCGGGCATCTCCCACATCAAGCTCGGCAACGTCAACCGCCACCTCTTCCTGCGCCTGCTGCTGCCGGGCGCGGCCGGAGCCGTCATGGGTGCCTGGCTGGTGACCAGCATCGACGGCAGCACGATCAAGCCCTTCGTGTCTGCCTACCTGCTGGTGATGGGCCTGTACGTGCTCGGCAAGGCCTACCGCCACCGCCAGCGCTCAAGGCAGGAGCCACGCCATGTGGCCAGACTGGGCCTGCTCGGCGGCTTCGTCGACGCGGTGGGCGGCGGTGGATGGGGCCCGGTGGTCACGACGACGCTGGTCGGCACGGGCCAGGATCCGCGCACCACGATCGGCTCGGTCAACCTGGCGGAGTTCTTCCTCACCTTCGTCAGTGCCGGGCTGTTCACGCTGCTGGTGGACGGCACGCCCTGGTCCACCGTGGCCGGCCTGGTGGTAGGCGGCCTGTTCGCCGCGCCGCTGGCGGCCCTTCTGACCCGGCGCCTGCACACCCGAATCCTGCTCGTGCTGGTGGGATCGGTGATCGTGAGCATCAGCCTTTTCAACCTGTGGCAGGCGCTGGCCTGACCCAGACGCCACACAACCAGGTTTCGGCGCCATGTACCACTACACCGACTTCGACCGCCAGTTCCTGCGCCAGCGCGCAGCCCAGTACCGCGACCAGCTGGCCCGCCACCTGCGCGGCGAACTGGCCGACGAGGATTTCCGCCCGCTGCGCCTGCAGAACGGCTGGTACGTGCAGCGCCACGCGCCCATGCTGCGCGTGGCGGTGCCCTATGGCGAGCTGAGCAGCCGCCAGTTGCGCCAGCTGGCGCGCATCGCCCGTGAACACGATCTGCAGGACGCCGGCCGACCCACCGAGCACGGCGGTTTCGGCCACTTCAGCACACGGCAGAACCTGCAATTCAACTGGATCCCGCTGACGCACAGCGCAGATGTGATGGACCTGCTGGCCGAGGTGGACATGCACGGCATCCAGACCAGCGGCAACTGCATACGCAACATCACCACCGACGCGCTGGCGGGCATCGCACCCGACGAAACCGTGGACCCGCGCCCCTACGCCGAGCTGCTGCGCCAATGGAGCACGCTGCACCCCGAGTTCGCGTTCCTGCCACGCAAGTTCAAGATCGCCATCACCGGCGCGGCGGAAGACCGTGCCGCGACCGACTGGCACGACATCGGCCTCAAGCTGCGGCGCAACGCACAAGGCGAAGTGGGCTTCCGGGTGGCGGTGGGCGGCGGCATGGGCCGCACGCCGATCGTCGCCACGGAGTTCCAGGCCTGGGTGCCCTGGCAGCAGATCCTCGTCTATCTCGAAGCGGTCGTGCGCGCCTACAACCTGTTCGGCCGGCGCGACAACCAGTACAAGTCGCGCATCAAGATCCTGGTCAAGGCCGAAGGCCAGGCCTTCGTGGAGACGGTGCAGCGCGAGTTCGCGGCCCTGCTGGCCGACCCCGGGACC
>DAORNK010000058.1:0-16380 GCA_035440985.1 Rubrivivax sp. | reverse complement strand
TGGGGCCCGCGCTGCCCTCGGGCGTCGCGGCCAGCAGCAGGCCCTGGTGGTCCACCAGCAGCAGCCGGGCGCCGGGGGTGCCCAGGCCCTGTTCCAGCTGGACCAGTGGTGCCAGGCGCAGCGAGGCCAGCAGCACGAACTGAAGTTCGCCGGACGCGGAGCGCACCGGATAGGCCACCTGCATCACCGCCTGGCCCGTGAGGCGGCCGAACGCGGGCTCCAGCGTGATGGCATCACGTGATGTCAGGGCCGCCTTGAAGTAGGCGCGGTCACGCAGGTCCAGCTCGCGGCCGCTGCGCAGCGAATCGCAGAACAGGCGGCCGTCCGGCCGCACCGTGAGAATGCCGGTGAACTGCGGGTAGGCTTCGCGCACGTCGGAGAGAAACCGGGAGCAGGCGGCGCGGTCTTCGGTGGCCAGGTCGCGCGCCCGCGCCAGGCCGTACAGCAGCTGTGCCGTGGCCTGGATCTTCTCGTTGAGCAGCGTCGCGCGGCTGTGCGCCACGGCCGCCAGGCTTGCCGTATCGCTGGCCATCGCCGCATCACGCTCCTGCAGGAAGCGCGCCAGCACCAGGAGCACCGGAAACGCGGTGGCCAGCAGCACGATCAGCAGCAAGCGGCTGCGAATGCTCATCTCGGCGATCATCCTTCAGCGCAGGCACCCAGCGGGTCGCTACGATGCGGCCCTGCCGCAACCTTGGGCCGCCGGCCCATCATAGGCGCAGTGACCGACGCATGGGGAGCTGGATGGCACAGGGGCGATTGCTGGTCCTGGATGACGAAGCGACGGTCGGGCAGATCCTGGTGATGGCGGCGCAGGCAGCGGGCTTCGAGGCGCGGTGCTGCGAGGATCTGGCGAGTTTCGTCGAGGCCCTGATGGCCTGGCCGCCCACTCATGTCGTGCTGGACCTGGGGATCCCGGACACCACGCCGACGCAGGTGCTGCAGGCGCTGGCCGACGCGCGGTGCCGGGCGCAGGTCATCATCTGCAGTGGCGCGGCACCGGCCGACGTGCAGGACGCACTCGCGCTGGTCCCTCAGATGGGCTTGCGTGCCGGCGGTGTGCTGGCCAAGCCGTTCCGGCTGGCCGAATTGCGTGCCTTGCTGGCGGCTGCCGGCTGACGAGGACAATGTCGGCCATGAGCCACACCGACAACACCCGCCCTGATCTCGAGACCGGCGTTCGCGCCCGCACGCGCGACACCACGCGCATCGACGACACGCGCATCGATGCCGTGCGCCCGCTGATCACGCCGGCGTTGCTGATGGAGAAGTGGCCCGGCTCCGAGGCCACGCTGGCCCTGGTGGAACGCAGCCGCGAGGCCATCGCCCGCGTGCTGCACGGCCACGACGACCGTCTGGTGGTGGTGGTGGGGCCCTGTTCCATCCACGACCATCAGCAGGCGCTGGATTACGCCGCGCGGCTGAAGGCGGCGGCCGAGCCCCTGGCCGATGCGCTGCTGGTGGTGATGCGCGTGTACTTCGAGAAGCCGCGCACGACCGTGGGTTGGAAGGGCTACATCAACGATCCGCACCTGGACGGCAGCTTTGCCATCAACGAGGGCCTGGACAGCGCCCGCCGCCTGTTGCTGCGCATCGTCGAGATGGGCGTGCCGGTGGGCACCGAGTTCCTGGACCTGCTCAGCCCGCAGTTCATCAGCGATCTGGTGGCCTGGGGCGCCATCGGCGCGCGCACGACGGAAAGCCAGAGCCACCGCCAGCTGGCCTCGGGCCTGAGCTGCCCGGTGGGCTTCAAGAACGGCACCGAAGGCGGCGTCAAGGTGGCGGCCGATGCCATCCTGGCAGCAGCCGCGCCGCACGCCTTCATGGGCATGACCAAGATGGGCCAGGCGGCCATCTTCGAGACCCGTGGCAACGCCGATTGCCACGTCATCCTGCGCGGTGGCAGGAAGCCCAATTACAGCGCGGCCGATGTCGATGCAGCCTGCGCCGTGCTGCGCGCGGCGGGCCTGCGCGAGCAGGTGATGATCGATGTCTCGCACGCCAACAGCGAGAAGCAGCATCGGCGGCAGATCGAAGTCACCGGCGACATCGTCTGTCGCCTGGCCGCCGGCGAGCGCCGCATCACCGGCGTGATGATCGAGAGCCATCTGGAAGAAGGGCGCCAGGACCTGGCGCCGGGGCAACCGCTCAGGCCTGGCGTGTCGATCACCGACGCGTGCATCTCGTGGGCGCAGACCGCGCCCTTGCTGCAGGCGCTGGCGCTGGCCGTGCGCCAGCGTCGACAGGGGCGCTGACGGCGGCGACGCCTGGGCTGCTCAGGTGCTGCCGCGCACCACCAGTTCGAAGCCCAGATCGATGCTGGCCGGTGCGGGTGTTTCACCGCGGATCAGTTCGATCAGCATGCGCGCCGCGGCCGCACCCATCTGCGCGCGGGGGGTGCGCACGGTGGTCAGCGTCGGCTGCATCTGGTCGTTGCCCGTCAGGTCGTTGAAGCCGGCCACGGCCAAGCGCTGCGGCACGCGCACACCCAGGCGCGCAGCCGCCAGCAGGGCGCCCTGCGCCAGGTCGTCGTTGCAGAAGAAGATCGCATCCACCGGCGGTGTCTGGCCGAGGATCTGCTCGAACATGCGGCCGCCCACCGCCAGCGAAGAAGGCGCCGGGTTCAGCCACTCCAGCGTCGGATCGTGCAGCCCGGCGGCCTGCGTGCGCTGACGCCAGCCCTGCAGCCGCTGCAGCGTGCGCGGGTCCAGCTGGGCGGCGGCAAAGGCGATGCGCCGGTAGCCCCGCGCCAGCAGGTGCTCCACCATCGCCACCGCCGCGTCGGCCTGCGAAAGGCCCACGCTGTAGACGCCGGGTTCCTGCGTCGTTTCCATCATGTGCACACAGGGCACGCCGCTGGCGCGCAGCAGCGCACGGGTGGATTCACTGCGATCCAGGCCCGTCAGTAGCACGCCGGCCGGCCGGTGCTGGAGCTGTTCGCGCAGCAGTTGCTCTTCCTCCGCCGCGTCGTAGTGGGTGATGCCGATCAGCGACTGATAGCCCAGCGGCCGCAGCGTCTGCTGCACGGCTTCGAGCACGTCGACGAAGAGGTTGTTCGACAACATCGGGATCAACACGGCCACGTGCGAGCCGCGGCGCGAAGCCAGCGCGCGCGCGGCTGGGTCGGGCACGTAGCCCAGCTTCTGGGCGGCCGCCTTCACGCGCTGCACGAGTTCGGCGTCCACCGCACGTTCGCCCCGGATGGCCCGCGAGACGGTGATCGGGCTGACACCGGCCAGCCTGGCCACGTCGGCCAGGGTCACGCGGCCCGATGCACGGGGATGGCTGTGCTTCAAGGTACTAGGGTAAATACGGAGATGGAAGAGGTTTCACCCACGTAGGATAGCGCTATCCGAATCGGATCGCCAGTCCCCTCCCCGGCATTGGCAGCTCGGTTCTCAAGCAAGAAATCGTCAGGCCTGCAGGCGCGCTTGCCATCAGGCCTTGTTTCGAACCAGACCGGATAGCGCTGTCCAATCATGGTGGACTCGGTGGTGATCATGGGCGTGGCGGGCTGCGGCAAGTCCAGCCTCGGCGCTGCACTGGCGCAGAGCCTCAACCTGAGTCTGCTGGAAGGCGACGACCGGCACAGCGCCGCCAGCCGCGACAAGATGCGCCAGGGCATTGCGCTGACCGACGCCGACCGCGCCGGCTGGCTGGACGAACTGGCCAGCGAGCTGCGTGCGCGGCCTGCAGGCCTGGTTCTCACCTGCTCGGCCCTGCGCCGCGCCTATCGTGAGCGGCTGCGGCTGGCCGCGCCGGGGCTGCGTTTCATCTACCTGGAGATCTCGCGCGACGAAGCCCTGGCACGTGTGGCCTCACGCTCCTCGCACTTCTTCAGCGCTTCGCTGGTGGACAGCCAGTTCGCCACGCTGGAGCCGCCGCTGGGCGAGCCCGGCGTGCTGCGGCTGGATGCCAGCGATGCGCTGCCGCTTCTGCAATCCGCGGCCGCCACCTGGCTGCTGGCCCGGGAGGCCGCATGAACAACACCGGGCATCCGGCGCCGCCCCAGGGCCGCCTGCGGCACCTCATCGAGACCGCGATGGCCATCTGCCTGGGCGTGATGGCCGTGGCGGTGTTCGTCAACGTCGTGCTGCGCTACGGCTTTGGCAGCGGCATCGCGGCCAGCGAAGAGCTCTCGCGCCTGCTCTTCGTCTGGATGGTGTTCATCGGCGCCACCGCCGCCTACCCGGCGGGTGAGCACATGGCGTTCACCAGTCTGGTCGGCATGGCCCGCGGGCGGCCCCGGCTGTTTGCCGCGTTGGGTCTGTTGATCCGCCTGCTGGTGCTGCTGGCCTGCGTCCTGCTGGCCTGGGGTGCCTGGCAGCAGGTGGTGGTGGGCCTGGACAGCCATTCCGTCGTCCTGGGCTACCCGACCGCACTGCTGCCCTTGCCGGCCCTGCTGTGCGCGCTGGCCATCGGCGCGATGGTGATCGTCGAGATCCTGCGTGGCCAGGCGCTGAGCCTGGGCCATGGTGCCGAGGTGGAGTGATCGATGATGATGAGCCCCGAAGCCCAGGCCTTCGTCGTCTTCTCTCTGGGCATGCTGGTGCTGATGGGCATCGGCATGAACATGGCGCTGGCCCTGGTCCTGACCGGCGCCGGCATGGCCTGGGTGCTGGGCTTCTGGGACACGCAGTTGCTGGCCCAGAACCTGGTGGCCGGTGTGGACAGCTTCCCGCTGCTGGCCGTGCCCTTCTTCATCCTGGCCGGCGAGCTGATGAACAGCGGCGGCATCAGCCGCCGCATCATCGACATGGCGCAGGCCTGGGTGGGCCACATCCGCGGCGGCCTGGGCTATGTGGCCATCGGCGCGGCAGTGCTGATGGCCAGCATGAGCGGCTCGGCCCTGGCCGACACCGCGGCGCTGGCCACCATCCTGCTGCCCATGATGCGCCAGCAGGGCTATCCGATGAACACCTCGGCCGGCCTGCTGGCCAGCGGCGGCATCATCGCGCCCATCATCCCGCCGTCGATGCCCTTCGTGATCTACGGCGTCACCACCAACACCTCGATCTCGGCGCTGTTCGTCTCGGGCATCGTGCCGGGGCTGGTGATGGGTGCAGGGCTGATCGTGGCCTGGAAATGGGTGCTGCGCCGCATCGAGCTGCCCCGGGGCGAGCCGCTGCCGATGGCCTTGCGTCTGAAGGCCACGTCCAAGGCCTTCTGGGCGCTGCTGATGCCCGTCATCATCATCGGCGGCATGAAGACCGGCGTCTTCACGCCCACCGAAGCCGCCGTCGTGGCCGCCTTCTACGCGCTGGTCGTCGCCTTGTGGGTGCACCGCGAGATGAAGCTCGCCGAGATCCGCGGCGTGCTGGTGCGTGCGGCCAGGACCACCGCCATCGTGATGTTCCTGTGCGCCGGCGCGCAGGTGGCCAGCTACATGATCACGCTGGCCGACCTGCCCAGCGTGCTGACCGGCTGGCTGGGCCCGCTGGTGGACAACCCGCGCCTGCTGATGGCGGTGATGATGGTGGCGCTGGTGCTGATCGGCACCGCGCTGGACCTCACCCCCACCATCCTGATCTTCGCACCGGTGATGCTGCCCATCGCGGTGAAGGCCGGCATCGACCCGGTCTACTTCGGACTCATGTTCGTGCTCAACGGCGCCATCGGGCTGATCACGCCACCGGTGGGCACCGTGCTGAACGTGGTGGCAGGCGTGGGCCGCCTGCCGCTCGCAGGCGTCATCAAGGGTGTCAACCCCTTCCTGCTCGTCTACACGCTGATCCTGGCCCTGTTCGTCCTGTTCCCGCAGATCGTCACCGCGCCGGTGGCGTGGATGCGCTGATTCCGGCTGCCTTTCCTCCCCCAACTTCCCTGCTCTGGAGAAACCATGAAAACCACCCGTCGCACCCTCGTCGCCAGTGCCGTCGCCGCCACGCTACTGGCGCTGCCCCTGGCCAGCCTGGCGCAGGACATCAAGCCGCGCCTGATCCGCTTCGGCTACGGCCTGAACGAACAGAGCAACCAGGGCCGCGCCGTGCGCCTGTTTGCCGAACAGGTCGAAAAGGCCTCCGGCGGCAAGATGAAGGTGCGCGCCATCGGCGCCGCCGCGCTGGGCCCGGACGTGCAGATGCAGCAGGCGCTGATCGGCGGCGCGCAGGAAATGATGGTCGGCTCCACCGCCACGCTGGTGGGCATCACCAAGGAAATGGCGCTGTGGGACACGCCCTTCCTGATCAACAACGTCAAGGAAGCCGACGCGCTGCTGGACGGCCCGATCGGCCAGAAGGTGATGGACAAGCTCAAGGACAAGGGCCTGGTCGGCCTGGTCTACTGGGAGAACGGCTTCCGCAACCTGACCAACAGCAAGCGCCCGGTGACCAGGCTGGAGGACCTGGGCGACGTCAAGCTGCGCGTGATGCAGAACAACGTCTACCTGGACAGCTTCAAGCTGCTGGGGGCCAACGCCATCCCGCTGCCCTTCTCCGAACTCTTCAGCGCGCTGGAAACCAAGACGGTGGACGGCCAGGAGAACCCCTACAACACCATCCTGTCCAGCAAGTTCTACGAGGTGCAGAAGTACCTCAGCGTGACCAACCACGTCTACGCGCCGTGGATCGTCACGGTCAGCAAGAAGTGGTGGGACACGCTCAGCCCGGCCGAGCAGAAGGTGCTGATGGACGCTGCCAAGGCCAGCCGTGACTTCGAACGCAAGGACACGCGGGAAGAAGCCGGCCGGGCGTTGGCCGACCTGAAGGCCAAGGGCATGCAGATCAACGAAGTGTCGCCGGCTGAGGTGGCGCGCATGCGCGACAAGCTCACACGCGTGAACGCAAGCATCGCCGCTAACGTGGGCATGGACCTGTGGACCGAGACGCAGGCGGCGTTGGCCAAGCTGCGCGGCGGCAAGTAGCAACCAACCTCGGCGTGTGGCGGCGCTCAGGCCGCACTGGTTGGCGCGCCGCCTCCGTCGTCCATGACCACGGCATTGCGTCCGTGGTTCTTGGCCCGGTACAGCGCCGCATCGGCGCGGGCCAGCAGTTCGCCGGTGCTCTCGCCTGCGCGCGCGCAGGCCACGCCGATGCTGACCGTGTAGCGCAGGGGTTCACCCGGGACTGTCTGGACCGTGGCTTCGATGGCACGGCGCATGCGCTCGGCAACCTGTTGCGCGTCACCCAAGCCGGCGCCGGGCAGCACGGCAACGAACTCCTCGCCACCCAGGCGGCCGAGGTGGTCCCCCCGGCCGCGCAGCGCCGAGGTCAGCACGCCGGCCACCTGGCGCAGCACCTGGTCGCCTACCGGATGGCCGTGCCGGTCGTTGATGAGCTTGAAGTGGTCGATGTCGATCATCAACAACGCCAGCGGTCGCGCGTCCCGGCGGCAGTGCACCACCGCGTCGTCGGCAAAGGCCATCAGCGCGCGCCGGTTGGCCAGCCCCGTGAGTTCGTCGGTCGAGGCCAGGCTCTGCAGGTGGCCGGCCTGGCGGAACTTGCGCACCGCCACGCCGAGCACGGCCAGCAGCAGCACCACGAACAAGACCAGCGCCACGGCCTGGGTCTGCCGCAGGCGCTGCCCCTGTTCGTTGAGCTGGCGCAGGGTCGACAGGTCCTCGGCGTCGCGCAGGCGATTGAACTGCATGCGCAGCCGCGCCGACTGTTGCGAGAGACGCTGGCCCTGCAGCCTGTCCTGCAGGGTGTGGGCCTCGGTCAGTGCCTGGTAGGCCTCACGCCAGCGGCCGAGCTGGCTCAACGCGCTGGCGCGAACGCTCAGCAGGTCCGCCAGACTGGGCTGTTCACCGCGTTGGCGTACCGAGCCTTCGATGCCTTCCAGCGCGGCATTCGCCTCGGCCGCGCGGCCCAGCGCGGCCAGGGCCTCGGCGCGGGAGATGACGATGGACTCGTACTGACGCGCGTCGGCCGCTCTGCTCAAGTGCAGCAACGCGCGTTCGCTGTGGGCCAGAGCCTCCCGTGGGCGGTTCAGTCTGAGTTGCGAGCCGGCCATCCCGCGTTCGGCGTAGGCCAGGCCTGTCCCGTCGCCCAGGCGCCGGCTGTCGTCGGCGGCCTGTTCGAAGCTGCTCAGCGCATCGGTCCACTGTTGCAACGCCTGTTGCGCCTGACCGATGCCGAAGCCATAGACGGCGCGGTCGAAATGCGCGCCTCGTTCCTGCGCGGCGGCTTTCAGCGTCTGCAGGATGCGCAGCGCTTCGTCCACGTCGCCCACACGCTGGTAGTGGTTGGCCAGGTGGCCCAGGCACAGTTCGTGGTCACGCGCCGGGCCTTCGCTCTTGAGTTGCGCACATGCCGTCAGCAGGTCCGTCTGGGCCTGGTCCCAGTGGCCGCTGCGCGAACGATGTACCCCGCGCTCCAGCATGGCCAAGGCACGAGTGCCGATGTCCGAGGGCGCGCGGTTCGGGTCCAGCAGGGCCTCGAACTCGGCAAGAGCCAGCTTCACCTGGCCGGTTTCGACCAGCATGCCCGCCCGGCAAGCGCGCAGCCGCAACCACGCCACGCGTGCGGCAGACTCAGGGTCCGGCCCTGCCAGGGCCAGCCCGGCATCGGCCACGGCCAGGGCCGCCGAGGCGTCGATGTCGGTCAGCACGCGGCACGCGGCCTCGTCGACGGCCAGGCGCACCTGCAGGCTTGACGAAGTGCGCTCGCGCAACGCGCGCAGGGTTGCCAGCCCGCGGCGGGGGTTCATCCCGCTGTCCATGCGCGCGGCCATTACCTCGGCCAGAAGGCCTTCGTCCGGCGATGCGGCAATCGCGCTGGCCGCGACGGCCAGCAACAGCGCTGTCCACGCAAGGCATTGCAGAAGGACACGGCTCATCGGGTGGGGGGCGGCCCGCATGGGCACACTCTAGTCCCCGCTGCGGCGACATGGGCCTGCGCTCGCCGGCCGAACCGTGCAAGCCGATCGCAAAAGGCGAAGAAGGCGCGTTGGCCGTTGCTCCTAGCCCGGGTGATCGTCGCCTTCGGGCGTCGCGGCCCGGCGCACGCGCACGGCGGCCTTCCTGGCCGGTACGACGGCCTCGGTCGCAGCTTCGACAAAGGCCGCCGTGGCGTCGGGTCGGGCCGGAATGGTGTCTTCCTTGGGTTCCTCCTTGATGACGCGCGTGTAGGGCGCCAGGATCTGCACGAGTTGCCCGTAGACCTTGGGGTTGCCGGCCACGACTTCGCGCTGGTACAGATAGTCGCTCTCGCCCGTGAAGTTGCCGATCAGCCCGCCGGCCTCGGTGATGATCAGCGAGCCCGCCGCGACGTCCCAGGGGTTCAGGCCGGTCTCGAAGAAGCCGTCGTAGCAGCCAGCCGCCACGTAGCACAGGTCCAGCGCGGCGGCGCCCGGGCGGCGCAGGCCGACGCAGCTTTGCATCACCTCCTCGAACATCTTCATGTAGCGCTTGAAGTTGTCGCCCTTGCGGAAGGGGAAGCCGGTGCCGATCAGGGCGTCGCCGATGCGCGTGCGCTTGCTCACGCGCAGACGCCGGTCGTTGCAGAAGGCGCCGCGTCCCTTGCTGGCAAAGAACAGGTCGTTGCGCGTAGGGTCGTAGACCACGGCCTGCTGCACCTGCCCACGGTGGGCCAGTGCGATGGACACCGCGTAGACCGGGAAGCCGTGCAGGAAATTGGTGGTGCCGTCCAGCGGGTCGATGATCCAGACGTATTCGCTGTTCTTCGCACCCTGTGCGCGGCCCGACTCCTCGGCCAGGATGCCGTGGCCGGGGTAGGCTTCCAGCAGCGTCTGGATGATGATGTCCTCGGCCGCGCGGTCCACCTCGGACACATAGTCGTTGGGACCCTTGGTGCCGACCTTCAGCACCTCCAGGTCCAGCGCCGCCCGGTTGATGATGGCCCCCGCCGAACGTGCCGCCTTGATGGCGATGTTGAGCATGGGATGTAGGGCTTGCGACATGGGCGGCCTGGAGTTGGGTGCGACGTGGCGGTAAAGAGCAGTGCCGCAGCGAATGCGGACAAACCCGCATCTTACCGGTCGCGTCGCGGGCGCTGGCGGCGCAGAGGCTCACCTGAACTCAAGTCGGGCCCAGGTGTGCCGAAAGCCTGACATCGCCCGGCGGCCATCAGCCCCTGAAACCGGGGTGCGTTGTCATTTGCACCGGAGGAACCCACGTCATGAGCCCATCGAAACCGCTCATCGAGCCCGGTACCGCGCGGGCCGGGGCCGCCGCCGAGCCACTGGGCCTGTGGGGCCCGGGCGTGCGCTGGATGCGACGCCTGCATTTCACGGCCAAGGCGGTGGTGGTCTCGCTGGCCGTCGTGCTGCCCATGCTGGCGCTGATGGGGATCCTGGTGAAGGGCCAGGTCGACCAGATCGTGCAGCAGCGTCGCGAAGCCACGCGCCAGGTCGTGGAGGTGGCCAGTGGCGTGGTGCGCTGGGCGCATGCGCAGGAAGCCTCGGCCAAGCTGCCGCGCGAACAGGCGCAGGCGCTGGCCATGCGCGCGCTGGCGGGCCTGCGCTACAGCGGTGCGGAGTACTTCTGGATCAACGACATGCAGCCGCGCATGGTGATGCACCCCACCAAGCCCGAACTCGACGGCAAGGATCTCGGCGACTACAAGGATCCGAACGGCAAGCGCCTCTTCGTGGCTTTCGTGGACACCGTGCGCCGGCAGGGCAAGGGCTTTGTCGACTACCAGTGGCCCAAGCCGGGCAGTGACCAGCCGGTGGACAAGGTTTCCTACGTCCAGGGCTTCGAACCCTGGGGCTGGGTCATAGGCTCGGGCATCTACATGGACGCCCTGTACCTGCAGATCTGGCGCGACCTGTCCGGTGGCCTGGCCTGGGTCTTCGCGGGCATCGGGCTGGCGCTGCTGGCGGGGGCCTACCTGTTCGTATCCTTCCACCATGCGCTGACGGCGGGCCTGGGCGAAAGCCGCCTGTGCCTGCGGGCGATGGCCCAGGGCGACCTGCGCCGCGAGCCCGTCCCGCGTGGCAGCGACGAAGCAGCCGAACTGATGGCGGACCTGCGCGAGATGCAGGCTTCGTTGCGCAGCATGGTGCAGCGCGTGCGGGAAGCCAGCGACGGCATCGTCATGTCCAGCAGCGAAGTCGCCTCGGGTTCGATGGACCTTTCCACCCGCACCGAAAAGGCCGCGGCCAACCTGCAGCAGTCGGCGGCGGCGATGCAGGTGATGACGGCCACGGCCAACCAGACCACGGCCAGCATCGACGACGCATCCCGCACCGCGCAGAGCAACGCCCAATCGGCCAGCCAGGGGGGGCAGGTGATGGCCGAAGTCGTGCAGACCATGGAAGGCATACGGGGGTCGTCGGCACGCATCGCCGAGATCATCGGCACCATCGACGGCATCGCCTTCCAGACCAACATCCTGGCTCTCAACGCGGCGGTGGAGGCCGCACGCGCCGGCGAGCAGGGCCGCGGGTTCGCGGTGGTGGCCAGCGAGGTGCGCTCTCTGGCCCAGCGCAGCGCCGCGGCAGCACGCGAGATCAAGACGCTCATCGGCAACAGCGTGCAGCAGGTCGAGGCCGGCACCGGCATCGTGCGCCGGGCGGGCACCATCATCGACGCCATCGTCGAGACCTCCCACCATGTCGACGAATTGCTGGGCGTGGTCTCGCAGGGGTCGCGCGAAGAGAGCGAAGGCATCCACCAGATCGGCCTTGCCGTGCACGACCTGGACGAACTCACCCAGCAGAACGCCGCCCTGGTCGAGCAGACGGCCGCCGCTGCCGCCGCCATGCGCGACCAGGCCGACAAGCTGGCGCGGGAGGTGGGGCGCTTCCAGCTCGCTTGAGCAGGCAGGTTGCCCGCTGCGGCGGGGCGCTGCTGGCCGGCGCTTGGCCCGACAATCCACCCATGTCCGAGCCTGCCGTACGCAAGCCCAGCCCGGCCCCGGATCCGACGCGCTTCGTCCTGGTGCAGCCCAGCCATGCCGGCAACGTCGGTGCGGCGGCGCGGGCGATGAAGGTGATGGGCTTTTCCGACCTGGTGCTGGTGCGGCCGCGGTGGCCCGATGTGCTCAACCGCGAGGAAACGCTGGCCATGGCCAGCGGCGCCACCGACATCCTGCTGCGGGCACGCGTCGTGCCCACGCTGCTGGACGCGCTGGAGGGTGTGACCTGGGCCTGCGCCACCGCGATGACGCCGCGCGACTTCGGGCCACCCACCTGGACGCCGCGCGAACACTTCGCCCACCTGGCCGGCACGGGCCACGTCGTGGGCCTGGTGTTCGGCCCCGAACGCACCGGCCTGGCCAACGACGACGTCTACCGCTGCCATGCCTGCCTGTCGGTTCCCACCCACCCCGACTATGGCTCGCTGAACCTGGCGCAGGCGGTGCAGCTGCTGGCCTACGACTGGCGCCAGGCCCTGGGCGGCTTTCGCGTCACGCCGCGCACGGCGCCGGCCGAACTGGCCGACGCCACGGCGCTGGCCGGCCTGCTGCAGCACTGGGAGCAGACCCTGGTGCAGATCGGCTTCCTGGATCCGCAGGCGCCGCGCAAGCTCTTGCCGCGCCTGAACCAGTTGCTGAACCGGGCGCAGCTCACGCAGCAAGAGGTGCACATCCTGCGCGGCGTGGCCCGCGCCGCCGCTTCGCCACGCCCGCAGCGCGACTGACAGGCTGTGGCTACACTGCCGGCCCGGAGCCCCAACCATGTTTCAACGCCTGCACGAGGACATTGCCTGCATCCTGGAACGCGACCCCGCGGCGCGTTCGGCCTGGGAGGTGCTGACCTGTTATCCCGGCCTGCACGCGCTGGTGCTGCACCGCCGTGCCCACTGGTTCTGGCAACGCGGCTGGCGCTGGCTGGCGCGCATGACCTCGCACCTCGCTCGCTTCCTGACCGGTATCGAGATCCACCCGGGGGCCACCATCGGCCGGCGCGTCTTCATCGACCACGGCATGGGCGTGGTGGTGGGCGAAACGGCCGAGATCGGGGATGGTTGCACCATCTACCAGGGCGTCACGCTGGGCGGCACCTCGCTGACCAAGGGGGCCAAGCGCCACCCCACGCTGGGCCGCGGCGTCATCGTCGGCGCCAACTCGCAGGTGCTGGGCGGCTTCACGGTCGGCGACGGCGCGCGCATCGGCAGCAATGCGGTGGTCGTCAAGCCGGTGCCCCCAGGCACCACTGCCGTAGGCAACCCGGCCCGCATCATCCAGCAGGACGCCGAAGCGGCGCGCGAGGCGGCCGCAGCCAGGATGGGCTTCTCGGCCTATGGTGTGACGCAAGGTGATGACCCGGTGTCGTTGGCCATGAAGGGCCTGATCGACAATGCATCGGGCCACGAGCACCAGATCGCCCTGCTCTGGCAGGCCATCGAAAAGCTCTCGGCGCGGGCGCGGGAACTACCGGTCGACGACTGCGTGCCGCAGGATGCCCATACCACCGAGACCTTCGATGCCGAGCGGCTGAACCGCCTGGTCAAATAGGGCTTGCCCGGGGCGCCACCTGCCTGTTGCCGCTGCACCGTTCGATGACGCCACCCGTTCCCGCGGCCGCCGCGCTCTTCGACCAGATGGCGGACGCCGTCTACCTGCTGGACCCGGAGACATCCACCGTGCTGTGGGCCAACCGCGCCGCCTGGGCGGTGCTGGGGCTGACGCGCGAAGAGGTGCTGGACCACTCGGTGCTCAGCCTGCAGAAGGACGTGCGCGGTCTGCCGCAGTGGACGGCGATCGCCGCCGCGATCCGCCAGCAGACGCCCTATGTCTTCGTCGGCCGCCACCGCCACCGCGACGGTCATGAAGTACCGGTGGAAGTCGTGACCACCACCCTGATGCAGGATGGGCGCGAGTACTTCCTGTCGGTGGCGCGGGACGTGACGCGGCGCCTGGAGCTGGAAGCCGAACTTCAGCGGCGCGAGCCGGCGCTGTGGTTCGCGCTGAACGAGGCCGCCGACGGCCTCTGGGACTGGACCCTGGCCGACAACTCGCTGTTCTTCAGCCCCCAGCTCCAGCGCATGCTCGGCTACGGCCCCGACGAGATGCCCCCGCGCCTGGAAACCTGGACGTCCAACATCCATCCCGATGACTCGGCGCAGGTCCTGCGCAGTCTGCACGACCACCTGGAGGGGCGGCGCAACCGCTATCTGGCCGAGTATCGGCTGCGCAATCGCAACGGCCACTACCTGTGGGTGCGCGACAGCGGGCGGGTCAGCCATCGCGATGCGGCCGGCCAGCCCACGCGCGTGGTCGGCATGGTGCACGACATCACCGAGCAGAAGATGCTGCAGTTCAAGCTCGAGGACCTGGCCGCCAACGACACGCTGACCGGCTTGCCCAACCGGCGTCGCGGGCAGGAATTCCTGGACTCGCAGATCGCGCTGTGCACCCGGCTGGGTCTGACGCTGGGCCTGTGTTTCATCGACCTGGACTTCTTCAAGGCCGTCAACGACGAACACGGGCATCTCAAGGGCGATGAGGTGCTGAGGGCGGTGGCGCAGGCCCTGGCCGCTGCCACGCGCCGTTCGGACCTGTTGTTCCGCTGGGGTGGCGAGGAGTTTGCGCTGGTGTGTCCCGGCGCTGACCTGCAAGAGATGCAGCAGGTGGCCCACAAGTTGCGCCAGGCGCTGAGTGCGATGCCCTGGCAGACCAGGCTGAATGTCCGGCCCCTGACGGCGAGCATGGGCATCGCGCTGTTCCCGCGGCACGCCCGCGAGGGCCGGGCCCTGCTTGAACTGGCCGACTCGGCGCTCTTTCGCGCCAAGGCCGCTCAGCGTGACCGGGTCGAGGTGGCCGACGACAGCCCACCCTCGCCCTGAGCGATCAGCTTGCCGCCACCGGGCGCCGTGCCGACTTCGGCCGGAAGGCCTGGCATACCGCGGCATCGGTCTCGATGTAGGGGCCGCCGATCAGGTCCACGCAGTAGGGCACCGCTTCGAAGATGCCGCGCACCGGTGGCGTGCCCTCGGGCAGGCCGCGCAGGGTCTCGGCGATGGCCTTGGGCTGGCCCGGCAGGTTGATGATCAGCGCCTGGCCTCGCACCACCGCCACCTGGCGCGACAGGATGGCCGTGGGCACGAATGCCAGCGAGATCTGCCGCATCTGCTCGCCGAAGCCCGGCATCACCTTGTGCGCCACGGCCAGCGTGGCCTCGGGGGTGACGTCGCGCGGGGCAGGGCCGGTGCCGCCGGTGGTCAGCACCAGGTCGCAGCGCACGGCATCGACCAGGTCGCACAACGTGTCGCTGATGCCTTGCTCTTCATCGGGGATCAGCCGCTCGTGCCATTCGATGGGGTTGCGCAGCGCGCGGGCCAGCCATTCGCGCAGCGCCGGGATGCCCTGGTCGGGGTAGACGCCGTTGGACGCGCGGTCGCTGATCGAAACCAGGCCGATGCGGATCAGGTCGAAGTCGCTCATGTGGAATGCAGCAGGGGTTTGATGAAGAGGAACAGCTCGCGGAAGCTGCGGGGTTGGCGGGCCTCGGGTGCCAGCCCGGCGGCGTCGCGCCGGGCGGCGCGCACCAGGCTGCGCAACTGCTGGCTGTCGGTGTCTGGGTGGGCCAGCATCCAGCGTTGCACCGCTTCGTCGTCGGCGATCAGTTCGGCGCGCCAGCGTTCGGTCTGATGCAGCGCCAGCGTTTCCTGGGCGCTGCCCAGCGTGGCCGCGGCCACTGCCTCGCGCAGCGCCTGTTCGTCGGCGCTGCGCATCAGCTTGCCGACGTACTGCATCTGGCGGCGCCGGCCTTCGAAGCTCCTGGTGCGGCGGAACTCGTGCACGGCGTCGCGCAATGCGTCGGACATGGCGATGGCATCCAGCCTGTCCTGCGGCAGGGCCGCCAGGGCCTCGCCCAGGGTTTGCAGTTCTTGCGCCTGGCGCTTGGCCGCGGACTTGCTGGGACGGCCTTCGCCTTCTGCTTCGGCAGGGTCGCCGTAGTGCACGTCGATGCCGCGGTGCGGGGCTGCGCGTCGGGCCATGGGTGGGTCGCTCGAGTGGCGCTGGTGGAGCGCTCGGGGTCGGGCCGGTATCATAAGGTTGCACCCTGGCAGGCTTGGCCCCAGGCCTCGCCCCACTGACCGCACCCCCGCCCATGACCCCATCCGCCCGTGCCGCCGGCACCCATCAAACCGGCTTTGCCTACCGCCGGGAGCAGTTCCAGCAGATCGTCGAAGACACCCTGGCGCTGGCCCGGCAGATGGGCGCCAGCGACGCCGGTGCCGAGGTCTCCGAAGGCGTGGGCCTGTCGGTCAGCGTGCGCATGGGCGAGCTGGAGAATGTCGAACGCAACCGCGACAAGTCGCTCGGCGTGAGCATCTACCTGGGCCAGCGGCGGGGCAATGCCAGCACCTCGGACTTTTCCGCCGCTGCGCTGCGCCAGACGGTGCAGGCGGCCTACGACATCGCGCGCTTCACCGCCGAGGACCCGGCCGCCGGCCTGCCCGACGCCGAAGACCTGGCCACGCCGGCCGAGGCCGCGCGCGACCTGGACCTGTTCCACCCCTGGGCCGTC
>DAORNK010000057.1:0-16511 GCA_035440985.1 Rubrivivax sp. | reverse complement strand
TCGAGAACATCATCCAGAAGCTGCTGCAGAACTGCAACTACGACGTCGAGCGGGCCCAGCGCGGCATCGTCTACATCGACGAGATCGACAAGATCTCGCGCAAGGCCGACAACCCCAGCATCACGCGTGACGTGTCGGGCGAAGGCGTGCAGCAGGCACTGCTGAAGCTGGTCGAAGGCACGATGGCCAGCGTACCGCCGCAGGGCGGGCGCAAGCACCCGAACCAGGATTTCCTGCAGATCGACACGACCAACATCCTGTTCATCTGCGGGGGCGCCTTCGACGGGCTGGAAAAGGTCATCCAGCACCGCACCGAAAAGTCCGGCATCGGATTCTCGGCCACGGTGCACAGCAAGACCGAGAAACGGGCGGCGGACATCTTCCGCGACGCCGAACCCGAAGACCTGATCAAGTTCGGCCTGATTCCTGAACTCGTCGGTCGGCTCCCGGTGGTGGCCACGCTGGGGGAACTGACCATCGAAGCGATGGTGCAGATCCTGACGGAGCCGCGCAATGCGCTGGTCAAGCAGTACCAGAAGCTGTTCGCGATGGACGGCGTCGAACTGGAAATCCGGTCGTCCGCGCTGACGGCGATCGCGAAGAAGGCGCTGGCCCGCAAGACGGGTGCCCGCGGCCTGCGTTCCATCCTGGAACATGCGCTCATCGACACCATGTTCGATCTGCCCACGCTCGATGGTGTTGCCAAGGTCGTGGTCGATGAGCATATCGTCGAAGAGGGCGCCAAGCCCCTGCTCGTGTACCGCGAGAAGAAGGCCAGCGCCTGACGCGGCGCCCGGGCTGCGCGGCACTGGCGACCCGGGCACCGCTGTACCCTTGCATTCCTGCGCTCGAGCCCCAATTGGACTTGAGAAAGAGAGGTCCCAATGTCCGGCCACCCGATTCTTCCGTCCGATCCCATCACGCTGCCGCTGCTGCCCTTGCGCGACGTCGTGGTCTTCCCGCACATGGTGATTCCGCTGTTCGTAGGGCGGCCGAAGTCCATCAAGGCGCTGGAAGCGGCGATGGAGCAAGGCCGGCAGATCATGCTGGTGGCGCAGAAGGCCGCCGGCAAGGACGAGCCCAAGGCGGACGACATGTTCGAGGTCGGCTGTGTCAGCAGCATCCTGCAGATGCTCAAGTTGCCCGACGGCACCGTGAAGGTGCTGGTCGAAGGTGTGCAGCGCGCCAATACCCTGACCATCTCCGAGACCAATGACTACTTCGTCGGGGAGGTCGTTCCGGTGCAGGCCGAGGCCGATGCAACGCCCGAGATCGAAGCCCTGCGCCGAGCCGTGACGCAGCAGTTCGACCAGTACGTCAAGCTCAACAAGAAGATCCCGCCCGAGATCCTGACCAGCATCGCCGGCATCGACGATCCTGGCCGTCTGGCCGACACCATTGCGGCCCATCTGCCGCTCAAGCTCGAGGCCAAGCAGGCCGTGCTGGACCTGTTCTCGATCGCCAGGCGGCTTGAAAAACTGCTCGAACTTCTGGAGCACGAAGTCGACATCCTGCAGGTCGAGAAGCGCATCCGCGGCCGCGTCAAGCGGCAGATGGAGAAGAGCCAGCGCGAGTACTACCTCAACGAGCAGGTCAAGGCGATCCAGAAGGAACTGGGTGATGGCGAAGAAGGCGCCGACCTGGAAGAACTGGAAAAGAAGATCAAGGCCGCGCGCATGAGCAAGGAAGCGCGCAAGAAGGCCGAAGGCGAGCTGAAGAAGCTCAAGCTGATGTCGCCGATGTCGGCCGAAGCGACCGTCGTGCGCAACTTCATCGACACCCTGGTCAACCTGCCCTGGGCCAAGAAGACCAAGATCAAGCACGACCTGACCAATGCCGAGCACGTGCTCAACGAAGACCACTTCGGCCTGGAGAAGGTCAAGGATCGCATCCTGGAATACCTCGCGGTGCAGCAGCGCGTGGACAAGGTCAAGGCGCCCATCCTGTGTCTGGTGGGGCCCCCGGGCGTGGGCAAGACCAGCCTGGGGCAGAGCGTGGCGCGGGCGACCGGGCGCAAGTTCGTGCGCATGGCGTTGGGCGGCATGCGCGACGAGGCCGAGATCCGCGGCCACCGTCGCACCTACATCGGCAGCATGCCCGGCAAGGTCCTGCAAAGCCTCAGCAAGGTGGGTGTGCGCAACCCGCTGTTCCTGCTCGACGAGATCGACAAGCTGGGCATGGACTTTCGCGGTGACCCCTCATCGGCACTGCTGGAAGTGCTGGACCCCGAGCAGAACCACACCTTCAGCGACCACTATGTCGAGGTCGACTTCGACCTGTCGGACGTGATGTTCGTCGCCACGTCCAATTCGATGAACATCCCGCCGGCCCTGCTGGACCGGATGGAGGTCATCCGTCTGGCCGGCTACACCGAAGACGAGAAGCTGAACATTGCGCAGCGCTACCTGTTCCCCAAGCAGCAGAAGAACAACGGCGTGAAGGACCACGAGATGTCGCTGACCGAAGGCGCCATCCGCGGCATCATTCGCTACTACACGCGAGAGGCCGGCGTGCGCAGCCTCGAGCGTGAGATCTCCAAGATCTGCCGCAAGGTCGTCAAGGGCCATCAGCTCAAGAAGTACGAAGGTCAGGTCGTCGTCGCCGAGGACAACCTGAACGACTTTCTCGGTGTGCGCAAGTTCGACTACGGCCGCACCGAGAAGAAGAACCAGGTCGGGCAGGTGGTCGGGCTGGCGTGGACCGAGGTGGGCGGTGATCTGCTGACGATCGAGGCCACCGTGATGCCCGGCAAGGGCAACATCATCCGCACGGGGTCGCTCGGCGATGTCATGAAGGAGAGCGTCGAGGCCGCGCGCACAGTGGTGCGCTCACGGGCACGCCGCCTGGGCATCAAGGACGAACTGTTCGAGAAGCGCGATATCCACATCCACGTGCCCGACGGTGCCACGCCCAAGGATGGCCCCAGTGCTGGCGCAGCCATGACCACGGCCTTCGTCTCGGCGCTCACCGGCATTCCCGTGAAGGCGGACGTGGCGATGACGGGTGAGATCACCTTGCGGGGCGAGGTCACCGCCATCGGCGGGCTGAAGGAGAAGCTGCTGGCGGCGCACCGCGGTGGCGTGAAGATCGTGTTGATCCCGGAAGAGAACGTCAAGGACCTGCAGGACATCCCCGAGAACGCGAAGAACAACCTCGAGATCCGCCCGGTCCGGTGGATCGACCAGGTGCTGGAAATCGCATTGGAGCGGGTGCCGGAGGCCTTGCCCGAGGAAGAGGCGCCGGCAAAGGAAACCGCACCCAAGGCCGAAGCGGCGCCTCCGGTCAGCCCGTCCGATGCCCTGCCGCACTAGCGTGCAGGACAAGGGGCTTGCAAAGGCTTCTCGGGCTGGCATAGAATGCAAGGCTCGACGCAATGGGGATACGAAGTAGGTCCCGGTGCGGCGAGGTTTTTGAAAGACATGCGGGATTAGCTCAGTTGGTAGAGCGATACCTTGCCAAGGTATAGGTCGAGAGTTCGAGCCTCTTATCCCGCTCCAGATTTCAAGACTGGGAAGCTTCGGCTTCCCTTCTTTTTGGCTGAAAATGCGGCTCGGCCACATCCCGGCGCGATAGCAAAGCGGTTATGCAACGGATTGCAAATCCGTCTAGACCAGTTCGACTCTGGTTCGCGCCTCCAGACTCCAAGACCAAGGGCTCCCTCGAGGAGCCCTTGGTCCGTCTGCCTGCACCCATAATGCGCCGCGCGCCCGGATGGCGAAACAGGTAGACGCAGCGGACTTAAAATCCGCGGCCTCCGCAAGGGGCATACGGGTTCGAGTCCCGTTCCGGGCACCACGGCCCTTCCATGCCTTGGGACGAAGTCGAGATGGCACTGTTTGCCCAGGAATGCCTCCATCCGGGCGTCGCCAAGCGCGAGGTCTTCGGTTGGGCGATGTACGACTTCGCCAATTCCGGCTACACGACGGTCGTGCTGACCGCAGTCTTCAACGCCTACTTCGTGGGTGTGGTGGCCGCAGGTGCGGAATGGGCCACACTGGCCTGGACCTTGACGCTGGGCGCATCGAACGCACTGGTCATGCTCACCATGCCTGCGCTCGGAGCCTACGCCGATGCGCACGCGGCCAAGAAGCGTCTGCTGCTGGCGTCCACCCTGGGTTGCGTGCTGGCCACCGCCTGGCTGGCCCGGGCTGGTGCGGGCGACTTGTGGCTGGCGGTGGTGGCCATCGTGCTCTCCAACCTCTGCTACGCCTACGGTGAATCGCTGACCGCGGCCTTCCTGCCGGAACTGGCGCGACCCGAGGCCCTGGGCAAGGTTTCGGGCTGGGGCTGGAGCTGGGGCTATTTCGGCGGCATGCTGACTCTGGGGCTGAGCCTGGCCTATGTCCTGTGGGCGCAAGGGCAGGGCTTGCCCGCGACCCACTTCGTGCCCGTCAGCATGCTGATCACTTCCGTGATCTACGCGGTGGCATCGTTGGCGACCTTCATTCTGCTGCGCGAGCGGGCTGTTCCGGCTCCGCAGGCGGCTGGGGCGCTGCTGGTCGGCGCCTGGGCCCGGCTGCACCGCACCTGGCGCGAGGCGCGGCGTTATGAAGACTTCGTCTGGCTCTTGCTGTGTGCCGTCTGCTACCAGGCCGGCATTGCCGTGGTCATCGCCCTGGCAGCCGTGTATGCCGAACAGGTGCTCGGCTTCAAGCAGTCACAGACGATGGCGCTGATCTTCCTGGTCAACATCGCTTCGGCCGTGGGGGCCTTTGCCTTCGGCTACTGGCAGGACCGGATCGGTCATCGGCTCGCGCTGACGGCCACGCTCTGGGGTTGGGTGCTGATGACGTTGCTGGCCGTGGCGGCCACGTCACCCAGCCTGTTCTGGGTGGCAGCCGTGGTGGCGGGTGTGTGCATGGGCAGCAGTCAGTCGGCGGGCCGGGCCCTGGCGGGCCTGTTCGCACCGGCCGACCGGCTGGCCGAGTTCTATGGTCTGTGGACGTTTGCCGTGCGCCTGTCGGCCATCATCGGGCCGATCACCTACGGACTGGTCACCCTGGTGACCGGTGGCAACCACCGGTTGGCCATCCTCAGCACGGGCGCCTTCTTCCTGGCGGGGCTCGTGGTCCTGCGCCGTGTCGATGTCGAGCGCGGCACCGCCGCCGCCAGGGTGTCGGTGCAGGAATAGTACGCTCGTACTATTTTGTGACCCTGTGCGGCCTGCGGCCACGGTCCGCCGCCTAGAATGTTGCGGTTCACGTTTACGTCAATCAGAACGATGGAGCGTCATTCATGAAGGTGCTGGTCCCGGTGAAGCGGGTGGTGGACTACAACGTCAAGGTGCGTGTCAAGAGCGACGGCACCGGTGTGGACATCGCCAACGTCAAGATGAGCATGAACCCGTTCGACGAGATCGCTGTCGAAGAGGCCGTGCGTTTGAAGGAAAAGGGCGCCGTGACCGAGATCGTGGCGATCTCCTGCGGCGTCGCGCAATGCCAGGAGACGCTGCGCACGGCGATGGCCATCGGCGCCGATCGCGGCATCCTCGTCGAATGCACTGACGAACTGCAACCCCTGGCAGTCGCCAAGCTGCTCAAGGCCCTGGTCGACAAGGAGAAGCCCGGCCTCGTGATCCTGGGCAAGCAGGCCATCGACGACGACTGCAACCAGACCGGCCAGATGCTGGCTGCGCTGGCCGGTCTGCCGCAGGGCACCTGCACCTCCAAGCTCGAGATCGCTGGTGACACCGCTGCCGTCACGCGCGAGGTCGACGGCGGTACCGAGCGCATCGATCTCAAGCTGCCCGCGGTGCTGACGACCGATCTGCGGCTCAACGAGCCGCGCTACGTCACGCTGCCCAACATCATGAAGGCCAAGAAGAAGCCGCTGGAGGTGTTGAAGCCGGCCGATCTTGGTGTGGATGTCGCGGCGCGCATCAAGACGCTCAAGGTGGCCGAGCCGCCCAAGCGTGGCGCCGGTGTCAAGGTGCCCGACGTGGCCACGCTGGTGGCCAAGCTCAAGAACGAAGCCAAGGTGATCTGAGATGAGCGCACTTGTCATTGCCGAACACGACAACGCGTCGATCAAGGGCGCGACCCTCAACACCGTCACCGCCGCGTTGCAGTGTGGTGGCGACGTGCACGTGCTGATTGCTGGTGCCAACGCAGCAGCGGCCGCGCAGGCGGCAGCACAGATTGCCGGTGTCACCAAGGTGCTGCATGCCGATGCTCCCGGCCTCGACCATGGTCTGGCCGAGAGCGTGGCGGCGCAGGTGGTCGCGGTGGCCGCCGGCTACAGCCACCTGCTGTTCCCGGCCACGGCCAGCGGCAAGAACCTGGCGCCCCGCGTGGCTGCCCTGCTGGACGTGGGCCAGATCAGCGACGCCACCAAGGTGATCAGCGCCGATACGTTCGAGCGGCCCATCTACGCCGGCAATGCGATCGCCACCGTGCAGAGCACCGATGCGGTCAAGGTCATCACGGTGCGCGCGACCGGCTTCGACCCGGCAGCGGCCACCGGCGGCGGCGCCACCGTGCAGTCGGTGGCAGCGGTCGCGGCGAGCGCCACTTCCACCTTCAAGGGCTCCGAGATTGCCAAGAGCGACCGTCCCGAGCTCACGGCGGCCAAGGTTGTGGTCAGTGGCGGTCGGGCGCTGGCCAGCAGCGAGCAGTTCAACAGCGTGCTGTCACCGCTGGCCGACAAGCTGGGTGCTGCACTCGGTGCCAGCCGCGCCGCGGTGGACGCCGGCTATGCACCCAACGACTGGCAGGTCGGCCAGACCGGCAAGATCGTCGCGCCCCAGCTCTACGTGGCCGTCGGCATCAGCGGGGCCATCCAGCACCTGGCGGGCATGAAGGACAGCAAGGTCATCGTGGCCATCAACAAGGACGCCGAGGCACCAATCTTCAGCGTGGCCGACTACGGCCTGGAGGCCGACCTCTTCACGGCCGTACCCGAGCTCGTCGAAAAACTCTGATCCCCACTCCAGCAGGGCGCCCACCGAGGCGCCCTTTTTTTCTTCCCGGAGAGTTCCATGACCTATCGCGCCCCCGTCAAGGACATGTTGTTCGTGATGAAGCACCTGGCCGGCATCGACGCCGTGGCCGCCCTGCCTGGATTCGAGGAGGCTGGTTTCGACACGGCCGTGGCGGTGCTGGAGGAGTGCGCCAAGTTCACCGAAGGCGTGGTCGCGCCGCTGAACTGGGAAAGCGACAAGAACCCGTCCAGCTTCAGCGACGGCAAGGTGACCACCGCGGCCGGCTTCAAGGAGGCCTTCCGCAAGTTCGTGGACGGCGGCTGGCAGGGCCTGCAGCATCCCGCCGAGTTTGGCGGGCAGGGTCTGCCCAAGCTGATCCACGCGGCCTGCTGCGAAATGGTCAACAGCGGCAGCATCAGTTTCGCGTTGTGCCCGCTGCTGACCGATGGCGCGATCGAGGCGCTGATCACCGCCGGCAGCCACGAACTGCAGGCGCAGTACATCCCGAAGCTGCTGGATGGCTCCTGGACCGGCTCGATGAACCTGACCGAGGCCGGCGCCGGCAGCGACCTGAGCCAGGTGCGCACCCGCGCCGAGCCGCAGCCCGACGGCAGCTACAAGCTGTTCGGTACCAAGATCTTCATCACCTATGGCGAGCACGATCTGGCCGAGAACATCGTGCACCTGGTGCTGGCGCGTGTGGTCGGCGCGCCCGAAGGCGTGAAGGGCATCTCGCTTTTCGTCTGCCCCAAGCTCAGGCCCGATGGCAGCCGCAACGACGTCTTCTGCACCAGCATCGAACACAAGCTGGGCATCAAGTCCAGTCCCACCGCGGTGCTGCAGTACGGCGACCAGGGCGGTGCCTGGGCCACCATCGTGGGCCAGGAGAACCGCGGTCTGGAGTACATGTTCATCATGATGAACGCGGCGCGCTTCGGCGTCGGCATCCAGGGCATCGCGCTGGCCGAACGGGCCTATCAGAAGGCCGTTGAATATGCGCGCGACCGTGTGCAGAGCCGGCCCGTGGATGGCTCCGTGCGCGGACCGGCACCCATCATCCATCACCCCGACATCCGCCGCATGCTGATGACCATGCGCGCGCACACCGAAGCCTGCCGCGCGATGGCCCTGGTCGGCGCCGCGGCCTACGACGCGGCCCACACGCATCCGGACGAGGCCGTGCGCCGGGAGAACGAAGCCTTCTACGAGTTTCTCGTGCCGCTGATCAAGGGCTTGTCCACCGAAGTGGCGTTGGATGTGGCCAGCCTGGGCATCCAGGTGCATGGCGGCATGGGCTACATCGAGGAGACCGGCGCCGCGCAATACCTGCGCGATGCCAAGATCCTGACCATCTACGAGGGCACGACCGCCATCCAGGCCAACGATCTGGTGGGCCGCAAGACCTCGCGCGATGGCGGTCAGGTGGCGCGCGCCATTGCCCAGCGCATCGAAGCCACCGAAGCCGAGCTCCGGCAGCGCAACGGCGCGGCGGGCCGCGTCCTGGCTCAGCAACTGGGCGTAGCCAGAAAGGCCTTCCTGGATGTCGTGGGCTTCGTCACCGGGCAGGGCAAGGCGCAGCCCAATGCCGTCTTCGCCGGCAGCGTGCCTTACCTGATGCTGGCCGGCATGGCCGTGGCCGGCTGGCAGATGGCGCGCGCCTTGATCGCTGCCGAGGACCGGCTGGCTGCCGGCGAGGACGCCGACTTCATGCGGGCCAAGATCGCCACCGCGCGCTTCTATGGGGATCACATCCTCAACAAGGCGGCCGGCCTGCGCGACAGCATCGTCGATGGCGCCGAGTCCGTCACGGCGCTTTCGCTGGAGGCATTCTGAAATGGCGCTGCCACCTGTTCTGCAGCGGGTCGGATTGCCCATCATCGGTTCGCCGCTGTTCATCATCAGCAATCCCAAGCTCGTGATCGCCCAGTGCCAGGCCGGCATCGTGGGCAGCATGCCTGCGCTCAACGCCCGCCCGGCGTCGCAGCTGGACGAGTGGCTGGCCGAGATCACCGAGACGCTGGCCGCCTGGGACAGGGCCCATCCGGATCAGCCTTCGGCGCCCTTTGCCATCAACCAGATCGTGCACAAGAGCAACGACCGGCTGGAGCAGGACCTGCAGGTCTGTGCCAGGTACAAGGTGCCGCTGGTCATCACCTCGCTGGGTGCGCGCACGGACGTCAACCAGGCGGTGCATGGCTGGGGCGGGGTGGTGTTGCACGACATCATCAACAACGCCTTTGCTCACAAGGCCATCGAGAAGGGTGCCGACGGGCTGATCGCCGTGGCCGCCGGTGCCGGTGGCCACGCCGGCGTGAAGAGCCCCTTTGCGCTGGTGCAGGAGATCCGGGAGTGGTTCAGCGGCCCGCTGGCGCTCAGCGGCGCCATCGCCACCGGCGACGCGGTGCTGGCCTGCCAGGCCATGGGCGCCGACTTCGCCTACATCGGCTCGGCCTTCATCGCCACGGTCGAGGCGCGTGCCTCGGACGCCTACAAGCAGTGCGTGGTGGACAGCAGCAGCGACGACATCGTCTACAGCAACCTGTTCACCGGTGTGCACGGCAACTACCTCAAGGCCAGCGTGCGCAACGCCGGCCTGGACCCGGATCACCTGCCCGAGAGCGACCCCAGCGCCATGAACTTCGGCGGCGAAGGTGCGAAGAAGGCCTGGAAGGACATCTGGGGTTGTGGCCAGGGTATCGGCGCCGTCAAGGCCGTGGTGCCGGCCGCCGACCTCGTGGCACGGCTCCGCCGCGAGTACCTGGCCGCACGCCGACGCCTGCTGTAGCCGTGCGCCAGGTCATACGCAACGCGCGCCTTTTCGACAGCGCCTCCGGCGAGTTGCAGCCGGGTACGACCATCGTCATCGAAGGCGAGCGCTTCGCGACGGTCACCCAGAGTCCGCTGGCGGTGGACGACGTGGGGCGCGAGATCGATGCCGGTGGCCGCGTGGTCCTGCCTGGTCTGATCGATGCGCATGTCCACGTGGCGGCGACTTCGCACGATCTGGGAGGGCTGGCGTTGCTGCCGCCCTCGCTGGTCGGTGCCCAGGCGAGCCAGCTGATGGCGGCCATGCTGCGCCGCGGGTTCACCACGGTGCGCGACGCGGCCGGCGCCGACTGGGGCTTGCAAGAGGCCGTCGCCCGCGGTCTCTACGAAGGCCCGCGCCTGCTCATCAGCGTGCAGCCGATCACCCAGACCGGCGGCCACGCCGACATGCGCCCGCGAGGCGTGCGCGGCGAGATGTTCTGTGCCTGCGCAGGGCTGGGCCTGGCCGGGGCTGTCGCCGATGGCGTGGGCGCCGTGCGCAGGGCCGTGCGTGAACAGGTGCGCCAGGGTGCCAACCAGATCAAGGTGATGGCCGGCGGCGGTGTGTCCAGCCCCAGCGATCCGATCGACGGCACGCAGTTCTCGATCGAAGAACTGCAGGCGGCGGTGCAGGAAGCCGAAGCGGCCAATCTGTATGTGCTGGCCCACGCTTACTCGCCACGGGCCGTCACCCGTGCCGTGCAGGCCGGCGTGCGCAGCATCGAGCACGGCAACCTGATCGACGAAGCCACGGCCCGCGAGATGAAACGCCATGGCAGCTACTTCGTGCCCACCCTGGCTACCTATGCGGCGCTGGCCGAGGAAGGCCAGCGGCTTGGCTGGTCCGCAGCCATGCTGGAAAAGCTGGCCCGTGTGCAGGCACAGGGAGCCGACGCGATCCGCCTGGCGCTGGCCGAAGGCGTGCCGGTGGTGTTCGGCACGGACCTGCTCGGCCACATGCACGCGCGCCAGTCCAGCGAGTTCGTGCTGCGCGCCGGACTCATGTCCCCCGTGCAACTGCTGCAGTCGGCCACCATCCAGGCGGCACGCCTGTTGCGGCAGGAAGGGCACATCGGGCAGATCGTGTCGGGTGCCTGGGCCGACCTGCTGATCGTCGAGGGCGACCCCACGCAGGACGCGAGCGTGCTGGCGCAGCCGCAGCGGGCCATCACGCTCCTGCTGCAGGCGGGCCGCCAGATCCGCCTGTAGTCAGGCCCGGCAGGACAAACGGGGCCCGCGGGCCCCGTTGGCATGACCTGGTGGGCTGCTCAGCGCACGCTGGTGAAACGTGCTTCCGGCCGGTCATCCGACTTGTGGACCGTGGTCACGCCGGCCTTCATCGCCCAGGGGCGAATCTGGTGGTGCAGCGGGATCAGCAGCACTTCATCCTTGATGCGGACCAGCGCGTCCTTGAGCATGGCGTTGCGCTTGGCCAGGTCGGTTTCACCCTTCATGGCGTCGGTCAGCTTGTCGACGACGGGATCACTGATGCGCGAGAAGTTGTAGTTGCCGTCCGCGCCGCTCGTGCGCGTGCGCACCAGGGACTGGATCGTGTACTGGGCATCGTAGGTCGCCACACCCCAACCCAGCAGGTACAGCGACGAGTCGAAGTTCTGGAACTTCTGGCTGAACGTGGCCATGTTCTCGGCCACCAGGCTGGCCTTCACGCCCAGCTTGGCCCACATGGCCACGATGGCCTGGCAGATCTTCTCATCGTTGACGTAGCGGTTGTTGGGGCAGTTCAGGCGCACCTCGAAACCGTCGGGATAGCCTGCGGCGGTGAGCAGGTTCTTGGCGGCCGCCGGATCGGCCTTGGTCGGCACATCCAGATCCTTGCTGTGGCCATTCACGCCCGGCGCCACCATGATGCCCGCGGGGACCGACATGCCGCGCATGATGTTGCGCTTGATGGCCTCGCGGTCGATGGCCATCGAGAGCGCCTGGCGCACGCGCTTGTCAGAGAATGGATTCTTGCCCTTGATGTTGCTGTACTTCAGCTCCGGGCTGCCCACGTCGGGGGCCAGATAGATGGTCCGCACCTCGGCGCCATCCACCACCTTGAGCTTCTTGTCGGCGCGCATGCGGTCCACGTCCTGCGTCGGGACGTCGGTCAGCATGTCCACGTCGCCGGAAAGCAGGGCCGCCACGCGCGTGCTTTCGCTCTTGATCGGCGTGTAGACCACCTGCGCCACGTTGCCTGCGGGCTTGTCCCACCAGGCGTCGTTGCGCGCCATCATGATGCGTTGCTCGGGCTGCCAACTCAGGATGCGAAACGGCCCGGTGCCCATCACGTTGCGCGAGGCGAAGTTCTCTTCCTTGGCCTTGTAGTCCTGAACGCTGACCGCACGGTTCTTTTCAGCCCAGGCCTTGCTGACGATGCGGAAGTCGATGATGTTGCGCAGCAGCAGGGGGGTCGGGCCGGACAGCACGAAATCGACCGTGTGGTCGTTGACCTTCCTGATCTCGTTGATGCCCGTGACGTAGATCTGCATCGTTCCCTGCGGCTGCTTGATGCGGGCGAACGAGAACACGACGTCGTCGGCCGTGAAAGGCGTGCCGTCATGGAATTTGACGCCCTTGCGCAGCTCGAACCGCACCTGCGTGGGGCTGATGAAGGTCCACTTCGTGGCCAGCGCCGGTTCGACTTCGTATTTGGCGCTGTAGCGGGTGAGGCCTTCATAGGCGTGCTGCAGGATGGCGTTGGTCGTGGCGTGGTTCTGGGAATGCGGGTCCAGGGTCAGGATGTCGTTCTGCGCAGCCCAGCGCAGGGTCTGGGCCTGCAAGGGGGCCGAGGCGCCCAGGGCCAGCGCGGCGGCGATCAGGAGTGCATGGAGCTTCATTCGGGTCGGTCCTTCCGGAGGGCGGGTTCGAAAGATCCGATGCTAGGCGCACGCCCGCGGGCAGCCAACCGGGAAACGCCCAGTGTCAGCGTTACGGACCCTCGGCCGGTGCCCGGGCCGCGTCCAGGCTGCAATCGCAACCGCGGCCGGCGGAGATCCACCGGCTGGTGAGTCCGCGCGCCCAGGCCGCGGGCAACCGGCGCAGCCAACGCTGCGGCTCGGTCAATACGGCGCAGCGGTACCGCGCCGCCTGCCCATCCCAGGCCAGCGCGAGGCAGGGCCCCCGCCTGCGGCGACTCATCAGAACGCCCAGTGGGCAGGGCTCGGCAGCGCAGCAGACACCGCAGCCGTTGCAGGCGGCACCGGCCGGCGGCTTGGGTGGCGCAGCGGGCTGAAGCAGGATGACCCGGGTGCTGCAGGGGGCCTCGGCTCCAGGCAGGGTCGGCGGGTGGCGTTCCGGTTGTGGCATCAGCCCCACAGTCTGCGCGGGATTCAGGCCGGTTTGTCAGCAAATCAAGGGGGAAGCGGGCGCCCAATTCGCGGCAGAGAGAAAACCCAGGCGGGTGATAGAGTGCCGCCTCGATTGAGTCCCACGGTCCTTCCCGCCCCCTTGCTGACCAGAGACAGCAGCAAGGCGGGTCGCTAGTCCGCTCGCCCGGTGCAGCCGGGGCGCGGAAGGTTGATGAACCCATCAGAGCGCCGGAAACCGGTGCGAAAGGTGAGCGAAAGATGATGCAGCAATACAGGTCCAACTCGTACCTGTTCGGGGGCAATGCGCCCTACGTCGAAGAGTTGTACGAAGCCTACCTGGACAATCCTGGCAGCGTGCCCGACAACTGGCGCAGCTACTTCGACAACCTCCAGCACGTACCCGCCACCGACGGCAGCGAGGCCCGCGACGTGGCCCATGCGCCCGTTGTCGAGAGTTTTGCCCAGCGCGCCAAGGCCAACGCGTTTGCGCTGAAGGCCAGCGCCGCCGATCTGGCCGTGGCGCGCAAGCAGGTGCACGTGCAGAGCCTGATCGCGGCCTACCGCTTCCTGGGCAGCCGCTGGGCCGATCTGGACCCGCTCAAGCGCACCGAGCGCCCCAAGATCCCCGAGCTGGAGCCGGGTTTCTACGACCTGAGCGAGTCCGACATGGACATCAGCTTCTCGGCCGTCAACACCTATTTCACCAAGGCCGAGAACATGAGCCTGCGCGAGATCGTGCAGGCCCTGCGTGAAACCTATTGCGGCAGCATCGGGGCCGAGTTCATGCACTGCACCGATCCGGCCGAAAAGCGCTGGTGGCAGGAGCGGCTGGAATCCATCCGCGGCAAGCCCAGCTTCAGCGCCGCCGAGAAGCAGCACATCCTGGGGCGCCTGACCGCCGCCGAGGGCCTGGAACGCTACCTGCACACCAAGTACGTGGGCCAGAAGCGCTTCAGCCTGGAAGGCGGCGAAAGCTTCATCGCCAGCATGGACGAAGTCGTGCAGCGCGCGGGCACCAATGGCGTGCAGGAGCTCGTCATCGGCATGGCCCACCGGGGCCGCCTGAACGTGCTGGTCAATACGCTGGGCAAGATGCCAGCCGACCTGTTTGCCGAGTTCGATCACACCGCACCCGAGGCATTGCCGGCAGGCGACGTCAAGTACCACCAGGGATTCAGCTCCGATGTGACCACGCCGGGCGGCCCGGTGCACCTGAGCCTGGCCTTCAACCCCAGCCACCTGGAGATCGTCAACCCGGTGGTGGAAGGTTCGGTCAAGGCGCGCATGGACCGGCGCGGCGACAAGGACGGCAAGCAGGTGTTGCCCGTGCTGGTGCACGGTGATGCGGCCTTTGCCGGCCAGGGCGTGATCATGGAGACGCTGGCGCTGGCGCAGACCCGCGGCTACTACACGGGCGGCACGGTGCACCTGGTGGTCAACAACCAGATCGGCTTCACCACCAGTGACCCGCGCGACACACGCAGCACGCTGTATTGCACCGACGTGGTCAAGATGATCGAAGCGCCGGTGCTGCACGTCAATGGCGACGACCCCGAAGCCGTCGTGCTGTGCACCCGGCTGGCGATGGACTACCGCCAGCAGTTCAACAAGGACGTGGTGGTCGACATCGTCTGTTTCCGCAAGCTGGGCCACAACGAGCAGGACACACCCAGCCTCACGCAGCCGCTGATGTACAAGGTCATCGCCAAGCACCCGGGCACGCGCAAGCTCTATGGTGACAAGCTGGTGACGCAAGGTGTGCTGGCCGCCGAAGGCCCGGACGCGATGGTCAAGGCCTACCGCGCCGCGATGGACGAGGGCCGGCACACCGTGGACCCGGTGCTGACCAACTTCAAGAGCAAGTACGCGGTCGACTGGGCACCGTTCCTCAATCGCAAGTGGACCGACAGTGCCGACACCGCGCTGCCACTGGCCGAAATCCAGCGCCTGGCCGAGCGGCTGACCAGCATCCCGGCCAGCTTCAAGCTGCACCCGTTGGTGGAGAAGGTCATCGCCGATCGTGCCGCGATGGGTCGCGGCGACATCAACGTCGACTGGGGCATGGGCGAGACGCTGGCTTATGCGTCGCTGGTGGCCAGTGGCTACGCCGTGCGCCTGTCCGGCGAGGACTGCGGCCGCGGCACCTTCGTGCACCGCCATGCCGTGCTGCACGACCAGAACCGCGAGAAGTGGGACACCGGCACCTATGTGCCGCTGCAGAACGTGGCCGACGGCCAGGCGCCGTTCGTGGTCATCGACTCGCTGCTGTCCGAAGAAGCCGTGCTGGGTTTCGAGTACGGCTACGCCAGCGCCGAGCCCAACACGCTGACGATCTGGGAAGCGCAGTTTGGCGACTTCGTCAACGGCGCGCAGGTCGTGATCGACCAGTTCATAGCCAGTGGCGAAGTCAAGTGGGGCCGCGTCAACGGTCTGACCCTGATGCTGCCGCACGGCTACGAAGGGCAGGGCCCGGAGCACAGCTCGGCGCGCGTCGAGCGCTTCATGCAGCTGGCCGCCGACAACAACATGCAGATCTGTCAACCCACCAGTGCCAGCCAGATCTTCCACCTGTTGCGCCGCCAGATGGTGCGGCAGTTCCGCAAGCCGCTGGTCATTTTCACGCCCAAGTCTTTGCTGCGTGCCCGGGACGCCACCAGCCCGCTGGCCGAGTTCACCAAGGGTGACTTCAAGACGGTGATCGGTGGCCAGCGGCCCGAGGTCGAAGCCGACAAGGTCAAGCGCGTGATCGCCTGCTCGGGCAAGGTGGCCTACGACCTGATGCGCAAGCGCGAAGAGAAGAAGGCCTGGGACGTGGCCATCGTGCGGGTGGAGCAGCTCTACCCCTTCCCGCACAAGGCCTTTGCCACCGAGATGAAGCGGTACCCCAACGCCACCGAGGTGGTGTGGTGCCAGGACGAGCCGCAGAACCAGGGCGCGTGGTTCTTCGTGCAGCACTACGTGCACGAGAACATGCTCGAAGGTCAGCGCCTGGGCTATGCCGGGCGTCCGCCTTCGGCTTCGCCCGCGGTGGGCTATTCGCACCTGCACCAGGAGCAGCAGAAGGCGCTGCTGGAGCAGGCCTACGGCAAGCTCAAGGGCTTCGTCCTCTCCAAGTGAAAGCGCGCCCGGCCGCCCTAGGGCGCTGGCCGGCGTGCAGCACCGAAACACAACCATACGCTGAGAGCTGACATGGCAATCGTTGAAGTCAAGGTTCCGCAACTGTCCGAATCCGTGGCCGAGGCCACGCTGCTGAGCTGGAAGAAGAAGCCCGGGGAAGCCGTGGCAATGGACGAGATCCTGATCGAGGTCGAGACCGACAAGGTGGTGCTCGAAGTCCCCGCCCCGGCCGCCGGCGTGCTGGCCGAACTGGTCCAGCCGGATGGCGCCACCGTGACGGCCGACCAGCTGATCGCCCGGATCGACACCGCGGCCACGGCCGGCGCAACTGCCGCGCCAGCAGCGGCCCCTGCGGCTCC
>DAORNK010000056.1:0-16631 GCA_035440985.1 Rubrivivax sp. | reverse complement strand
GGCGGCGCCGCCAGCCCGTGCGGCACTGATGTCGACCGGCTCCACGGCCAATGGCACCAGCCCTTGCGCTTTCAGTCGCAGCATGGCCTGGTCGGCGCTGGCGGCCTCGATCTGGCCGTGCGCCGCGCGGCCGGAGGCTTCCACCGCGCGCCAGGTGAACTCAGGCATCGCTCACGTCGTGCGTGACACGCAGCACTTCTTCGTGCGTGGTCACGCCGCGGGCCACGGCGCGCAGGCCGTCTTCGTGCAGCGGCAGCATGCCGGCCCGCATGGCCAGCGCCTGCAGTGCCGTGGCATCGGCACCTTCCATGATGGCGCGGCGCAGCGTGTCGTCCACCACCAGCAGTTCATACAGGCCACTGCGCCCGCGGTAGCCGGTGCCGCGGCATTCGGGGCAGCCCACGGCCCGGTAAAGGGGCGCGCCCGGCGCCAGATGACGGTGCATGCCGGTGGACTGCAGCCAGGTGGCTTCGGGCTGGTAGGGCTCTTTGCAGCGGGGGCACAGGTTGCGCACCAGGCGCTGCGCGATCACGCCATTGACGGTGGACGTGATGAGGAAGGGTTCGACCTCCATGTCCCGCATGCGGATCACCGCACTGGCCGCGTTGTTGGTGTGCAGGGTGGACAGCACCAGGTGGCCGGTGAGTGCGGCCTGCACTGCGATCTGCGCGGTTTCGCCGTCACGCATCTCGCCGATCATGATGATGTCGGGGTCCTGCCGCAGGATGGAACGCAGCGCCCCGGCAAAGGTCAGGCCGATCTGCGTCTGCACCTGCAACTGCACGATGCGCGGCAACTGGTATTCGACCGGGTCTTCGACGGTGACGATCTTGTTGGTCAGTGCGTCCAGGCTGGCCAGGCCCGCATACAGCGTGGTCGTCTTCCCGGCGCCTGTAGGCCCGGTGACCAGCAGGATGCCGTGCGGCCGTGCCAGCATGGCCCTGAACTGCGCCAGCGTCTCGGGCTGCATGCCCATGTCGTCCAGGTTGAGCAGGGCACTGTTGCGGTCGAGCACACGCATGACCACGCTCTCGCCATAGACGCTGGGCAACGTGGAGACGCGCAGGTCCAGCTCGCGGCCCTTGACACGCGTGCGGATGCGGCCGTCCTGCGGCAGGCGGCGTTCGGCAATGTCCAGATGCGCCAGCAGCTTGATGCGCGAAGTGACGGCAGCACCCTGGCGTGGGGCCAGCACCTCGGCGTTGTCCAGCGCGCCGTCGACGCGGTAGCGCACGTGCAGGCCATCGTCGTAGGGCTCGAGGTGGATGTCCGACGCGCGCAGGTCCACCACGCGGCTGATCAGCGTGTTGACCAGACGGATCACCGGCGCTTCGCTGGCCAGGTCCTTGAGGTTTTCGCGGAACTCGCTGGCGTCGACTTCGCTTTCGTCGGCTTCTTCGCCAACGGCAGCGGCCGCGCTGCGTTCGGACAGCGCCTTGTCGATGTCGGTGGATGCGGCGACGCTGACCTGGATGTCCAGCCCGGAAGCCAGGCGCAGCGCCTTGAGCACGAACGCGTCGCCCGGATCGGCCAAGGCCACGCTGAGCGTGCTGCCTTGGCGCGCCAGCGGCAGCACGCGGTGCGTGGCCAGAAAGGCCGGGCGCAGGCCTTCGATTTCGGGCCAGGTCTCGGGCAGGTCGGCAGGCGCCACGTAGGGCACGCCATGCAGCCGGCTGCGCGCCAGCGCCATGTCGGTCTCGGACACCAGGCCCAGTTGCAGCAGGATCTCGGGCAAGCGCTGGCCGAGCTCATCGCGCGCGGCCAGCGCGCGCTCCAGGTCTCGCGCGCTGAGCTTGCCTTGTTCGACCAGCAGTTCGCCGAGAGCCTGATCCGGTGCCAGGCCGGTGCTTGCCAAGGTGGGATCGGCGGACATGCGGTGAATTCTCGCACGCAGGGTGCGGGCCTTCAGGCTGCTGCCGGGCCCGTGCCGGCGCCGGTTTCGGCCGGGCCGGCCGGCTGGTATTCGACAACGGCGCGGCGCAGGAACCGGCGTGCGGCGTCGGCACCATCGGCAGCGCCAGGCAGGCGGGACCAGTCGTCCAGCCAGGCCATCAGCGCAGCATGAGTGGGGCCTTGGTTGAGCCGCGCCACCCGAAGCCGGGGCACGCGCGTGGGCAGCGTTGCGTCCGCATCCGCCAGCAGTTCCTCGTACAGCTTCTCGCCGGCACGCAGGCCGGTAAATTCAATGGCGATCTCGTCGGGCGTGTGGCCCGCCAGGCGGATCAGGTCGCGCGCCAGGTCGACGATCTTCACCGGCTCGCCCATGTCCAGCACCAGCACCTGGCCGCTTTCGCCGATGGCCGCGGCCTGCAGCACCAGGCGCGCGGCTTCGGGGATGGTCATGAAGTAGCGGATGATGTCCGGGTGCGTCACCGTCACCGGGCCGCCCCGGGCGATCTGTTCCTTGAACTTGGGGATCACGCTGCCGCTGCTGCCCAGCACGTTGCCGAAGCGCACCGCCATCAGGCGCGTGCCCGGGTGTTCGACAGCCAGGCTGCTGAGCACCATCTCGGCGGCGCGCTTGGTGGCGCCCATCACGTTGGTCGGGTTGACGGCCTTGTCGGTGCTGATCAGCACGAAACGTTCGGCGCCGCTCTCGGCCGCCGCCAGCGCCGCGTGGTAGGTGCCCAGCGTGTTGTTGCGCAGCGCCGCGACCGCGTTGAGGTCTTCCATCAGCGGCACATGCTTGTAGGCCGCGGCGTGGAACACCACGTGCGGCCGCCAGCGCGCCATCGTGCTGCGCAGGTGACCCAGGTCCTTCACATCACCGATCAGGCGCACCAGCGGCAGCGTGGGGAAGGCGCTGCTCAG
This sequence comes from Rubrivivax sp., assembly GCA_035440985.1. Lineage (GTDB taxonomy): Bacteria > Pseudomonadota > Gammaproteobacteria > Burkholderiales > Burkholderiaceae_C > Rubrivivax. Next base: position 13,820 of record DAORNK010000056.1, on the reverse strand, counting down.
TTCCTGCTCGATGGTGTAGAGATTGAACTCACTCAGTTCGTACAGCACCAGCCGCGCCGGGCCGAAGTGCGCCACCTGCCGGCACAACTCGCTGCCGATGCTGCCGCCGGCACCGGTGATGAGCACGGTCTTGCCTTGCAGGGTCTGCGCGACGCCGCTTTCGTCCAGCACCACGCTTTCGCGCCCCAGCAGGTCTTCGGGTTCGATGTCGCGCAGCCGCTCCACCCGCGTCTGCCCGGTGCGCAACTCGTCGGCACTGGGTACCGTCAGCACGGGCAGGCCGGTGCCGGCAGCCAGTTCCAGCGCCCGACGCCGCTGCTGGCGCGTGGCGGCTGGCATCGCGATCACCACATGGGTGGCGCTGCCCCAGGTGCGCTTGCCGGCCAGGGCCGACAACGGCCCGAGCACCGGCACGCCGGCAATGCGCGCCCCTTGCTTGTCGGGGTCGTCGTCCAACAGGCCCAGCACCACCCAGCCCTGGTGATGCAGCCCGGCCAGCAGCATCCGCGCCGCCTGGCCGGCGCCCAGCACGATGGCGCGCCGGACCTCGCCATGCGCGCCGGCAATGCGCGCGCGTGCATGTTCGTAGACCATGCGGTAGGCGATGCGCGCCAGGCTCACGCCCATCAACGCCACAACCGGGTGGAGAGCCAGCACCGCACGGGGCACCTTGGTGAGCCCCAGGCCCATCACGACCGCGGCAGCCGCAATGCCAGCCAGCGCGCAGGCGATGGTCAGGCGCTTGACCTCGCCAAAGCCCGCGAAGCGCCACATGCTCTGCGGCACGCGAAACAGCTTGAAGGCCAGCAGGTAGACGGCAATCACGCCCAGCATGACCCAAGCGTCGTAGCCCGGCCGCGCGTCGATCCAGCGCTCGAAGCCCAGCCGGAACAGGTAGGTGATGTTCCAGCACAGTGCGATCACCAGGCCATCCACCAGCAGCGACAGCGGCTCGCGATGCGGCCGCAGGCGGGCCAGCCACAGGTCGAGCCGGTGCCAGAGGGTGGGGGCTTCGGGGGTGCTCACGGTACTTGGTTCAGGCCCGCACCAGAGGCAGGCGCGCGATTGTAGGAGCCGGGCTCAGGCACCGCCGGCCAAGCGGCGCAGCGTGTGCGCCAGCACGCGCAGGTCGGTCCACAGGGTGGCGGTCTCGGCGTAGTCGACGGCACAGCGCAGCTTGGCCGGCAGGATCACTTCCACGTACTCGCGCTCGGGATCCGAGGCCTTGGCCAGCAGCGCGTTTTCGTCGATGTAGGCCAGCGAGGCCGGGTCGGTGATGCCCGGGCGCACGGCCAGCGCGCGGTCGCGCAGATCAGCCGGGTACAGCGCCACATAGCGCGGCACCTCGGGCCGCGGGCCGACCAGGCTCATGTCGCCCAGCAGTACGTCGACGAACTGCGGCAGTTCGTCCACCCGCGTGCGCCGCAGCCAGCGGCCGATGCGCGTGATGCGGGGGTCGTCACCTACGGTGATCTGCAGACCTGGTGCGTCGACCACCATGGTGCGGAACTTGTGGATGCGGAAGAGCCGGCCGGCACGGCCCACGCGCTGCTGCCGGAAGAAGACCGGGCCTGGTGAATCGAGCTTGATCAGCAGCGCAGTGGCCAGCAGCAGCGGTGCCAGCAGCAGCAAGGCCACGCCGGCCCCCAGGATGTCGAAGACGCGCTTCAGCACGGCGGGGATTCGAACGGCTCGGAACGACAGCACTTCGCAAAAGCAAGCCCAACGAAAGCCAGCGCTTCGCGCTTCAATCCAATCGGATCCTCGAAAGGACTCATCCTGCGCTCAAGCTGGCACCGACTGCCCTGTCGACACACTCTCCAGGTAGACCGAGTCCGGATCGAGGTCTATGCCACCGGGCCATTGGACCGTCCCATGATCGGCCCGCACCAGGGCGAAGAAGACAGCTTCTCGCAGCCGCTCGAAGACTGGATAGACCAGGTAAGGTTTCACATCCAGGCGGCGCTGTTCGCCGTTGTTGAACTGAAGCAGCAGGGCGTGGTCCTCGAGCGGAGTGACAGCCAAGACTCGCGGGTTCATAGCGGAACCTCCTACTTCAATGGATCGATGGGGAACACCGGCTCTCCTTTGACCGCCAGCGACCAGTCGGCCATCAGTTCATCACGGTGCAGCTCGATCCAGGCTTGGACCAGGCGTGTCTGCCTGCGTGGCAGGTTCCCGTCGATGATCTCCCCGCCCTCGATGCCGAAGACCGCTTCGTCGCCCGCATACATGGCATGGATGTGAGGCAGATGGTGCTGCCGGGTGTCAAGCCAATAGAGGTATATCAGGACACCATAGAAGCTGCTGATGAGAGGCATAGGATGCAGTTTAGGCCTGCCCGGCAGCCAGACAGGAACGAGTCACGTGCGCAGCTTGGTCAGCAATCCCTCCAGGCCCCTGGCCAACAACTGCACGGGGCCGGATCGGGTAGGGGCAGACTCAGTTGGTGTTGGCCAGTGGCCGGATCGGTGGCGCTGCGTCGGGATGGGGTGCACCAGCAGCCTCGATCGGCTGGGGCTGGGCCGGCGTTGCGGCTGACAGCGCTGCTGCTGAAGGCTGCGCCGGCATGCGCTCAGCCTCCTCGGCCACACCCATCGCCCCGGCCACTTCATCCACACTCTGCATGAACTTCGCCAGGCGTTTGCCGTTCATCAGCACCTCGGCGGCGCCACCATCCAGCACGCCGGCATCCGTGGACAGGAACAGCCGGCGGCCCGGCACGCGCCGCGAACAAGGTGCCTTCGGCCTGGTAGCGGTAGAGCCTGGCCTTGAGCAGTTTGGCCAGCCCCTGGTTGGCCGCACCCTTGGGATAGGCCACCGCCAGCAGCCGCTGCCGGCGTTGGCCGTCCCGCACCTGGGCCACGAAGCCCAGTGCGCGTTCGTCGATGCGCAGTTCGTGACCGGCGCCGAAGGAATCCCGCTACGCCGCCGTATCGAACATCTGGCCTGCCCGCTTCAGGAGTGCGGCCGGGCACTCGCTGCCGGCGCGAAGACGCATCGTGCGCTGGCCCGCCTGATGCAGGTAGACCTCGCTGAACACCGGCGCGTAGCCGCGCTGCAGCGCGGCCTTGGCACCGCGGCGCGCCATCAGGCGGACGAGCGCAAATTCGATGTGCTTGCAGGTGCCCAGCTCATTGGTGGCGTAGTCCAGGCAGGTGCAGAGGTTGTCGCCCGCCGCAGTGACGCGGATGGACACGCGATAGCGCCCGCCCGAACCCGGGTTGAAGACCCTGTAGTCCGAGAAGATGGGCGCCGGCTTGTCCCGCGACAGGTTGACCAGTTCGAAGCCCTGGTCGCGCGCGAATTGCCGCCGCAGCGTGCGCTGCCAGTCCGCCGCCGGCATCTGGGCCGGCTTGCGCTGGCGCGACAGGCGTGGCTCAGTGGTGGGCTTGCCAGTAACGGACTGGCGGGATCTGCCGGTCTTGGCGGACTTGGATGACTTGGGGGTCCGTGCGATCACTTGGTCATCTCCTGGACCGCAGTGCGGTTGTCATGAACGGGCAGCACCTCGTCCCCTGCGGCAAGCGGGTAGCGCCGTGTGACGGGGTGCGATGACCCAGGCGCGCCAATGTGGTCTTGCCCACCTGGCGGGAGCCCGGCAGGGCGACCGCGGGAGGCGCGATGCGACCCGGGCCTCCAGATCGCGGCAAGTCGTTGCTGCATTTTGATCGATCACCGATCAATTTGCAGTGAAATCGAGGCCGCGATCAGCCTTCGGCGGGCGGCGGATCCACGCCGTCGAAAACGTCGACCAGCGACACGCTGGCGCCGATGCTCGCCGCTTCCAGGGTGCTGCCGTCGCTCATGTCGTGCAGCACCCACTGGCCCTTCTCGTCGCGCCGGAAGCCTTCCACACGGCGTGTGTCGGGATCGACCAGGATGTACTCGCGCAGGCTGGGAATGCGGCGGTACAGCGCGAACTTCTGACTGCGGTCGTAGGACTGGGTGCTGGGGGACAGCACCTCGACCACCAGGGTCGGTGAACGAAAGATCAGGTCCGTGGCCAGGTCAGCCCGATCGCAGGTGACGAAAACGTCGGGATAGAGCACCGTGTCTTCGCCGATCTGGATCTTCATGGTCTCGGAAAAGACCTGGCAAGGCGAGCCCTTGAGCCGATTCCTCAGCTCACCACCGATGTTGCCAACCACCCGACCATGCACGGGCCGGCCACCCACCATCGCAAAGACCTCGCCTCGATGGAACTCATGCTTCTCGACCTGGGCGTTTTCCCACTCCAGATAGGCTTCGAGGCTGATCCTGGGCTGCGGCAGCGCGTTCATCGGTGGACCCCCGGTTGAACGCTCATCGTAGCGCTGCACGCACCGCAGCCACCACGCGCTCGACATCGGCGTCGGTCATGCGCGTGTACAGCGGCAGCGTCAACATGCGCTCGTAGGCCTGCTGGCTGTGCGGGAACTGTTCGGGCCGCAGCGCGTAGCGGTCGCGCCAGTAGGGATGCAGGTGCAGCGGGATGTAGTGCACGCTGACGCCGATGCCGGCAGCGAACAGCCGCTCGACGAAGGCATCGCGGGCAATGCCGGCATCATCGGCCAGCCGCACCACGTACAGGTGCCAGGCGTGGTGCTCGCCGGCCGGCGGCAGCGGTGCGCGCAGCAGCGGCAGGTCGGCAAAGGCCTCGTGGTAACGCGCGGCGATGGCCTGGCGGCGGTGGTGGAAGCCCTCCAGGCGGCGCAGCTGGTGGATGCCCAGCGCCGCGGCGATGTCGGTCAGGTTGTACTTGAAGCCCGGCGCCACGACCTCGTAGTACCAGCTGGGCACGGTGGACGTGAAGCGGTCGAAGGCATCGCGGTTCATGCCGTGCAAGCGCATCACGCGGGCGCGCTGGGCAACTGCCGGGTCGCGCGTGACGAGCATGCCGCCCTCACCCGTGGTGATGGTCTTGTTGGCGTAGAAGCTGAACACGGTGGCGTCGCTGGCCAGCGTGCCCACCCGTTGCCCGCCACAGGTGGTGGGCAAAGCGTGCGCGGCGTCTTCCACCACCTTCAGGCCCTGTTCGCGGGCGATGGCCAGCAGCGCCGGCATGTCGGCGGCCAGCCCGGCGTAGTGCACCGGCAGGATGGCCTTGGTGCGCGGCGTGATGGCCGCACGCACCGCAGCGGGGTCGATGTTCAGCGTGGCGGGGTCGATGTCGACCAGCCGCACGTCGGCGCCCAGGTAGCGCACCACCTCGGCCGTCGCGGTGAAGGTGTGGGTGGTGGTGATGACTTCGTCACCGGGGCCGATGCCCAGCGCTTCCAGCGCCAGGTGCAGACCGGCGGTGGCGGAGTTGACGGCGATCGAATGCAGCCCGGGGTCACCCAGGTAGGCACTGAAGTCCGACTCGAAGCGGCGCGCCTTGGGGCCCGTGGTGACCCAACCCGACCGTAGCGAGTCCACCACCTCGGCGATTTCTTCTTCGCCGATTTCGGGCAGCGCAAAGGGCAGGAAAGGTGGCGTGGCGGCGGTGTCTTGGGCCATGCACCATTATCCTGGGCCGGGCTTGCCCACCCACGCCAGCAGGTGGGTGCGCAACCAGGGCACCGTGTTGAGCACGCGGTACAGACCGGGGTGGATCCGGCAGATGGCTCGCGCCAGGGGAGGCGCCAAGGTGACACGCCGCGCATCGATGCGGGCCTGCGGAAAGAGCTGGCGCACGCGGGCCAGCGGCACGCCGCGCACGTCAGGGTTGCGCGGGTTGTTGACCGTGAAGTCGTACCAGATCACGGCCCCGCCCGGCTTGACCCAGCGCCACATGGTGTCGGCCAGCCGCTGCTGGAAGGCATCGTCCAGCAACGACGTGAAGACGGTGGACTGCAGCACCAGGTCCTGGCTGGCCGGAGCGATGCCAGCTTGCGTGGCGTCGCCCAGCCAGACGGTCGTGCCCGCGGGCAGCAAGGCGCGGGCTTGCGCATGACGCTCGGGCAGCAGTTCAAGGCCTTGAAGGTGCACCGGGTCGAAGCCCAGGCGCAGCAACTCCAGCAGGTTGCCGCCGGCACCGCAGCCCACCTCCGTCAGGCGCAGGGCCGGCAGATCGGTGGCCCCGTGCCGCACCAGCATCTGCAGCAGGGCACGCTGGCGTTCGTGCACGGTTTGCCAGACATCGGGGCGCAGCAGACTGTAGCGGTGCGACTCGCCGCGGCGCGCGTAGCGCTCGGCAACGGCACGGGGCTCGGCTTGCGGGTCGTTCAAGGCACCAGTGCCTGGAGAAAACGGCGCGCCAGCACCGGATAGGTGTGATGGGCCAGCACGAACTCGCGCCCTCGCTCACCCATCACCCGCCGCTCAGCAGCCGGCAGCGCGGCCAGTTGCCGCAGGCCCTGTACCACCGCAGCCGGCGACTCGGGCGCCACGGTCAGCCCGCAGCCCGCTTCGGCGACCGGGTCATTGCCGGCTTCAACGCTGTGCAGCACCACGCAGCGCGCCATCATGTAGTCCATCAGCTTGTTGGGGGCGATGCCGAAACGGTAGATGGGCACGCGCTGCCAGCCGATGTAGGCGATGTCCACGCCGGTCAGGAAAGCCGGCACTTGGGCCTTGGGAATCGGCGGCAGGAAGTGCACCTGCGTCAGACCTTCGTCGCGCACGCGCTGCGCCAGGCGGGCCGCCTCATGACCACTGCCCACCAGCACGAAGCAAAAAGGCTGCCCGCGCATCAGGCTGGCAGCATCCAGCAGCGTGTCCAGCGCATTGGGCTGACCCATCGAACCCGCATAGCCCACCACCGCATGGCCCGCGGCCCGCGCGGTGGCCAGGGCCATCGCCGGGCCTGCATCCAGCGCCGGCGGCGTGCCTTCCCATTCGTCCGGCGTGATGCCATTGGGCACGATGTGCAGCTTGCGCAGATCCAGCCCGTGCGAGGCCATGTGCTCGTGCACGCAGGGCAGCATGCTCACCACCACATCGGCATCGCGGTAGGCGTCTTCTTCGGCGCGCTGGCAGACCTGGATGAAGGGGTGCCGTGGCGACATGCCGGCCAGTTCCACCGGGCTGAGCGGCCACAGGTCGTGCACTTCATAGACCAGCCTGGCCTTGGCCTGCCGGGCAAGGCGGCGGGCCACCCAGATGTCCATCGGGTAGGTACTCGACGCGATCACCACATCGGGCTTGAACTCGCGCAGGATGCGTGGCGTATCGTGCCAGACGGCCCGCAGGAACGCCCAGATGTTCTTGGCGCGGCCCAGACCGTTGCCGACATAGGCCGGAGTTGCGTACCAGCGGTAGGCGATGCCATCGATCAGTTCGTCCCCACAGGCCGGCTGCCGCGTGCGCACGTGCGAATGGTTCGCCGCCAACACCTGCACCGAGTGCCCGCTTCGCACCCATTCACGCGCCAGGTAGTAGGGGCGGTACTCCATGCCCAGTGCCGGTGTGCCGGCGTAGTGGTTGAGATAGAGGATTCTCATCAGGGTTGAAGCGCGCGCAGCCGCTCGACGAAGGCCTGTACCGCAGGAGCGAAGAGCGCGTTCTGGAGCACCCATGCCCGATTGTCGCCGGCGATGATGTCCGCACGCAGCTGCAAGGCCTCCAGAGCTGCGGCAACGGGCAGCGCTTCGTCGGCCAGAATGAGGCCGTTGTCGCCGCTGCGCACCAATTCGCGATTGGCCGGCAGGTCCGACAACAGCGGAATGCAGCCGTGGGCCATGGCCTCGATCACCGAGACGGAAACCGAATCGCTCTCGGGTAGCGACAGATACCACTGCGCGCGGTCGTACCAGTACGCCTGGATGCCGGCGTCGAGCCGCCCGAGGAAACGCACGCGGTCGGTCAGCCCCAGATCCGACGCCTCCCGCTCGAGCGCCGCGCGCAGCGAACCGTCGTTGGCCAGGACCAGTCGCAGCGCCGGTCGACACGACGCCATCGCCGCAAAGACCTGTAGCACCCGTTGCGGGCGGTAGATCGGCTCCAGTCCGCGGTTGGCGAAGACCAGCTCAGGGTCCTTGCCGGCGGGCTCTGGCGGCATGGCTTCCAGACCGAACGGGAACACCATCACTTCCACCGCACCCAGTTCGCGCATGCGTGCAGCCATGACTTGCGAGTCGCTGGTGGTCAGCATGCAGGCCGCCAGCACGCGCCGCGTGACCCAGCGCCAGGCGCCACCGCGCTGGGGGGCGACCAGGATGTCGCTGCCCCAGGCCGAGCCAACCAGCCGCCCGGGCACGCCAAACAGCCGCAGCGCCAGCCAGGACAGCGTGCCGTGCGAGGTGAGGTAGTGGGCGTGCAACCAGTCGGGCCGCGCCTGGCGTAGCCAGCGCGCCATCCGCGGCAGCGCCCACAGCAAGCCGAAGTTGCCGCCAGCGGCGTCCGGGTGCGTGCCCAGCGACAAGCGACGCGCGGATGGCAGCATGGCATCGAACTCGGTTCCGAAGCCGCGGCTGGAAACCGCCCACAACTCCAGGCCCGGCACCTGCGCCAGCGCGCGCGCCCACTTCAGCAGGTGCGGACTCTCACCGTCACCGATCAACACCAGCTTCATGGCGCAGGCGCCGGCGTACCCGGCGCGGTGGCCGGGCCAGCGGCGCAGCGACGCCACGCCGGCAGTAGGTAAGTCACGCGCAAATAGGTGGAGGACCGCGCGCCGAACTTCTCCTTGAAGCGGGCCACGCTGGCGAGCCCCTCGCTGGCACCCAGGTTCAGCATCGAGCGGCCGCGATCGCGATAGCAGCGGGCAGCTTGCCAAAGCAGCGCTTCCATTGCCGAGACGGGGGCTTCGATGCGTTGCGTGCCGGAAGCCTGGTACTGCACCTCGTCGCGACCGGCGAGAAAGAGCGCCGCGCCGACAGCCCGGCCTTGCCAGCGAACGGTCCAGGCCTCAGCGCAGCCGTCTCCGGCAAGAGCCGAGAAAAACGCCTCCGGCATCAGCGAGGTGGCGCTCGCCTGCCAGGCTCGGCTCCCCTCGCGGTACCAGCGGTGACACTCACGAAGTGCTGCAGGGTCGCAGGCGATGCTGAACTCGAAACCCAGTTGCTCGAATCTGCGCAGGTATGACCGCATGCGGGGCCGCACGCGCTGCAGCAGCTCGGCATCGCTGCCAGCCAGGTCCAGCCGGTGGGTCTCGAAGACGCGCGGCCGCATTCGCGCCGCCCAGGCGACGGGCAGTCCGCGAATGTGCGCCGGTGCCGGCAGCCGTTCCGGCCGGCCCGGCACGCCGGTCAGCACGACGATCGGCCAGGGGACGTGTGCCAACCAGTCGCGCGTGAGTTGCTGCTCGTCCTCTGCCGCGAGCGCGGGTTCGGCGACCCAGCCACCGTAGCCGCTCATCGGCATGGACTCGAACACGGAGAGTCCGAGTCGGCGATGCACGGCACCTGGCAGCCAAGCCTGCCCTCCGCCGCCAAAACATGCCCGCACGACGACCAGTTCGTGCCTACGGCCTCGTGCAGCCGCCACTGCACGCACCCAAGCAGCGTGCTGGAAGCAGCCGGTTGCCACCCGGGACACCAGACCGACGGCTTCGGTGCCAGTGACGAGGTCAAAGCACGGCTCGGTGTTCATGCCAGTTTCCCGCTCAGCGGCGACGGCAGCACCTGTCCCGGCGTCAGCGCCGGTCGCTTGCGGCAACGTAGGGCGACGATGCCGCCGCGGCAGGCGATCTCTACCCAGTTGCCCTGTACAGACAGCACAGAACCGGGTGCGGTCGGGTTCGCTGCCCCTTTCGATGGGCGCATGATGGCCGCCAGCACGTCCACCCGGCGGCCCCGGCTGTCGTCGAAACCGGCGGGCGCCAGCGCGGCCAGCGCCGATACCCAGCGGACCATCCGCTGTGGCTGCCACCGCCAGTCGAGCTGGCGATCGTGTGCCAGCCGCTTCGAACTGCAATAGCGCAAGGCGCTCGGATCCGGCTGCGGCGATTCGGTCCAGGACTCGCCAGCCTGCCAGCGCTCCAGCAGAGCACCCACGCGCGCCGCGGTGTGAACCGGCAGGCGCTCGAAGAAGTAGGCGCCACCATCCTCGCCCAAGGGTTCTGACATCGGTGCGCATTCCAGAACCGTGCCCGCGTCGACGCGCGCCGCCATGCGATGGATGGTGCAGCCGCCCACGCCGTCTGCGAACATGTACGGACCAGGCGAAGCGCCAGCGTAGTAGGGCAGCAGGCCGGGGTGCACGTTGAACCAGTCGCCAGGCCAGTCGGCCAGAGTGCGAGCGGAGAACAGCACACGCGAGGTGATGGTCAACGTAAGCCCCGGCCGCAGCATCGCGCGCCGATGGCGCACGGCCTCATCGTCGGGCAGCCACTGCCACGCGAGGTGTTGCTGGCGGAGGAAGCGCTCGGCCGCTCCGGCCGCCAGTGTGCCATCGGCAAGTGGGTGCAAACGGTCAGCCGGCTGCTGCAGGGCCCGTCGCACCCAGGCCGCCGCGCGACGCCAGGCCGGTGGTCGCTGGCCGACGAGGTCGACAGTGACACCCTCGACAGGCCAGGCCGGATGGTCCACCAGGTGTCGCAGGGTCTCGATGCCGAACCCCGGCATCGTCAGGATCAGCAGCGTTCCAGGGTCGCTCACAGCCGCCTCGCCATGGCGCGCAGCGCGCGAAGGTCGGTCATCAGTTGCGGCCCCGGCCAGAGCACCTGCCTCACCGACACGCCCGCGTGGCGCGCGAACCGGTTGGCCATCCACAGTACGCCAGCGGCATACGCGACGCTGGCGGCCAGTGCCACGCCGGCCGTTCCTAGCAACGGTGCCAGGGTGATGGACATGCTGCCGTTGAGCAGCAGCGACCCCGCCGCCACTTGCGCTGGCACTCTGGGCAACCCGGCATGGTTGGTGAAATAGGCCGACAACGCGGCCCCTCCGCCAAACAACAGCACCCCGGGCAGCAAGACGGCCAGCAGCGGCAAGCTGGGGGCGTAGGCCGGACCCAGGGCCCAGGGTACCACCAGCCAGGCCGCCACCCACAGAAGCGGGGCCGCGGGCAGCAGGGCTGCCATGCTCAGCTGTACCACACGCACGGTAGTGGCCGCAGCCTGGGCACGGTCGGGTGTTCCGATGCGACCGTACACCGCCTGGGTCAGAGAGCCTGAAACGAACCACATCAGTTCAGCCACCACAATGGCAATCGAATACACACCCGTTGATGACAAGCCCAGCGTGCGCTCGATGACGAACAGGCCGACACGGTAGTTGAGCAAGCCGATCAGGTTGGTCAGTCCAATGGTGGCGATGAAGCGGCCCTCGCGCCGCAGCGCACTGAAGTCGGGCGCCGACAGATGACCTGACCGACCCAGGACGACGAGCGAAGCGAAGCCCACCACCACCTTGCCAGTCACCCAGGCCCCGAGAACGAGCGGCAACGTCGGCGTCACCCAAGGCGCCAGCAGTGCCACCAGGCCCAAGGCAATCAATGGCGGCGCCACCGTCAAGGTCGCCATCGGCGCCATTCGGCCCTGGCCCAGCCACAGGCCCTGCAGGTTGGGTGCCAGCAACAGCCATGGCGCACCCAACGCGAGGATCCATAACCAGGCGTAGGCCGCCGGGCCCCAGCGCGAAACCGCCCATAGCGCCACCCCTCCTGCGACGCCCAGACAACCACAAGCCAGCACGATGGCCGCGACGAGCGGTGCCGGCCGCTCGAAGTAGTGCGACACCCGGCGGGCCAATGCGATTCCGAAGCCCGACAGCAGAGCCAGCCAGACTCCTTCGACGCTGGTGAAGAGTGCGAAGGCGCCTTGCGCCTCGGTACCAATTCGGGCCGTGATGGTGGTCAGTGCCAGCACCAGGCCCACGCCGGCTAGTCGCGTGGCCAGATTGATCAGAGTGCCGCGCGCAACGCTGTCCATCATCGGACCTTCAGCGGGTGAAAGTCATCCGCAGGATGTCACCGCGGTCGAGAAGCCGTCCCAGAAGCAAACCCGCCCGATGCCGCCAGAGCCAGCCGTCACCCGCCACCCCTTCACTGGCGCAATGCAACACCTTGAGGCCCGCCCGTTCAGCGGCGAGCGCCATCGTGGTGCGGCCGAAGAGCGTGAGGTGCCACGGCGGCGCCGCCAGGTGCCAGTCCGCGCCTTTGGACCTCGCATAGGCGCTGTCCCAGTCACCAGTCGTCAGCACCAGTCGCCCGTCAGGCTTGAGCACGCGCGCGGCCTCGGTGAGCAACGACACCGGATCGGGTACATGCTCGATCACGTCCCACAGCGTGACGACGTCGAAGTGCTGGGCTGGCAGCGCGGCCTGTTCCAGCGTACCGGTGAATACCGGCAAACCCTGCACGTCCCGAGCATGGGCGGAGGACCATCTCGAGAGTTCGACCCCTTGCACCTCGTAGTGTGCACGCGCCTCAGCGAGGAAGAAGCCCGCTGCGCAGCCGACATCAAGCAAGCGGCCGTTGCGTGGCCAGCGCGGGGGCAAGTTCCGATGCCACCACAGCTTGCGACGAGCCTGCGCACGGCGTGCCGACTCCTGGCCGACATAGTCGCTGAAGACGGCATCGTGGCCGCCGGTGTAGTAGCTGGGGCCATAGAGCGCCTGGAAGTCGATGGTGGCCGGATCCTGCGCAACGAAGACGCAGCCGCACTGGTGACAGCGGTGAAGGTCGAAGCCGTTGCGCGCGAACAGCGGTGCGGCCTCACGGCTGTCACAAGTCGGACAGGGGCGGGACAGTCTCACGCGGGCAGGGCCGCCAGGGCTGACGCCAGCGCGGCGATCACGCGGTCCTGGTCCGCTTCGCAGAGATCCGCGCTCATCGGCAGGCTCATCACGCGGCCGGCGGCCCTGACGCTTTCGGGGCAGCAGTCGGGGCAACACAGCGCGGCATAAGCCGGCTGGTGATGCAGCGGCTTGGGATAGTGCACGGCCGTCGGGATGCCCTGCGCCTGCAGCGCGGCCTGAAGGGCCGGGCGCTCGTCGACGAAGACGGTGAACTGGGCCCAGACGCAGTCGCGGTCGGGCCGCACTGCGAGCAGGGCGACACCCGCGTCCTTCAGCAGGCGCTGGTAGCGTTCGCCCAGGGCCTGGCGGCGTTCCAGCTCCCACTCAAAGCGTGGAAGCTTGCCCAGCACCACCGCGCATTGCAACGTGTCCATACGCCCGCCCACGCCCAGCCGCGTGTGCGTGTAGCGCGCGCTCTGACCATGCACGCGGATCTCGCGCGCGGCCTTGGCCAGGCGGTCGTCGTCGGTGAACAGCGCGCCGCCGTCGCCGTAGCAGCCCAGCGGCTTGCTGGGAAAGAAGCTGGTGGCGCCGAAGGTGGACAGTGCGCACGAGCGCCGGCCCTGGTAGGTGGCGCCGAAGCTCTGCGCCGCGTCCTCGATCACCGCCAGGCCGTGGCGCGCCGCGATGGCGTTGATGGCCGCCATGTCCGCCACCTGTCCGTACAGGCTCACGGGCATGATGGCCCGGGTGCGTGGCGTGATGCGGGCTTCGATCAGGCTGGCGTCGATGTTGCAGGTATCGGGCTCGATGTCCACGAACACCGGCTTGCAGCCCGCCAGCACGATCATCTCGGCCGTGGCGGCAAAGGTGAAGGGCGTGGTGATGATCTCGTCGCCGGGCGACAGGTCCAACGCCATCAGGGCGATCAGCAAGGCCTCGGTGCCGCTGGCCACGGTGATGCAGTGGCGGCTGCCGGTAAAGCTGCAGAGGGCCGCTTCAAGCTCGGCGACCTCGGGCCCCATGATGTACTGGCCATGGTCCAGCACGCGCTGGATGCGTGCGTCGATGTCGCTCTTGAGCGCCGCGTACTGGGTTTTCAGGTCGATGAACTGCATGGCGTGAGGGTGTTGCCTTCAAGGCGGTAGCGTTCGCCAGTAGCCGGGCAGCTGGCTTCGCCCTGGCCGCTGGCCGGCAGCGCCAGCCGCTCGCCATGGCGGCTCATCCAGCCGATGC
>DAORNK010000055.1:0-16676 GCA_035440985.1 Rubrivivax sp. | reverse complement strand
AGGGCCTGCAGGCGCTGCGACTCACCCAGGCCGGGCCAGACCTGGACCAGGGGCACGCCGGGCAGGCGGCTGATCAGCAGGTAGGGCCAGTCTTCACGCTCGCCATAGCCCAGCAGGTGAGGCGTGGGCAGGTCCAGGCGATCGGCAAAGTGCACCAGCGCGGCGCGCTCGAAATCGCAGTGGTCACGCAGGAAGGGCGGGTACAGCTTGAGCACGCGGTCGGCACCCAGCAGCGCCACCATGGCCGTGCTGTCGGGCATCTGGGTGACTTTGCCGCCCCCGTGTTCGGCAGCCAGGGATTCGATCACCGGGCGCCAGGCGGGCAGGTCATCGTGCCAGGCATCGAAGGTGGCGACGTCGATGTCGGCGGGCAGGTGGGTGTCGGTCGGCCGGCGTGCAGGCATCCGCTGCACACCCTACATGCTTCGTCGGTACTGCCCGCCCACTTCGAACAGGGCGTTGGTGATCTGCCCCAGGCTGCAGCAGCGCACCGCATCCATCAGCACTTCGAACACGTTGCCGTTGGCTATCACCGCCTGCTGCAGCCGTGCCAGCAGAGCCGGCGCCTGGGCCGCGTGGCGGGCATGGAAAGCCTGCAGGCGGGTCAGCTGACTCTGCTTTTCCTCTTCGGTGCTGCGCGCCAGCTCGATGTTCTCCGACACCGGGTCGCCGTGCGGGTTGCGGAAGGTGTTGACACCCACGATGGGGTACTCGCCGGTGTGCTTGAGCATCTCGTAGTGCATGCTCTCTTCCTGGATCTTGCTGCGCTGATAGCCGGTTTCCATCGCGCCCAGCACACCGCCGCGCTCGGCGATGCGCTCGAACTCGGCCAGCACCGCTTCTTCGACCAGTTCGGTCAGCTCTTCGATGACGAACGCGCCCTGGTTGGGGTTTTCGTTCTTGGCCAACCCCCATTCGCGGTTGATGATCAGCTGGACGGCCATCGCGCGGCGCACGCTCTCTTCGGTGGGTGTGGTGATGGCCTCGTCGTAGGCGTTGGTGTGCAGGCTGTTGGCATTGTCGTAGGTGGCGATCAGCGCCTGCAGCGTGGTGCGGATGTCGTTGAACTGGATCTCCTGCGCGTGCAGGCTGCGGCCGCTGGTCTGGCAGTGGTACTTGAGCTTCTGGCTGCGCTCGTTGGCACCATAGCGGTCGCGCATCGCCACCGCCCAGATGCGCCGCGCCACGCGCCCCATCACGGTGTATTCCGGGTCCATGCCGTTGCTGAAGAAGAAGCTCAGGTTGGGCGCGAAGTCGTCGATGTGCATGCCGCGCGCCAGGTAGGCCTCCACGTAGGTGAAGCCGTTGCTTAGCGTGAAGGCCAGCTGGCTGATCGGGTTGGCGCCGGCCTCGGCGATGTGATAGCCGCTGATGCTGACCGAGTAGAAGTTGCGCACGTCGTGGTGCACGAAGTACTGGGCGATGTCACCCATCACCTTGAGGCTGAACTCGGTGCTGAAGATGCAGGTGTTCTGGCCCTGGTCCTCCTTCAGGATGTCGGCCTGCACGGTGCCGCGCACGTTGGCCAGCGCCCAGGCGCGGATCTTGGCGGCTTCGTCGTCGGTCGGATCGCGACTGTTGTCGGCGCGGAACTTGTCCAGTTGCTGGTCCACCGCGGCGTTCATGAACATCGCCAGGATGCTGGGCGCGGGCCCGTTGATGGTCATGCTGACACTGGTGTTGGGCGCACAGAGGTCGAAGCCCGAATACAGCACCTTCAGGTCGTCCAGCGTGGCGATGGACACGCCGCTGTTGCCGACCTTCCCGTAGATGTCGGGCCGCAGGTCGGGCTCGTTGCCGTACAGCGTGACGCTGTCGAAGGCCGTACTCAGGCGTTTGGCCGGCATGCCCTCGCTGACCAGCTTGAAGCGCCGGTTGGTGCGGAAGGCATCGCCTTCACCTGCGAACATGCGCGTGGGGTCTTCGTTTTCGCGCTTGAAGGCGAATACGCCCGCGGTGTAGGGAAAGCTGCCAGGCACGTTTTCCAGCAGCAGCCACTTCAGCAGTTCGCCGTGGTCTTCGTAGGGCGGCAGCGCCACCTTGCGGATCTTGTTGCCCGACAGCGTGGTGTGCACGAGCGAGGTCCGGATCTCCCTGTCGCGGATCTTCACCACGTATTCGTCACCCGCATAGGCGCGCTGCATCTCGGGCCACATGGCCAGCAGCTTGCGTGCGGCGCCGTCCAGCCTGCCTGCGCGGGTCTCGGCCAGCTTCAGCACGGTGTTCCTCGCGCCATCGCGGGAGGGGTCGTCCTCGTACAGCATGCGTGCGCTTTCGCGCAGCTGCTGCAGTTCACGGGCCAGGCGCGCCTGTTCGCGGGCGCGGCGCTTGTAGGCGCGCACGGTGTCGGCGATGTCGGCCAGGTAGCGCACCCGGCCAGGCGGCACGATGGGTACCTGGTGCGTGCTGTGGCGCGTGGCCACCAGGGGCAGGCGGCCCTCCTCGAGCTTGAGGCCCAGCGCGGCCAGGCGCGGGCGCAGCGCCTGGTACAGCGCGGTCACGCCATCGTCGTTGAAGCGACTGGCCATCGTGCCGAAAACCGGCATCTGCTCGGCCGCGGTGCCGAAGGCCTGCCGGTTGCGCTGCACCTGCTTGGCCACGTCGCGCAGCGCGTCCGCGCTGCCCTTGCGGTCGAACTTGTTGATGGCCACGAACTCGGCGAAGTCCAGCATGTCGATCTTCTCGAGCTGGCTGGCGGCGCCGTATTCGGGCGTCATCACGTACAACGGCACATCCACCAGCGGCACGATGGCGGCGTCGCCCTGGCCGATGCCGGAAGTCTCCACGACGATGAGGTCGAAGCCTGCCGCCTTGCAGGCCGTCACCACGTCGGGCAGGGCCTGGCTGATCTCGCTGCCGGCGTCGCGCGTAGCCAGCGAGCGCATGAAGACGCGGGGCCCGCTGCTCCACGGCCCGATGGCATTCATGCGGATGCGATCGCCCAGCAGCGCACCGCCGCTCTTGCGCCGGCTGGGATCGATGCTGATCACCGCGATGCGCATTGCATCGGCCTGGTCCAGCCGCAGGCGCCGCACGAGCTCGTCGGTCAGGCTGCTCTTGCCGGCACCGCCCGTGCCGGTGATGCCCAACACGGGAATCCTCGTGCCCGCTGCGGCCTGCGCCAGCGCGGCTTTCAACTCCGCCGGCGCCTGGCCGTTTTCCAGCGCGGTGATGGCCTGGGCCAGCGCGCGCCAGGCGGCATCGCCATGGCCTTGCACCGCGGCCGCCGTCTTGGGCGCATGCGGCGACAGATCCAGGTCGCAGCGCATCACCATCTCGCCGATCATGCCGGCCAGGCCCATGCGCTGGCCGTCTTCGGGGCTGTAGATGCGCGCCACGCCATAGGCCTGCAGCTCGCGGATCTCGGCCGGCACGATGACGCCGCCACCGCCCCCATAGACCTGGACATGCGCGCCGCCACGCTGGCGCAGCAGGTCCACCATGTACTTGAAGAACTCGACATGGCCGCCCTGGTAGCTGCTGACGGCGATGCCCTGCACGTCTTCCTGCAGTGCAGCGGTGACGATCTCTTCCACGCTGCGGTTGTGGCCCAGGTGGATGACCTCGGCCCCCATGCCCTGCAGGATGCGCCGCATGATGTTGATGGCGGCATCGTGGCCGTCGAACAGGCTGGCGGCGGTGACGAAACGCACCTTGTGCGTCGGGCGGTAGTCGGCCAGGGACTTGAACTCAGCGGACAGGTCGGTCATGGGCTTGCACTCGGTGCCATTGCACGTGGATGGGCGTTGATTGACGTTGACGTAAACGTCAATCGACCATGATGCCATGCAGCTCCTTGCATCACCTGACGTAAACGGCCGGTGCGATCATGGTTTACCCCGGTGGCGCTGTCACATGCCCGCGCAGGCGCGCTGTTACCCTGCCGGCTCCGCCATCGCGCCCCCTCTCGATTTCCCATGAGCTTCCTGGCCATCGACATCGGCAACACACGTCTGAAGTGGGCCCTGTATGCCGCGCCCCAGCCAGGCGCCGTGCTGATGGAGCAGGGCGCCGTGTTCCTGGAAACCATCGATGAGCTGGCCGAAAAGGACTGGAAGCACCTGCCGGCGCCGCACAGCATGCTGGGCTGCGTGGTGGCCGGTGACACGGTACGCCGCCGCGTCGAGGCCCAGATGGAACTGTGGGATCTCGATCCCCACTGGGTGGTGCCGTCGGCGCACGAGGCCGGCGTGCGCAACGGCTACGACCATCCCAGCCGCCTGGGCGCGGACCGCTGGGTGGCATTGATCGGTGCGCGCAGCCGGGTGCTGGCAGCGGCTGCATCGACCGGCGGGACACCGCGGCCGGCCCTGGTGGTGATGGTCGGCACGGCCGTGACGGTGGACGCGCTGGACGCGGCCGGGTTGTTCTTGGGTGGCCTGATCCTGCCGGGTTTCGGGCTGATGCTCAAGGCACTGGAGATGGGCACCGCCGGCCTGAAAGTTCCCACCGGCGAGGTGGTGGATTTCCCCACCAACACCAGCGACGCCCTGATGAGCGGCGGCGCGCACGCGATCGCCGGCGCCATCGAACAGCAGGTGCAACGCTTGCAGGCCCGCACCGGAGTGGCACCCTTGCTGCTGATGACCGGTGGCGCAGCGCTCAAGCTGGCGCCGATCACCGGCCTGCCCTTCGAGACCGTCGACACCCTGATCTTCGAAGGGCTGCTCCAGATGCAGAGCCGGCGGCTGGCGCTCTAGAGCCAGCGGCGCAGCAGTTCCAGCAACTGGTCCCGCGAGTAGGGCTTGGCCAGGTGGGCATCCATGCCGGCGGCCATCGACTGGGCCGCGTCTTCGTCGAAGGCGTTGGCCGTCAGCGCCACGATGGGTATGCGTGGCAGGCGCAGGCGGGTCTCGCGCTCACGCAGCTGGCGCGTGGCCGCGTAGCCGTCGAGCACGGGCATCTGGACATCCATCAGTACCAGGTCCACGTGCTGGCGCTCCAGCACCGCGAGCGCCTGCGCCCCGTCTTCGGCCTCCTGCACCTCCAGCCCGAACGAGCCCAGCATCTCCGCGCCGATCAGGCGGTTGACCGGGTTGTCTTCCACCAGCAGCACCACACCGCTTAGCGCCACACCGGCATCCAGGCCGCCGAAGTCGGAATCGTTGCCGGGCAGCGGCAGGTTGCGCGCCAGCGGCAGCAGCAGCGTGAAACGGAAGGTGGAGCCCACGCCGACCTGGCTGTCGATCTCGATGCGCCCGCCCATCGCATGGACGATGCGCTGGCTGATGGCCAGGCCCAGCCCGGTGCCGCCGCGCAGCCGCGAGCGTGTGCTGTCGACCTGGTGGAAGGGCTGAAAGACCTGTTGCGTGGCATGCGCCGGGATCCCGATGCCGGAGTCCTGCACCTCGAAGCTCACCGCGGCCGCATCCGGCCCCGCCGCCTTGGCGGCCAGCCGCAGCGCGACACCGCCGCTCTCGGTGAACTTCACGCCATTGCCCAGCAGGTTCAGCAGCACCTGCTTGAGCCGTGGCGCATCGCCGATCACGGCATCCGGCACGCCGGGCGCCAGCTGCAACGTGATGCCCAGGCCGCGGCTCTCGGCGTTGGCGCGGAACAAGGCGGTGGCCGATGCGACGACCGAGTGCAAGGACATCGGGGAGGCGGCCAGCACCAGCTTGCCGGCTTCGATCTTGGAGTGATCCAGCACGTCGTTGAGGATGTCCATCAACGACTCGCCGGAATCGGCAGCCGTCTTCACCAGGCGCCGCTGGCGCAGGTCCAGTGGTGTCTGCCGCAGCAGGTCCAGCGCCCCCAGCACGCCGTTCATGGGCGTGCGGATCTCGTGGCTCATGGTGGCCAGGAACTGGCTCTTGGCCAGATTGGCCGACTCCGCGGCCTCCTTGGCGCGCAACAGCGACGCATTGGCCTCGTCGGCTTCCAGACTGTGGCGCATGGAGCCCAGTGCCACGTCGCGGAACTCGCGCGTCGCCTTGTACATGGTCACCCCGAAGACCGCCGCCAGCACGGCCAGTGGCACCGAAGCCACGGGTGTCGCGAACAACGACATCGCCACCAGCGCGCCCAGTTGCAGCGTCATCAGCAGTTCGAAGCTGCGGCCGACCATCGACATGAAGAACGCCGCCGTGGCCACCGAACCGCAGACGATCACCACGTACACGGTGGCCGAGGTCGGGGGCAGCAGCGGATAGATGAGCACCGTGGCGATGACCCACATCAGGCCGACGAGGACGGCGTTGAGCTCCAGTTCGCGCACGATGCCGGCGATGCGCTGGCGCGAGAGCGCTTCGACACCACCATACCGCCGCTGCAGGCTCACGCGCCAGCCGGCCACCACCAGGCCCATCACCAGCGTCAGCACCGCCCCCGAACGCATGTCCGCCCGCCAGCCCAGCCACGCGATGAAGACCACGGCCACCATCAGCAGCACGACGCTGCGCGCCGAGTTGCGCAAGGTCACCTGCAGCAGCCTGCGCTGGATCTCCGTGTCGATACCGTCTGGCGTGTGCATGGCTGCCCGCGAGGATAGCGCGGGCAGCCGTCGACGCCGCGGTCATTTGAGGGGCGCAGGTGCTGGTGGAGCGCCGCCACGATCTGCGCGCTGCACGGTGCCAAGCCGGCGACGGTGCGGCCAATGCCGGCCGGCATCGGCCCGGGGCTTCAGCTCTGGATGTAGTTCTCCAGCTGGGCGATGGTGGCCTCGTGGTCGGCGATGATGTCGTCCATCAGGTCGCGGATGGAGATCATGCCCAGCACCAGCTGGCCTTCCACGACCGGCAGGTGGCGGATCTTGCGTTCGCTCATCAAGGTCATGCAGGCCCGCGTGCCGGTCTTGGGCGTCACGGTGACGACCTGGCGCGTCATGATCTCGGCCACCCGGGTATCGCGCGAATGGCGGCCGGCCAGCGCGATCTTGCGCGTGTAGTCGCGCTCGGAGAACACCCCCACGAGGCGACCGGCCTCCATCACCATCAGCGCCCCGACTTCGTACTGCGCCAGCAGCTGCAGCGCGCCGTACACGGTGTCGTCGGGGCGCACGTGCCAGAGTGTGCCGTCGTGCTTCTTGAGCAATTCGGAAATCGGCTTCATCGTCGGGCCCTCGGCTGGTCGGAGAGGGCCGCAGACTACTGCAAGCAGCCAGGGCCTTGCAGCATGGGATTTCCCCGGTCGCAGGCGCGGCCTTCGCGCCAATGCGAACATGCGGGTCATGCAGACTGGGGCTCCTTTTCGTCGACGCCACCTCGGGTGGTGGGCCGCGGCATGCGGGCTTTGCCTGAGCCTGCTGGCCGGCTGCGCGGCGCTGGACGAGCAGCAGCGGCGCTGGATCTTCCAGCCCAGCGACCGCACCTGGGCCGGCGGCCTGGCCGCGGCCGAAGGCATGCAGGACGTCTGGATCGACTTCTCCTCGCAGGCCAGCGGCCAGGCCGTGTTGTTGCACGGCCTGTGGCTGCCCCGTCCGGAAGCCGGCGCTCCGGTGCTGTTGTACCTGCATGGCGCCCGCTGGGACGTGCGTGGCAGCGCGCACCGCATGCGGCGCATGCACGAACTGGGCTTCGCCGTGCTGGGTGTGGACTACCGCGGATTCGGCCGCAGCAGCCCTGCGCTGCCCTCGGAGGCGCTGGCGCTGGAGGACGCTCACGCAGCCTGGCAGTGGCTCGCCCGGCACCAGCCCTCTGCGCGCCGGTTCGTCTTTGGCCACTCGCTGGGTGGGGCCATCGCCGTGGCGCTGGCGGCCGAGGTGGACGACGAAGCCGGCTTGCTGGTCGAAGGGAGCTTCCCGTCCATCCCCGATGTGGTGAGCAGTTTCCGCTGGGGCTGGTTGCCGCTGGGTCCGCTCATCACGCAGCGTTTCGACGCGGGCGCGCGCATCGCGTCCGTACGGTCGCCCGTGCTCGTCGTGCATGGCGGCCGGGACAGCCTGATCCAGCCGGCGCTGGGCCAGGCGCTCTTTGAAAAGGCGACCGAACCCAAGCGTTTCGTGCTCGTACCGGGGGGGTCGCACCACAACACGAATGCCCTGGGCCAGCCCCAGTACCGCGAGGCCCTGGCCCAGCTCTTCGGGCTGGACACGCTGCAGCGGGACTGACGGCGCGAGCAGAATGCGCGGCTGGCCCGGCACCCGGCCGGTCTTGCGCAAAGGACGGGATGGAAGCTTCGATGACGGCAGGCCCGATGACCCGCGAGCAGGCGCTCGCGCTGGACGCCACCGACACGCTGGCGCCCCTGCGCGAGCAGTTCGATCTGCCGCAGGACCTGATCTACCTGGACGGCAACTCCCTCGGCGCGCTGCCGCGCGCCACCGCCGCGCGAGTGCAGCAGGCGGTGACTCAGGAGTGGGGTCGGGGTCTGATCCGCAGCTGGAACAGCGCAGGCTGGATGGACCTGCCCCGACGGGTGGGCGACAAGATCGCCCGCCTGGTGGGTGCGGGGCCCGGGGAGCTCATGGTGGCCGACTCCACCAGCGTCAACCTCTACAAGGTGCTAAGCACCGCCCTGAGCATCGCGCGGGCCGATTCGCCCGAGCGCCGCGTGATCCTCAGCGAGCGCAGCAACTTCCCCACCGATCTGTACATTGCCCAGTCGCTGGCGGCCGAGCACGGCTGCGAACTGGTGCTGGCCGATGCGCAGGCGCTGAAGGCCCGGCTGGACGACCGCACCGCCGTGCTGCTGCTCACCCACGTCAACTACCGCAGCGGGCGCCTGCACGACATGGCGGCCCTGTCTGCGGCGGCGCGGGCGGCCGGCGCATTGACGGTCTGGGATCTGGCCCACAGTGCGGGCGCGCTACCGCTGGCGCTGACCGAGGACGGCGCCGATTTCGCCGTCGGCTGCGGTTACAAGTACCTCAACGGCGGCCCGGGCGCGCCAGCCTTCGTCTGGGTCAGGCCCTGTCATGTGGACCGCTTTCCGCAACCCCTGGCCGGCTGGATCGGCCATGCCGCGCCCTTCGAGTTCACGCCCGGCTATCGCGCGGCGCCCGGCATATCGCGCTACCAGAGTGGAACACCGGCCATCCTGTCGCTGGTCGCGCTGGAATGTGGCGTGGACACGTTGCTGGCCGCCGAACCGCTGGGCGGGATGCGCGCCCTGCGCGCCAAGTCCCAGTCGCTGACCACGCTCTTCGCGCAGCGCGTGCAAGCCACCTGCCCCGACCTGGCGCTGGCATCGCCAGCCGATGCCGACCAGCGCGGCAGCCAGATCAGCCTGACGCATCCCGAGTGGGCCTTCCCTCTGATTCAGGCGCTGATCGCGCGTGGCGTGATCGGAGACTTCCGCGCGCCCGATGTGCTGCGCTTCGGATTCACGCCGTTGACGCTGCGGCACGTCGACGCCTGGGACGCGGCCGAGCACCTGCAGGCCGTGTTGGCCAGTGGCGAGTGGCGACTACCCGAATTCCAGCGGCGACGCGCCGTGACCTGAGCCTGTGAAACTATCAAGCGGCCGCCGCCGGCCCTAAGATCGCCCCCCTGGCGAGACGACCGGCTTCGCCGATGCAATAACGGAGACCGACGAATCATGAGTTTCATCTTCCAAAGCACTCGAGCGCTGGCCCTGGCCTTGTTGGCCGCACTCCTGGCCCTGCCGGCCACTTCGGCACTGGCACGCGAGAACTGGCGCTTCTGCGCCAACGAAGGCCAGGAATGCCGCGTGCAAGGCACCGCCACCGTACGCTATGGCGCGCCCGGCCAATGGGAGACGCGGCGCATCAGCAATCGGGTGTTCTGCTCCAACGACCGCTTCGGCGATCCGGCCCCCAACCGCGAAAAGCGGTGTGAGGTCCTCGACAGTGGCGGAGGCAGCGGCTGGGGTGGGTCCGGGTCCGGCGGCGGCGATTGGCGCTTCTGCGCCAACGAGGGCCAGGAGTGCCGCGTGCAGGGCACTGCCAACGTGCGTTATGGTGCGCCCGGCCAGTGGGAGACGCGGCGCATCAGCAATCGGGTGTTCTGTTCCAACGAGCAGTTCGGTGACCCTGCGCCCAACCGCGAGAAGCGCTGCGAGGTGCAGGGCAACAGCGGCGGCTGGGGCGGATCAGGCTCCAGCAGCGGCTGGAACGACTGCGCCAACGAAGGCGAAGTCTGCACTTTCCGGGGGCGCGCCGAGGTGCGCTTCGGCGACGGCCGCAAGTTCAACACGCGAACCGCGCGCGACAGCATCCGCTGCGACGTCGCCACCTTTGGCGATCCAGCCTATGGCAAGACCAAGCGCTGCCAGGTCAGGGGGGCCAGCGTCGGCGGCGGTGGCTGGGGTGGCAGCGGTGACTGGAACGACGGCAATCGCCCGTCATACGACGACGAAAGGCAATGGGCCCACTGCGCCAACGAGGGCGACACCTGCACCGTGGGCAAGCGCAGCCGCGTCCGCTTCGGTGTCGACGGACGCTTCGCCCATCGCGAAGTCGACCAGTCCATCACCTGCAGCAGCGAGGCCTTTGGCTACGACCCCGCGCCAGGCCGGGTGAAGACCTGCGCCTGGCACTATTGAACCCGGCCATGGACACCCGCACCTCGCCCATCCGCCTGCGCCTCACGCAGTTGCGCGAAGAACTGCAACGCCAGGGCGTGCACGCCTTGCTGGTGCCTTCGGCCGACCCGCATCTGAGCGAGTACCTGCCCGAACGCTGGCAGGGCCGCGAGTGGTTTTCCGGCTTCACCGGCAGCATGGCCACGCTGGTGGTGGCGCAGGACCGTGCCGTGCTGTTTGCCGACAGCCGCTACTGGGTGCAGGCCGAGGCCGAGCTCGCCGGCAGCGGCATCGAACTGGTGAAGATCGCCACCGGCAGCTCCACCGCGCCCATCGACTGGCTGGCCTCGCAGACACCGCGGGGCGGCACGGTGGCCGTGGATGGCCAGGTGCTGGGCCTGGGGATGGCGAAGTTGCTGAACACCGCCTTGCAGGCGGCCGGCGTGAACCTGCGCACCGATGCCGACCTGCTGGCCGCCGTGTGGCCGCAGCGCCCGGGACTGCCCGCGCAGCCGGTGTACGAACACCTGCCACCGCAGGCCGTGCAGCCGCGTGCCGCCAAGCTGGCCGCTGTGCGCGAGTCCGTGGCCCGGCTGGGTGCGACCCACCATTTCGTGTCCTCGGTGGACGACCTGGCCTGGATCACCAACCTGCGCGGCAGCGATGTGAGCTACAACCCGGTGTTCCTGGGTCATCTGCTGCTGGACCTGACGGGTGGCACGCTGTTCGTCGGTGCCGGCAAGATCGGCGCCGAACTCACTGCCCGGTTGGCCGCCGACGGCCTGCGGCTGGCGCCTTACGAAGAAGCGGGCACCGCGCTGGCGGCACTGGGCCCGCAGCACACGCTGCTGGTCGACCCCAAGCGGGTCACGCAGGGCATGCTGGCCCGCGTTGCCCCGGCCGTGAAGGTGGTCGAAGCCATCAACCCCAGCACCTTGCTCAAGAGCCGCAAGACGGCCGCCGAAGCGGCCTTCGTGCGCGAGGCGATGGCCGAGGACGGGGCGGCGATGTGCGAGTTCTACGCCGAGTTCGAAGCCGCGCTGGCCCGTGGGGAGGTGATGACCGAGTTGACGGTCGACGAGCGCCTGAGCGCCGCGCGCGCGCGCCGTCCCGGTTTCGTGGGCCTGAGCTTTTCCACCATCGCCGGATTCAATGCCAACGGCGCGATGCCGCACTACCGAGCCACGCCGGCATCGCACGCCACCATCGCCGGCGACGGCCTGCTGCTGATCGACAGCGGCGGCCAGTACCTGGGCGGCACCACCGACATCACGCGCGTCTGGCCCATCGGCACGGTGAGCGACGCCATGCGGCGCGACTACACGCTGGTGCTCAAGGGCACGCTGAACCTGTCGCGCACGCGTTTCCCGTGTGGCACGCCAGGCCCCATGCTGGACGCGCTGGCGCGCGCCCCGCTGTGGCAGCAGGGCATCGACTATGGCCACGGCACCGGGCACGGCGTGGGCTACTTCCTGGCCGTGCACGAAGGTCCGCAGAGCATCAGCAAGTCCGTGCCCGACGCCCAGATGGCGATGCAGCCGGGCATGATCACCAGCATCGAGCCGGGCATCTACCGCCCTGGCCAGTGGGGCGTGCGCATCGAGAACCTGGTGCTCACGGTGCCGGCCGTCACGAGCGAGGACGGTGCTTTCGGCGAGTTCCTCGAGTTCGAGACGCTCACGCTGTGCCCCATCGACACGCGCTGCATCGAGCGCAGCCTGCTGCGCGACGACGAAGCGGCATGGCTCAACGCCTACCACGCCACCGTGCACGAGCGCCTGTCGCCGCGCCTCAGCGGTGCCGCGCTGGACTGGCTGCGGCAACGCACGCGGCCGATCTGATCCCGGCCTGATCGCGCCGGCGATCGTCCGGGCACGCCCGGCGATAAGGCTCCCTGCGAGGCTCATCAAGCTCCTTTTGCCGGCTCGAAACCAGCCGCGAGGCCGGTTTCGCTTGACCTGGGTCAATCCATGCACTAACGTATACGTTATAGGATGCACAAAGCCCGCTGCAGCCTTTCCCGTCTCTCCCGTTTCTCCCATCTCTGTCGTTCCTCCCGTTCGCCGCCGCGACGCCAACCACCAGATCTGCGCATGCACCACATCGTCTTCCTCGATCGCGCCACCCTGGCGCCAGGCGTCCAGTTGCGCCGCCCCTCGTTCGAGCATTGGTGGACCGCGTACGACCGCTGCGACGCATCTCAGGTCGTCGAGCGGCTGGCGGGCGCCACCATCGTCGTCAACAACAAGGTACCGCTGCGTCGCGAAGCCCTCGAGCGACTGCCCGATCTGCAACTGGTGGCGATCGCCGCAACCGGCACCGACTGCGTCGACAAGGACTACTGCCGCGAACGCGGCATCGTCGTATGCAACGTCCGCGGCTATGCGATCCGCACGGTCGCCGAACATGTCTTCACGGTGGCGCTGGCCTTGCGCCGCAACCTGATCGCCTACCGCGACGCCGTGCGCAGCGGCCGCTGGCAGGCCGCCGGGCAGTTCTGCTTCCACGACCACACCATCCGCGACCTGCACGGCGCATCGCTGGGCATCATCGGCGAAGGCGCCCTGGGCCAGGCCGTGGCCGCCATGGGCCGCGCCTTCGGCATGGAGATCATGTTCGCCGCGCACAAGGGCAGCCAGGGGCTGGGCCCGCTGTACACGCCCTTCGAGCAGGTGCTGGAAACGGCCGATGTGCTCACCCTGCACTGCCCGCTGCTGCCGCAGACCCGGGGGATGCTCGGTCTGCCCGACTTCCGCCGCATGCGGCGCCGGCCCATCCTCATCAATGCCGCACGCGGCGGTCTCGTCATCGAAGAAGACCTGGAGCGCGCGCTCGATGAGGGCCTGCTCGCCGGTGCCGCCTTCGACGTGGCCACCCCCGAGCCTCCGGCGGCGGGCAGCACCCTCATGCGCCTGGCCGCCAGGCCCGACTTCATCCTCACGCCCCACGTCGCCTGGGCCAGCCAACAGGCTCAGCAGGCGCTGGCAGACCAGCTCATCGACAACCTCGAACGCTTCGCGCAAGGCACCCCGGCCAACGTGGTGCAAGGCGCGTTCTGACGCTTTCCAACCAAGGAGCCGAACGATGGCACGCCTCGCGATCCTCAGCCTGTTCATGGGTCAGACCCGCAACCGCTTCCTGCAGTACCAGCAGCCGCGCTCGATCATCGAGATCCTCGACATGGCCGGCCGCACCGAGGGTTGCGAAGGCATGGAACTGCGCTATCCGGGCGACCTTGCGGACGTGCCGGCGGTCAAGGCGGCGCTGGACCGCAACCGCCTGGGCGTGGCGGCGGTGAACTTCGCTTCGGTCCGGCCCGACCGCTGGCTGCGGGGCGCCTGGTCGTCCACGAGCACCGCCGAGCGCCAGGCGGCGGTCGACGACTTCCGCCGCTGCATCGACGTGGCGATCGAGATCGGCGCCACGCGCGTGACCAACTGCCCGCTCAACGACGGCATCGACTACCCCTTCGAACTCGACTTCGCCCGTGCCTACGACACCGCCGCCGAGTGTTATGCGCAGATTGCCGACCACAACCCGTGCTTCCAGGTGTGCATCGAATACAAGATCAGCGAACCGCGCATGCGCTCGCTGCTCGGCACCGCCGGCGAGACGGCGGCGTTCTGCCAGATGGTGGGCCGCGACAACCTGGGCGTGACGCTGGACGTCGGCCACGCGCTGTTCGCCAACGAGAACGCGGCGCAGTCGGCAGCGCTGCTGGCCAAGGCCAGGCGGCTGTTCTACGTGCACATGAACGACAACGACGGCCGCGCCGACTGGGACCTGCTGCCCGGCGCCGTGCACACCTGGGAAACGGTCGAGGTGCTGCACACGCTGCGTGCGCTGGGCTACGACGACTGGTTCACCTTCGACATCGTGCCCAAGGAACTGGAGCCGGTGGAGTTCTTCGCCACCGCCGCGAAGTTGACACGCCAGCTGGAGGCCCTCGCCCGGCGCATCGAACCGGCCAGGCTGGCCGAGCTGCGGCAGCAAAAGAACGCCGCGCAAACGCTGGCCTATCTGCACACGCTGATCTGATTTCACGCCACCGAAGGAGGCGCACCATGACCCCTACCCCCCGCGACATGTCCAGTGCGATCCGCTTCCTGGCCATGGATGCGATCGCCCGCGTCGGCGATGGCCACCCCGGCACACCGCTGGGTGCGGCCGACATCTGCACGGCGCTGTTCACCCGCCACCTGAAGTTCGACCCCGCCAACCCGCGCTGGCCGGACCGCGACCGCTTCGTGCAGTCCAACGGTCACGGTTCGACCCTGATCTACGCCTTGCTGCACCTGGCCGGCTACGAGGCGTTCCCGATCGAGCAGATCAAGCGCTTTCGCGAACTCGGCTCGCACACACCGGGGCACCCGGAGTACGAACCGGACCACGGTGTCGAGACCACCACCGGGCCGCTGGGCCAGGGCATCGCCAACGCAGCCGGCATGGCCGTGGCCGAGGCCATGCTGAACGCCGAGTTCGGTGACGAGATCGTCCACCACCACACCTACACGCTGGTCGGCGACGGCTGCCTGATGGAAGGCATCGGCCACGAGATCATCTCGCTGGCCGGCCACCTGCGGCTGGGGCGTCTGATCGTGCTGTACGACGCCAACGGCATGACCGACGACGGCGTCGTGTCCCAGGCGGTGTCCGAGGACTACCGTACCCGCTTCGCCTGCGCCGGCTGGCACGTGCAGGAGTGCGATGGCCACGACCAGGACGCGGTGGCGGCGGCGATCGCTGCGGCCAAGCTCGATCCGCGGCCGTCGATGATCCAGTGCAACACGATGATCGGCTACGGCGTGCCGCGCATCCAGGGCCAGCGCGTCGCGCATGGCGGCAAGATCACGGCCGAAGACTGCACGGCTGCGCGCGCGTACCTGGGCTGGCCGCATGCGCCTTTCGAGATCCCGCCGGCCATCCTGGCCGAGTGGCGGCGCGCCGGTCAGACCGGCGCACAGGCGCGACAGGCCTGGTTGGCGCGGGTGGAGGCGATGGCACCGCAGCAGCGGGCAAAGTTCGATCGGCTGATGCGCGGCGAACTGCCGGCGGGCTGGGACGCGGCACTGCTGGAGTACAAGCGCCAGGCCGCGCAGAACGCACCCAGCCAGGCCACCGTGCGTTCTTCCGGCGAGGTCACGCGCGTGCTGTCGCAGGCGATCCCCGAACTCGTCGGCGGCGCACCCGATCTGGAAGCCGCCACCCAGCACAAGCGTGACATGCGGCCCTTCACCCCCGAAGACCGCAGCGGCCGCTACATCCACTACGGTGTGCGCGAGCATGCGATGGGGGCGATGATGAACGGCATGGCCGCGCACGGCGGCGTCGTCCCCTACGGCGCGACCTTCCTTGTCTTCTCGGACTACATGCGGCACTCGATGCGGCTGTCGGCCATGATGTCGCTGCCGGTGATCTGGGTCTTCAGCCACGATTCGATCGGCATCGGCCGCAACGGGCCGACGCACCAGCCGGTGGAGTACCTGGCCTCGCTGCGCGCGATTCCCAACCTGGCCGTGATGCGGCCTTGCGATGCGGTCGAAGCGGCCGAATGCTGGCAGCTGGCCGTGGCCAACCGACGCGCACCGTCGGTGATCGTCAACTCGCGCCAGGCCCTGCCCACGCTGCGGGGCGCCCGGGCTGCAGGCAGCGACGAGAACCTCTGCGCGCGCGGCGCCTATGTGCTGGCCGAACCGGTGGGTGGTGCACGCCGGGCCACGCTGTTTGCGACCGGGTCCGAGGTCGCGCTGGCGCTGCAGGCGCGGCGCGTGCTGCAGGACCAGGGTGTGCCGACCGCGGTGGTCTCGGTGCCCTGCTGGGAGCTCTTCGAGCAGCAGGACGCGCCGTACCAGGCCAGCGTGCTCGGCCGCGGCACGGTGCGTGTGGCCATCGAAGCGGCGGTCGGTCTTGGCTGGGAACGCTTCATCGGCGAAGACGGCGCCTTCATCGGCATGCGCAGCTTCGGTGCCTCCGGGCCGGAAGACGCGCTGTTCCGGCACTTCGGCATCACGCCCGAGGCGGTGATCGCCGCGGTGCTCCAGCGCCTGCCGGTGCACAAGCCCCAGGCAGCCCTGGCCGCCGAGTAAGCGCGCAGGCCCTGCCAGGCAGGGCCTGCTTCCGTGCCGGTGCGGTACGCTGCGGGGATGAGCCAGAACCACCTGCCAGCCGCCCTGGGCATCGACCTGGGCGGCACGAAGGCCGAGGCGCTGCTGTTCTCCGCCACCGGCCAGCCGCTGTGGCGCCAGCGCGTGGCC
>DAORNK010000054.1:11168-16708 GCA_035440985.1 Rubrivivax sp. | reverse complement strand
TCTGCTCGGCGTCTGGCAAATGCACTGGCTGGCCGTCCCGCGCGCCGGCCAGGACGCCGGCAGCCCCCGCCTGGCGCGCCTGGACGCCATCACCGGGCTGCCGCTGCGCGCGCAGTTCGAGGCGCGGCTGTCCAAGGCCTTGCGCGACTGCGCCCAATCGCGTACCTCGCTGGCCGTGATGCAGCTCAACCTGGACGGCTTTCGCGGCATCAACGAAACCCACGGCATGCAGGTGGGTGACCTGCTGCTGGAAGCCTTCGGCCAGCGCCTGCGCCGCGTCGCGCGCAGCCAGGACACCGTGGCCCGTCTCAGCGGCAACGACTTCCTGCTGCTGGTGCCCAAGCTCGACGCGCCCGGGGACGTGGACCGCGTGGCGGGCCGCGTGGTGGAATCGCTGAACGGCGACTACCCGGTGGACGGACTGTCGATCAAGCTGAGCTGCTCGGTCGGCGTGGCCGCCTGGCCCGGCCGCGCACGCGCCACACGCCTGATCGCCTGCGCCGAAGTCGCCATGCGCGAGGCACGCCGCGGCGGTGGTGGACGGCACTGCATCTACTCCGAAGCCCTGGAAGGCGAAGGTTCGCCCGAAGCCGAATTGCTGCACGACCTGCGCCAGGCCATCAGCCAACACGCCTTCGAGCTGCACTTCCAACCCAAGATCGACGCCCACAGCGGCAAGATCACCGGTGCCGAGGCCTTGTTGCGCTGGAAGCACCCGGTGCGCGGCATGGTCAACCCGGACGAGTTCGTGCCGCTGGCCGAACGCAACGGCCTGATCGGACCCCTGGGCGACTGGGTGATCGAAGAAGCCTGCCGGCAGTCCCGCGCCTGGCGCGACGCCGGGCTGCGCATGCGCGTGGCCATCAACCTGTCGGCCTTCCAGATGCAGCAGGAGGACATCGTGCAGCGCATCGGCCAGGCGCTGCAGCGTCACCGCGTGCACCCGTCGCTGGTGACCTGCGAGATCACCGAAACCGCGGCCATGCAGGACACGCGCACGGCGCACGAGACCTTCCGCCAGCTGGGCGACATGGGTGTGCACGTGTCGATCGACGACTTCGGCACCGGCTATTCCAGCCTGGCCTATCTGCGCCGCCTGCCCGCCGAGGAACTGAAGATCGACCGCGCCTTCGTCACCGACCTGGACCACAGCGAGGACGCCCGTGCGGTGGTCAACGCGGTGGTGCAACTGGCCCATGCGCTGAGCCTGAAGGTGGTCGCAGAGGGTGTGGAGACGCCGCGCCAGCGCGACATCCTGGTCGAACTGGGCTGCGACGAACTGCAGGGCTTCCTGTTTGCCAAACCCATGCCCGCCCGCCTGTTGCTGATGTGGGCGATGAGCGACCGTGCCAGCCCCACGGCCTTCCGCGGCTCGCTGTTTGCCAACACGAAGGAAGCACCCAGCATCCTGGCCGCCCGCAAGCGCGCCCGCCTGTCACGCTTTGCCTCGCGCAGCCCGCAGGGTGTCCGCGCCGAAGAGATCGATCTGACGCCGTGATGCAGCAGCCCGGGCACGCCTGGGCCGCCATGCATCGGTCAGGTCGCGGCCAGCTGCCTTTCGAGCCGGTGCAGCACCTCATAGCAGGGCAGCACCTGGGCCACGCTACCGTTGGGCTCGCGGCCTTCGCGGATGGCGGCAAAGAACTCGCGGTCCTGCAGCTCGATGCCGTTCAGCGACACCGCCACCTGGCTGACGTCGATCTTCTCGTCCTTGCCGTTGAACAGGTCGTCGTAGCGTGCGATGTAGGTGCCGCTGTCGCCGATGTAGCGAAAGAAGGTCCCCAAGGGTCCGTCGTTGTTGAAGGACAGGCTCAGCGTGCAGATCGCGCCGGTGCTGGCCTTGAGCTGGATGCTCATGTCCATCGCGATGCCCAGCGTCGGATGGATGGGGCCCTGGATGGCGTTGGCCGCCACGATCTCGCCGCCAGTCTGATGGCGGAACAGGTCCACCGTGTGCGCCGCGTGGTGCCAAAGCAGGTGGTCCGTCCAGCTGCGCGGCTGGCCGAGCGCGTTGATGTTGCTGCGGCGGAAGAAGTAGGTCTGCACATCCATCTGCTGGATGCTGAACTGGCCGGCCCTGACCTTCTGGTGCACCCACTGGTGGCTGGGGTTGAAGCGCCGCGTGTGGCCGCACATGGCCACCAGGCCCGTCTGCCTTTGCAGCGCCACAACGGCCTGGCCTTCAGCCAGCACGTCGCACAGCGGAATCTCCACCTGCACGTGTTTGCCGGCGCGCAGGCAGGCCAGGCTCTGCGCGGCGTGCATCTGCGTGGGCGTGCACAGGATCACCGCGTCCAGCTCGGGCAGCGCCAGGCTGTCAGCCAGGTCGGTCCTGACATGGGGGATGCCGTAACGCGCTGCGACCTCGCGCGTCTTCTCCAGGTCACGGCTGATCAGCGACACGCACTGCACGCCTTCGATGCAACGAATGGCGTCCAGGTGCTTGATGCCGAAGGCTCCCGCACCGGCCAGGGCGACTCGGATCGTCATGTGTTCTCCAGGATCAGATGGCCGACGGCGGTGTTGGATGCCGGCACGTGGTAGAAGCGATGCCGCACGCGCGGCGGCCGGTCACTCATCGCGCCGCGTGCGATCAGCCACATCACGAGTTCGATGCCTTCGCTGCCGGCTTCGCGTACGTAGTCGATGTGGGGCAGCGTGGACAGGTCCTGCGGGTCGGCGATGAGGCGGTCGAGAAAGCGCTTGTCCCACTCGGCGTTGATCAGCCCGGCGCGTGGGCCCTGCAGCTGGTGGCTCATGCCGCCCGTGCCCCAGACGTGCACATTCAGGGGCTCGTCGAAGCTCTCCACCGCCTTGCGGACGGCGCGCCCCAGGTTGTAGCAGCGGCGGCCGCTGGGCACGGGGTACTGCACCACGTTGACCGCGAAGGGAATGACGGGGCAGGGCCATGCCTCGGGCTGGCCGCACATCAGGCTCAGGGGGACCGTCAGTCCGTGGTCCACGTCCATCTTGTTGACGATGGTGAGGTCGAAGTCGTCCTGGATCACGCTTTGCGCGATGTGGCTGGCCAGTTCAGGGTGGCCGACGACCGGCGGCACGGGCCGCGGGCCCCAGCCTTCGTCGGCCGGCTGGAAGCTGGCCGCCGTGCCGATGGCAAAGGTGGGGATCATCTCCAGGCTGAAGGCCGTGGCGTGATCGTTGTAGACCAGGAAGATCACGTCGGGCGGGTTGTCCTTCATCCACTGCCTGGAGAAGTCGTAGCCCGCGAACACGGGCCGCCAGTAGGGCTCGGTGTGCCTGCCCATGTCCAGCGCAGCGCCGATGGCGGGCACATGGCTGGTGTAGACCGATGCGGTGATGCGCGCCATCGTCAGGCTCCCCTCCCGGCGCGGCCGGCGGCGCCCTGCGGCTGGTGATGCGCCTGGGCGTCGCCGTCTTCGCCGACGCAGCGGTTGCCTTGCACCGAACGACCCCCGTTGAGCATCATCGTGCGGTACTCGTCCTCGGTCATCCCGGTCATGCTGCCGGCCATCTGCTGGAAGCTCTTGCCGTCCGTCGCGCCGATCTTGGCCAGGAAGTAGATGTTGCCGCCGAGCGCGATGCAGCGGTTCAGGTCACGCGCCAGCACGGCCTGCTTCTGCTCTTCGGTCATCGGCCAGTCGTCGAGGTAGGCGCGCTCATCGGCCTTGAAGCGCACCCGGTTGTCGGCCTTCATCAGGCTCATGCAGAACTGGTTGAGGTGGTAGCCCCTGCGCGATTGTTCGGCATCGAAGATGGTCGTGCCGGGGATGTCCAGGTAGGGTCGGTCCAGAGCCATCAGGCCTCCTCGGGCCAATAGAGCCGCATCGGGTTGTCAACCAGCAGCTGGCGCTGCAACCCGGAAGTCACGGCGACGTGCGGGATGAAATCCACCAGCAGGCCGTCGTCGGGCATGTGGTCCTTGAGGTTGGGGTGCGGCCAATCGGTGCCCCACAGCACGCGGTCGGGAAAGGCTTCGACGATGCGACGTGCAAAGGGCACGACATCGCGGTAGGCCGCCCGTTCACCCTGCAGGGCCCTGGGGCCGGTGACGGACAGGCGCTCGGGGCAGGACACCTTGCTCCACACGTTGTCGTGCTCGCGCATGAGCTTGACGAACAGCGCGAACTGCGGCCCGTCCACCGGCAGGCTCACGTCGGGCCGCCCCATGTGGTCCACCACCACGGTGGTGGGCAAGGCGGTGAAGAAGTCCCACAGCTCGGGCAGGTCCACCGCCTCGAAGTAGACCACCACGTGCCAGCCCAGCGGCGCGATGCGCCGGGCGATCTCCAGCAGTTCCTCCTTGGGCGTGAAGTCCACCAGGCGCCTGACGAAATTGAAGCGCACGCCGCGCACGCCGGCTTCGTGCAACGCGTGCAGCTCCAGCTCGCTGACGCCGCGCCGCACGGTCGCCACGCCACGCGCCCTGCCGCCGGAGGCCATGCAGGCATCGACCATGGCGCGGTTGTCGGCGCCATGGCAGGTGGCCTGCACGATGACGTTGCGCGCAAAGCCCAGGTGGTCGCGCAGCGCAAAGAGCTGCTGCCGCGACGCATCACAGGGTGTGTACTTGCGTTCGGGCGCAAACGGAAACTGCGCTCCCGGGCCGAACACATGGCAATGCGCGTCCACACTGCCCGCGGGCAGCTGGAAGCGGGGCCTGCAGGGGCTGGGGTGCCAGTCCAGCCAGCCGGGGGTCTTCTCGAACGCCATTCAATCCCCCGGGAGCTGCTGCAGGATGCGGTCCGCTTCCACGCGCCAGTCGGCGCTGCGCGCGAAACCGGCGCTGGCGCGGTCACCAAACACGCCGGCGTCCGCCAGATCGGCCACCCAGGCCTGGCGCAGCGCGGTGCCGCTGGCCGACCAGGGCGTGAGGCCGGCTTCCTGCACCGTCCGGGCCACCTCCTGCACCTCTTCGCTGCGGCGCCGGCCATGCTCGATGACACGCTGGAAGAAGTAGGCGGCCTGCTTTTCCCAATCGATGCCGGGGAAGGTCTCGCGCAGCGATGCGATCAGCGCCTCCTCCACACCGTAGTGGCGGGCCGTGGTGAAGCTCTCGATGACCATCGCCTCCAGGCCCTTGATCATCACGCTGCGGCTCATCTTGGTGGCGCTGGCGAAGCCCAACCGCTGGTCGGCCAGGCGGGGGGCGAAGCCCAGCTCCTGCAACTGCGGCAGCAGCGCGCCCGCATCGGGCCCGCCCAGCAGCAGCGGCACGCGGATGCGGTACGGTGGCACGCTGGTCATCACCGCGCCTTCGACATAGCGGCCGCCCGCGCCGTTGACGATGCCCGCCGCGCGGATCTTGGCCCCCGGGCTGGCGCTGTTGAAGTCCAGGAAGAACGCGCCGGGCAGCAGGCCGGGCGCGGTGGCCTGGGCCGCCGCCAGGGTCTGGCTGGCGGTCACGGCGGAGATCACCAGGGCTGCGCCGTGCGCGGCCAGCTGGTGCGTGCCGGCCAGCACCACAGCATGCCGGGCCGCGTGTTCGCGCAGCGCCTGGCCGCCCGTGTCGAGTTTCAGGTCGTAGGCGCTGACGACGACGCCCCGGGACCGCAGATCCT
>DAORNK010000054.1:0-11079 GCA_035440985.1 Rubrivivax sp. | reverse complement strand
TGTACATGTCCAGGCCCAGCACGCCGCTGGCCAGCCTGGCACGCTTGTCGGCTTCAAGGGCTTCACGCTGCGCGGCGGCTTCGGCGGTGGCCACGGCCTGTGCCGCCGGCACGATCACCACGCCGTCGTCGTCGGCCACCACGACGTCGCCCGGTGTCACCAGCATGCCGGCACAGACGATGGGGACGTTCACCGAGCCCAGCGTGGCCTTGATCGTGCCCTTGCTGCTGATGGCCCTGCTCCACACCGGAAAGCCCATCCGTTGCAGCGCCCTCACGTCGCGCACGCCGGCGTCGATGACCAGCGCGCGCGCGCCGCGCGCCACGAAGCTGGTGGCCAGCAGATCGCCGAAGTAACCATCGGTGCAAGGCGAAGTGACGGCGGCGACCACGACGTCGCCCTCGTGGATCTGTTCCGCGGCGACGTGCAGCATCCAGTTGTCCCCCGGCTGCAGCAGCACGGTGACCGCGGTGCCGGAGACCTGGGCCCCAGGGTAGATGGGCCGCATGTAGGGTTGCAGCAGTCCGACGCGACCCAGCGCTTCGTGCACCGTGGCGCTGCCGAACGCGGCCAGCGCGTCGGAGGCCACTCGGTCGGCGCGGTGGATGCTGCGCTTGACGACGCCCAGTTCAAACATGCTCAGAGCCCCTTCTTCTTCAGTGCGGCATCCAGGCGCGGGTAGACCCTGCGCGCGTTGCCTTCATAGATCTTGTGGCGGTCGCTGCCCACGACGAGGGTGCTGGCCTCGATGTAGCGCTTGGTGTCGTCGAAGTGGTGGCCGGTCTCGGGGTCGATGCCGCGCACGGCGCCGATCATCTCGCTGGCGAACAGGATGTTGTCCACCGGGATCACCTTGGTCAGCAGATCGATGCCGCTCTGGTGGTAGACGCAGGTGTCGAAGAAGATGTTCTTCAGCAGGTGCTCGGTCAGCAGCGGCTTCTTCAGCTCCTGCGCCAGCCCCCGGTAGCGGCCCCAGTGGTAGGGCACGGCGCCGCCACCATGCGGGATGACGAAGCGCAGCGTCGGGAAATCCTTGAACAGGTCGCCCTGCAGGCACTGCATGAAGGCCGTGGTGTCGGCGTTGATGTAGTGGGCACCGGTGGCGTGGAAACAGGCGTTGCAGCTGCTGCTGACGTGGATCATGGCCGGGATGTCGTACTCCACCATCTTTTCGTAGATGGGGTACCAGTGGCGGTCGGTCAGCGGCGGGCTGGTCCAGTGGCCGCCGCTGGGGTCGGGGTTGAGGTTGATGCCGACGTTGCCGTACTGTTCCACGCACCTGACCAGCTCCGGGATGCAGGTGGCCGGGTCCACGCCCGGGCTCTGCGGCAGCATGGCAGCGGGAACGAAGTGGTCGGGGAAGAGCCGCGACACGCGGTGGCACAGCTCGTTGCAGACCGCCGACCAGGTGGCGCTGACCTGGAAGTC
This sequence comes from Rubrivivax sp., assembly GCA_035440985.1. GTDB lineage: Bacteria > Pseudomonadota > Gammaproteobacteria > Burkholderiales > Burkholderiaceae_C > Rubrivivax. The sequence goes on along the minus strand of DAORNK010000054.1, from coordinate 9,651 downwards.
GCCGATGTGGTGCGCCATGAAGCTGGCGCGCGGGCTGAAGATGGTGAGGTCGCTGCCCCGTTCCTTCATCAGGCGCAGCTGGTTGCTCTCGATGCTTTCGCGCAGCTCGTCGTCGCTGATCTTCAGGTCGGTCACCCGGGGCATGGCCGCCGGGTCCCGGATGCCCGCGATCTGGGCGTTGCGCCAGCTCTCGAGCGCCCGGGGGGCGGTCGTGTAGTGGCCGTGGCAGTCGATGATCATCGGACAGGTTCCTTCAAGAGCCCGGGGCGACCGGCCAGCCGCGCGTCAACGGGCAAGGGACGGCGGTCTGCGTCAAGGCGCACATTCTTGGGCAGCTTCGCCCATGCATCAACGCGATTTCCGCACTAGCTGATATGCCGTGTTGGCATGACAATGCGGCCATGGACCTGAAGCAGATCCGTGCCTTCGTGCAGGTGGCCGAGCTGGGCAGCTTCACCCGCGCCGCGGCCGTGCTGCAGACCGCACAGCCGGCGCTCAGCCGCCAGGTGCGTGCGCTGGAGGTCGATCTGCGCCAGCCGCTGTTCGTCCGCAACGGCCGCGGCGTGACCCTGACCGAATCCGGCACTCGGCTGCTGGCCCACGGCCGCGGCATCCTGCAGCAGGTGGAACGCGCCCGGCAGGACCTGGCCGACCCCGGCGGCGCGGTGACGGGCCTGCTGTCCATCGGCCTGCCGCCCAGCCTGAGCCGCACGCTGACCGCTCCGCTGGTGGGTGCCTTTCGCAGCCGTTTCCCCCGCGCCACGCTGACCATGGTGGAGGGCCTGTCCAACTACATGCTCGAATGGCTGGAGCAGGGTCGCATCGATTGCGCCGTGGTCTACAACGCCACCCCGGCGGCGGCCATCGATCTGCGGCCGGTACTCGACGAGCCGCTGTTCCTGGTCTCGGCAAGACCGGTCGCCGCGCAGCGCCGGACCCCACCACGGCCGGCCACGCTGGCCGATGTGGCCACCCACGATCTGGTCATGCCCAGCCGCCCGCATGCGATCCGCATGCGGCTGGAAACCGCGCTCGCCCAGGCCGGGCTCAAACCCCGCGTCGACCTCGAAATCGAGAGCGTGCCCGCCATCCTGGACCTGGTGCAGGGCCACCCCCTGCATGCGGTGCTGGCGCGCAGCGCGCTGCTGGCCAGCGGCCACGAGGCCGACTTCGCCGCCCGCCCGATCGTGCTGGAGCCGCGCGGTGCACCGCTGACGACCACGGTGTGGATCGCCACTTCCGCCCACCGGCCACGGGGGCCGCTGCTGGACCGGACCTTGGCGCTGCTGGCCGAGCTGCTGCAACGGGATCTCGCCTGATTGACCTGCCTCAAGGGCAGCCCGGTCAGGCTCGCTAGGCTGTGTGCTGACCAGGATCAAGCGGCTTCTGGCCGGGGCGTGACCTCCCGCGACCTTGTAGCCAGGCAGGGTGGGGTCTCCCTCAGCAGCGGGGTCGGGAAGCCAAGAGGGCGCGGGGTGAGTCGCGCACCATTTTCGGAAAGGAACCACTCCATGCCCGAACGCACCGTCTTTGAGGCGACGTCCATGCGCCGCGTCCTCAGCGTGGCTCCGTCGGCTTCGACCTATGAAGCGGCCCGCCTGATGACGAGCGCCAATTGCGGCAGCGTGCTCGTCATCGAGCCTGGCGCCCACCAGATCAAGGGCATCCTGACCGAGCACGACGTGATGACCCGCGTCGTGGCCAAGGGGCTGGATCCGGGCAAGACGACGGTAGCGATGATCATGACCACCGACCCGGAGTCGGTCAGGCCAGAGACCCGGGTCGCCGATGCCGTGCTGATCATGATCGAGCACGGTTTTCACCACCTCCCGGTGGTGGCCAGCAATGGCAAGGTGCTGGGCATCTTCTCGGTGCGGGATGCCTTGCCTCTCGAGGTGAACACCGCCTACGGCCTGTCGGAGTTCAACGAACAGGTGAACGACGCGCTGGGCTGATCGTCGTTGCGCAACACGCGCGGCCCGCCGGTCATCGGACTCCCGGGTGCTTGACCTGCCTCAAGGGTTGGCGGGCCAGGGTGGATAGGCTGCGCGGACACCCATCACGCGGCTCAGCGCCTGGGCGTGACTACCCGTGCACCCGGCGAGCAGCCACGTCGACGGACAACCGCGGCCCAGGAGCTTGCCATGTCGGACTTCGAGATCGTTGCGCGCACGGACTTCTCCGAAGTCACCTACCTGCTCGAGATTCGCCACCCGCTGATGGCCAAGGCGGCCCGGCCGGGCCAGTTCGTGATCGTGATGGAGCACGAACACGGCGAGCGCATCCCGCTGACCATCGCCGACTTCGACCGCGACAGGGGCACCATCACGCTGGTCATCCAGGCCGTGGGCAAGACCACGCGCGAGATGCAGCAGAACTGCCGCGTCGGCACGCGGTTGCACGCGATGGTGGGGCCGATGGGCATCCCCAGCCACATCGGGCAGGCGAAGAAGGTGGTCTGCGTGGGTGGCGGGCTGGGTGTGGCGCCGATCTACCCGCAGGCCCGGGCCTACAAGGAAAGCGGTGCCTACGTCATCGGCGTGCTGGGGTTCCGCAACCAGGCGCTGATGTTCTGGGAAGACAAGTTCCGCGCCTGCTGCGATGAACTGATCATCTGCACCGACGACGGCTCGGCCGGCATCCGGGGCCTGGTCACCGAAGGCATCAAACAGGCCATCGCCCGGCATGCCGACATCGACGAGGTGGTGGCCATCGGCCCGCCCATCATGATGAAGGGCTGCGCCGACGCCACGCGCGCGCACGGCATCAGGACCCTGGTCAGCCTGAACCCGGTGATGGTGGACGGCACCGGCATGTGCGGCGGCTGCCGGGTGAAGATCGGCGAACAGGTCAAGTTCGCCTGCGTCGACGGGCCGGACTTCGACGGGCACCAGGTCGACTTCGACGACCTGATGGCACGCCTGGGCCGCTACAGGCCCACCGAGAAGGCGGCGCTGGAAGGCTGGAAGGAAAGCTGCCGCCTGCGTGGCGGCGCCGGGCACGAGCACTGAACCTCACGCATCACGCGATCGGGAATCGACGATGGCCAAGAAGAAGACGATACGCAGCATTCCGCAGGCCCGAACGGCCATGCCCGAACAGGCGCCCGAGGTGCGTGTGAAGAACTTCGAGGAAGTGGCCTGCGGCTACCGGCTCGAAGATGCGCTGCTGGAAGCCGAACGCTGCCTGGACTGCGCCGACCAGCCCTGCGTGCGCGGCTGCCCGGTGGGCATCGCGATCCCGGGTTTCATCCAGAAGATCGCGGCCAAGAACTTCCACGGCGCCTACGACGTCATCACCGACACCAACCTGCTGCCTTCGGTGTGCGGCCGCGTCTGCCCGCAGGAAAACCAGTGCGAGGGCGTGTGCACGGTGGGCGAATCACTGGAGCCGGTGGCCATCGGCCGCCTGGAGCGCTTCGTCGGCGACATGGCCATCGCCCAGGGTTGGGCCAACGTGCCCTACATCGAGCGCAACCGCTTCAAGGTCGGCATCGTGGGCTCCGGCCCGGCCGGCATGGCCTGCGCGGCCGACATGGCCAAGGCCGGCTGCGAAGTCATCGTCTACGAGGCCTTCCACGAACCCGGCGGCGTGCTCAAGTACGGCATCCCCGATTTCCGCCTGCCCAACAGCGTGGTCGATGTCGAGATCGAGAAGCTCACGCGGCTGGGCATCCGCTTCGAGTGCAACACCCTGGTCGGGCGGCTGTTCACGATCGAGCAGATGCTCACCGAGATGGGCTTTGATGCGGTCTTCATCGGCACCGGCGCGGGTTACCCCAGCTTCATGGGCATCCCGGGGGAATCGCTGGGCGGCGTGCTCTCGGCCAACGAATGGCTGACGCGCTGCAACCTGATGCGCGGGCGTGACTTCCCGAACTTCGACACGCCCCTGCAACCGGGCAAGCGCGTGGCCGTGATCGGCGCCGGCAACACGGCGATGGACGCGATGCGCGTTTCGCTGCGCGTCGGCGCAGAAAAGGTCTACTGCATCTACCGCCGCAGCGCGGCCGAAGCACCGGCGCGAGCGGAGGAGATCCACCATGCGCACCAGGAAGGGGTCGACTTCCAGTGGTTGACCAGCCCGGTGGAACTCCTGGGCGACAGCGCGCACAACGTGCGCGCCATGCGTTGCGAACGGATGGAACTGGGCGAGCCCGACGCGTCGGGCCGGCGCCGCCCGGTGGCCGTTCCCGGCAGCGCCTTCGAATTCGAGTGCGACATGGTGGTGTTCGCGATCGGCACCAATGCCAATCCGATCCTGGGGCAGACCTCGGGTCTCAAGCTCGACAAGCGCGGCTACATCGCCACCGATGCCGATCTGGCCACTTCGATCGCCGGCGTCTATGCGGGTGGCGACATCGTCACCGGGGCCGCCACGGTGATCCAGGCCATGGGTGCCGGTCGCAGGGCGGCACGCAGCATGAAGGCCTATCTGGGCCTGCGCGATACCGAATCCGTCTACCTGCCCGACAGCACCGCAACCGCCGATCGGCTGTTCGGCATCGACCGCCGTGAACGCGGATTCGCCCGCGTCCACCTCGCCTGAGGACCCACCATGAACAGCACGCTCACGCTCGATCCCCCTGCGGCCAAGGCCCCCAGGACGGCCCTGTCGATCACCGAACACATCGTCGAAGTGATCAGCGATTCCGGCGAAGGCGCGCAGCGCTGCGGCCAATCGCTGGCGGCCATCGCCGCGCGCATGGGCAATGGCATCTGGACGACCGAGATCATCCCGGCCGAGATCCAGCCGCCGGCGCGCAGCGTGGCCGGTGCCAGCGGCATCCGCATCCGCATGGGCTCGCAGCGCGTGACCAACGGCGGCGACCAGACCGATCTGGTGGTGGCCTTCAACGAGCAGGTGCTGATCGGTCGCGTGCAGGCCAGGGAACTCAAGCCCGGCGCCACCATCCTGCTGGAGAGCATGTGGCGGCACCACCGCGACCCGGCGGTGGTCGACTCCTACGTGCGGACGGTCGAGGCCTTGCGCAAGGATGGCTATCAGGTGGTCGAGGTGCCGCTGGAGGACCGTTGCCGGGAACTGGTGAGCGACCCGCGCCGGGGCAAGAACATGTTCGTGCTGGGCCTGCTATGCAACCTGTACGGCCTGGATGCCAAGCTGGCGCGCGAGCAGATCGAACGCATCTTCGGCAAGAAGGACGAGAAGGTCATCAAGAGCAACGTCGCGCTGTACGAGGCGGGCGCCGCCTGGGGCGAGGCCAACCTGGACTTCAAGTACCGCATCCCGGCCCAGCGTTCGAGCCAGCCGCAGATCGTGATCAACGGCAATACGGCCATCGCCTTGGGCGTGATGGCCTCGGGCATGGACATCTGCGCCATGTACCCGATCACGCCGGCCACCTCGGCATCGCATTACCTCAGCGAGGTGTTCGAGAAGGTCGGCGGCCTGGTGCACCAGGCCGAGGACGAGATCGCCGCCTGCGCCTTTGCCATCGGCGCGTCCTACGCCGGCAAGTGCGCGGTGACCATCACCTCCGGGCCCGGCTATTCGCTCAAGCAGGAGGCCATCGGCCTGGCCGTGATGGCCGAGATCCCGCTGGTGGTGGTCAACGTGCAGCGTGGCGGGCCCAGCACCGGCCAGCCGACCAAGGTGGAGCAGGGTGACCTGCCGGCCGCCGTGTTCGGCAGCCACGGCGATGCGCCCAAGGTGGTGATGGCGCCGTGCAGCATCGAGGACTGCTTTTATTCGGTGATCACGGCGCGCAAGATCGCCGAGACCTTCGGCATGGTGGTGGTGGTGCTGTCCGACGCCAGCCTGTCGACGGCGCAGCAGCCCTTCCCGCGCCCGCAGTTCAGCGAGGACTGGCTGGCCCCGCCGGTGGACCAGACACCGGTGCCGCCCGGTGCCAAACCCTATGACTGGGACCCCGTCACCGGCCTGTCGCGCCGCTTCCAGCCCGGCCAGCCGGGCGGCATGCACACGCTGACCGGCCTGGCGCACGACCGCGCCAGCAAGGTGGCCTACGACCCGTCCATCAACGAAGAAGGGCTGCGTGCGCGCAGCCTGAAGCTGGCCGCGCTGCAGAAGACGCTGAAGGCGCCCCCGGTCGTCGGCGGGGACGAGGGCGACATGCTGCTGGTGGGCTGGGGCAGCACGATGGGCGCCATCGAAGAAGCGGTCGCCCGGCTGCGCGCCGAGGGGCTGGCGGTTTCCTCGCTGCACCTGCGCTTCATCCAGCCCATGCCCTCGGGCATCCGCGAGATCTTCCAGCGCTTCAAGCACGTGATGACGATCGAGGGCAACTGGTCCGACCGCATCGACGACGAGCTGATCGACGCGGACAACCGCCGCTACTCGGCACTGGCCATGATGCTGCGGTCGCGCTTCCTGGTGGACGTCGATTGCTGGAGCGAAGCGCGCGGCCAGCCCATCAAACCCGGTGACATCTGCCGCGTCGTCCGTCTTGCCCTGCAACGCAAGACGAACACTTCCGCCACGACCAAGGGGCCAGCATCATGAGCCAATCCCTGAGCGCTTGCGTGATCAAGCTGCACGAAGAACACCACGCGCTGGAAGACTACCAGGGCGGCGTGCCACGCTGGTGCAACGGCTGCGGCGACAACGCCATCCTGGCCGCCATGCAGCGCCTGTGCAGCGAAGAGGACCTGGCACCCGAGAACACGGTGTTCGTCTCGGGCATCGGCTGCTCCAGCCGCTTGCCGCACTACATGAAGACCTACGGCTTCCACAGCCTGCACGGCCGCGCCTTCCCGGTCGCCGAGGGCATCAAGATGGCCCGGCCCGACCTCAACGTGTTCGTCAGCACGGGCGATGGCGACTGCTGCAGCATCGGCGCCGCGCACTGGATCCACGCCCTGCGCTACAACATGAACATCACCGTCGTGCTGCACGACAACCATGTCTACGGGCTGACCAAGAAGCAGGCTTCGCCCACCTCGCCACGGGGCCTCAAGAGCAACACCACCCCCTACGGCGCGACGCTGGAACCGATGAACCCGCTCACGGTGTCGCTGGGCGTGCAGGGTGCATCGTTCATCGCCCAGGCGGTGGACTGGGTGCCCGAGGTGCTGTTCGACATCATGAAGGCCGCGTTCAAGCACCGCGGCTTCTCGTTCGTGCGCATCCTCCAACGCTGCCCGGAGTTCATGCCCAAAGCCTTCGACCCCTGGCTGCACGACCCGCAGCGCACGATGCTGCTGACCCACCCGGACGGCCTGCAGCTGAGCCCCAGCCTGGCAAGTGCCTACCGCAACCAGCGCCAGCACGACCCGATCGACATCGACCGGGCACGCGAGATCGCCTCGCTGGACGACCCGATCCCGGTGGGCATCCTCTACCGCAATCCCGACGCGCCCTGTTACGAGGACCTGCGCCATGCCGGGCAGATGCGCTCGCCCGAGTACATCCGCGCCGGCCTGAACCGCGAGTTCGACCGCTACACCGTCTGGCCCGAAGGGGACGAACAGTCACAACGGGCCGCCTGAGCGCCCTGGGCTGCGGCGCGTCTTGCCGCGTTGGCCAACCGATAACGAGAACGTCTGATGGACATGCATGCCAAGCCCCAGGATCAGCTGATCTTCCACCTCACCGCCAAGTGTCAGGGCGACGGCGTGTTGCCGATCGCCGGGATGAGGCTCATCCCCGCGCTGCTGGCGCCGTACCGTGACCTGAACGGGCTGCGGCACGACTTCCCGGTGGTGCTGTCCGAAGGTGCCACGGGACCCGAGTTCGTGCACTCGCTGTCCGGCCTGATCGATGCCATGCTCAAGGACGTGGCCCCGCGCGGCATCGAAGGCGAGCGACTGCGCCGGCATGCGCTGCAGCTCGAGCGCGAGATCCGCACCGACGTGGCCCAGGGTGCCCGGGGCAGCCTGTCCGAGCTGTGGGAACTGGCCGCGGCGCGTCTGGGTGAGCGCGAGGGCGAGACCCTGGAACAGGTGCTGCGGCACGCCGGAGGTGCCGTGAGCGTCGAGGGCGAGGTCGTAGGTTGCACGCAGCAGATGCCGGCCAGCCTGATCACGCATGCCTGGCATGCCGCGCGACGCACCAAGGCCCAGCGCTTCCAGGCCGACCTGAGCCGGCTCGTGCTGAAGCTGTCGGACATCCTGCGTGCCGCACAAAGCCACTCCCAGGCGGGGCGTCAGCCTGCGAGCCTGAAGGCGGCCTTGGGTGGCTCGCACCAGGACGCGTTCGACTTCGACATGCTGTCACGCGTGGTGGGCAAGGGCGCGCCGCGCGATGAGCTGCCAGCCGCACGGCGCGCGCGGCTGGAACACACCTTGAAAGTGCTGGAGTCGCAACGCTTCTACGCTGCGCCCGGGCACGAGGCGGACGCCGACTCCGGCTGTCACGGCTACGTCTTCGACAACTGCGCTGCGGCGGCCTTGGCCTTCCGCCAGCGGCTGGGCGATGTGGTCGAACTGGTGAAGGCCATCTCGATCGCCGAACTGGAAGCCAAGGGCCAGTACGTCGAGGCCGAGCACGATCTGGTGTTCGAGGCCTTCGATGCGCGGTCGCTCACCGCCGAAGACCTGGCGCGCTTCCCGGACTACCTGGTCTGCATTCCGCCGGATCGCAACGACGCACCGGAGAACGCCAATCTGCTGGAGATGCTGTCTTCCGGGTTGCCGGCGAAGGTGCTGGTGCAGACCTCCGACCTGCTGGAGGAGGCCTCCATCGGTGCAGGCCACTTCGCCTTCGGCGTGCGCAGCGCACGGCTGGCCACCGCGGCGATGGGTCTGGGTGGGATGTTCGTGCTGCAGTCGACCAGCTCCAACCTGTTCGCGCTGCGTGCGCAGATCGGGCGCGGCCTGGCGTGCCCCGGGCCTGCGCTGTTCAGCGTCTTTGCCGGAACGAGCCCCGCCGGCGGCGAGCTGGCGCCCTACCTCATGGCCGCCGCGGCGATGCAGTCGCGTGCCTTCCCGGCATTCAGCTACGACGCGGCGGCTGGCGCCAACTGGGCCACGCGCTTCTCACTGGAAAACAACCCGAGTGCCAACGAGAACTGGGCGATCGAAACCCTGGCCTACAGGGACGCGGCCCTGCAGCGTGCGGCCGAGCCCTGCGCCTTCAGCTTTGCCGACTTCGTGCTGTGTGATGCGCGCTATGCCGCGCACTTCGCACTCGTGCCGCGTGAGCGCTGGCATGCTGCGATGCTGCCGGTGGCCGACTGGCTGGCGCTGGACGAAACCTTGGCCCAGCGACACGTACCCTATCTGCTGGCGGTCGACCCCAGCGATCTGCTGCACCGCGTGATCGTCGACGCACGCCTCATGCAGGCCGCCCGGCGTTGCCTGTTGTTGTGGCAGCGTCTGCAGGATCATGGTGGTGTGCACGATGGGCAGGCCGAAACAGGCCCTGGGCCGGAACAGGCAGCGAGCCCGGCACCGGCCGCACCACAGGCCGGTGCGAAAGCGGTTCAGGCCGGGGCCGCCACGCCCGCGGCGGCGCCGCCTGCCGAAGTCGCCACCGAAGCGCCTGCGCGCTCGCGCGACGAGGCCTGGATCGACACCGCCCGTTGTCCGAGCTGCAACGAATGCCAGCTCATCAACGACCGCATGTTCGGCTACGACGAGCGCAAGCAGGCCTACATCAAGGATCTGACGGCGGGCACCTACCGCCAGTTGGTCGAAGCGGCCGAAAGCTGCCAGGTGGCGATCATCCACC
>DAORNK010000053.1:7843-16901 GCA_035440985.1 Rubrivivax sp. | reverse complement strand
CGCAACGAACCACCACGACGTGGCCGGAGCGCCTACCGCGAGAGCGGTTTAGTCCGCTGATCAAGGACCGCCGATGAACGCCTTCTGCTTCACGCGTCGCACGCTGGCCGCCCTGGCCGTGACCACTTGCCTGGCCGCGGTGCTGCCGCTGAATGCCGCCACCCCCAAGGACACGCTGGTGGTGGCGATGGCCTTCGACGACATCATCAGCCTGGACCCGGCGGAAGCCTTCGAGATCAGCGCCGGCGAGCTGATGGGCAACGGTTACGACCGGCTGATGCGCTACGACGTCAACGACCCCAGCAAGCTGCTGCCCGACCTGGCCAGGAGCTGGAAGCTCGCTGACGACGGCAGGACCTACAGCTTCGAGCTCAAGCCCGGCCTCAGGTTCGCCAGCGGCAACCCGCTGACCGCCGAGGACGTGGTGTTCAGCCTGCAGCGCGCAGTGCTGCTGGACAAGACACCGGCCTTCATCCTGACGCAGTTCGGGCTGAGCAAGGACAACGTGAAGGACAGGGTCCGGCAGACCGGGCCGCTGACGCTGACGCTGGAAACCGACAAGGCCTATGCGCCCACCCTGGTCTACAACTGCCTGACCGCCAACGTGGCAGCCGTGGTCGACAAGAAGCTGGTGCTGAGCAAGGAGCAGGGCGGCGACCTGGGTTACGCCTGGCTCAAGACCAACTACGCCGGCAGCGGCCCGCTGAAGATCCGCGAGTGGCGCGCCAACGAGATCGTGGCGCTGGAGCGCAACGACCAGTACTGGGGCGCCAAGAGCAAGCCGGCGCGCGTCATCTACCGCCACATCAAGGAAAGCGCCACCCAGCGCCTGCTGCTGGAAAAGGGCGATGCCGACATCGCGCGCGGCCTCACCCCGCAGGACCTGGACGCGCTGGCCGCCCACAAGGAAGTCAGGCTCACCGGCACGCCCAAGGGCACGGTCTACTACTTCAGCCTCAACCTGAAGAACCCCATCCTGGCCAAGCCCGAGGTGCGCGAGGCCTTCAAGTGGCTGCTCGACTACGACGCCATCGGCAAGACGCTGATCAAGAACATCGGCGTCGTGCACCAGAACTTCCTGCCCATAGGCCTGCTGGGGGCCAGCAAGGACAACCCCTACCGGCTGGACGTGCCCAGGGCCAAGGCCCTGCTGGCCAAGGCCGGGCACCCGAACGGCTTCAAGGTGACCATCGACATGCGCACCGTGCAGCCGGTGCAGGGCATCACCGAGGCCTACCAGCAGACGCTCAAGCAGGCCGGCATCGAACTCGAGATCCTGCCCGGCGACGGCAAGCAGACGCTGACCAAGTATCGCGCCCGCACGCACGACATCTATGTCGGCCAGTGGGGCGCCGACTACTGGGATCCGCACACCAACGCCGACACCTTTGCGCGCAACCCCGACAACAGCGACAGCGCCAAGACCAAGCCGCTGGCCTGGCGCAATGCCTGGGACATCCCGGAGCTGACCCGGCTCGCCGACGCTGCCGCCATCGAACGTGACGGCGCCAGGCGCGCGAAGATGTACCAGGAGATCCAGGCCGAGTTCCGGCGGACCAGCCCCTTCATCATGGTCTTCCAGCAGAACGACATGGCCGCCTACCGCGCCAACGTGGACGGGCTGAAGATCGGGCCGACTTCGGATTCGACCTACATGTTCAACATCGCCAAGCGCTGATGCCGACGCGACGGCTGGCCCTGTTCCTGGCGCTGGGCGCGCTGGCGTGCCTTGCAGCCGGCCGGGCTGCGGCCCAGGTGGTGGACATTCCCACCCGGCCCGGTGTCACGCAGCGTCTGATGCTGATCCAGCCGGCGCAGGCGCGGGCGGCGGTGGTGCTGATGGCCGGTGGTCATGGCGGACTGCGCCTGTTCGACAACGGCACGATGCGCTGGGGCGAAAACAACTTCCTGGTGCGCACGCGCACGCAGTTCGCTGATCAGGGCCTGGCGGTGGCGCTGCTGGACGTGCCCTCCGACCGCCAGCGCCCGCCCTTCCTGGAAGGCTTCCGGCAGACGCCCGAACACGCCGCGGATCTGAAGGCCACCATCGCCTGGCTGCGCAGCCAGTGGGGGGTGCCGGTGTGGCTGGTGGGCACCAGCCGCGGCACGCAGTCCGCGGCCTTCGTGGCCACTGAGCTGGCCGGGCCCGAGGGGCCGGACGGCATCGTGCTGAGTTCGTCCATCCTGACCGATGAGCGCAGCCGCGCCGTGCCCGCAATGCCTCTGGAACGCATCCGTGTGCCCGTGCTGGTGCTGCACCACGAACAGGACGGCTGCCGCCTGTGCGCCTTCAGCCTGGTGCCCACGTTGATGGATGGCCTGAAGGCCGCACCGCGCAAGCAACTGCTGGCCTTCAAGGGTGGCATCAGCGAAGGGGATCCCTGCCACGCGATGGCCCACCACGGCTACAACGGCATCGAAACCGAGGTCGTGCGCCAGGCCGCGGCCTGGATGCTGGCGCGGTAGTGGCTGGCCGCAGACCCTGGCGACTGGGTCTGGCCGCCGGCCGGCTGGTGGCCACCATCGTGCTCACCTACCTGGGCCTGCTGGCCGTGACCTTCTTCATCGGCCGCGTGATCCCGGTGGACCCGGCGCTGGCCATCGTCGGCGACCGTGCGCCCGAACACGTGGTGCAGCGTGTGCGCGAGGAACTGGGGCTGAACCTGCCGCTGCCGCAGCAGTTCGTGCGTTATGTGGATCGCGCGCTGCACGGCGACTTCGGCCGCTCGGTGCTCACGTCCAACCCGGTGTGGGACGACATCGCCAAGACCTTTCCGGCCACGCTGGAACTGGCTACCTGCGGCATCCTGATCGGTGCCGGCCTGGGCGTGCCGCTGGGCGTGTGGGCGGCGGTGCGGCGCGGCGGGCTGGCCGACCACGGCGTGCGCGTGATGGCGCTGGCGGGCTACTCGGTGCCCATCTTCTGGCTCGGCCTGATGGCGCTGGTGCTGTTCTACGCCAAACTGGGCTGGGTGGCCGGGCCGGGGCGCATCGACGTGGCCTTCGAGTACAGCATCGAGCGGCGCAGCGGCCTGATGCTGCTGGACGCTGCGCTGGCCGGCGAATGGGAGGGCTTTCGCAACGCGCTGTCGCACCTGGTGCTGCCGGCTTCACTGCTGGGCTACTTCTCGCTGGCCTACATCAGCCGCATGACACGCAGCTTCATGCTCAACGAACTGGCGCAGGAGTACATCGTCGCGGCACGCGCCAAGGGGCTCAGCGAGGCCCGCATCATCTGGCGCCACGCACTGCGCAATGCGCTGGTGCCGCTGATCACGGTGGTGGCGCTGTCCTTTGCCGGCCTGCTGGAAGGCAGCGTGTTGACCGAGACGGTCTTCTCCTGGCCCGGGTTGGGCCTGTACATCACCCACTCGCTGCAGAACGCCGACATGAACGCGGTGCTGGGCGGCACCATCGTCGTGGGCACGGTGTTCATCGGGCTGAACCTGCTGTCCGACCTGCTGTACCGGCTGCTGGACCCGCGCACGCGGGACACGCGATGAACGGCCTGGCCCATTGGCTGACGGCCGAGAACCCGTCGTCGCGCCGGCAGGCCGCGCTGGGCCGCGCCTACGCCGGCTGGTGCGGTTTTGCACGCAATCGCCTGGCGCTGATGGGCTTGGTGCTGGTGCTGTTGCTGGTGGCGGTGGCCCTGCTGGCCGATGCCCTGGCGCCGTACGCGCCCACGGTGGGTGAGCTCACGGCACGGCTGCAGGCGCCCTCCGCGGCACATGCGTTCGGCACCGACGACCAGGGACGCGACATCCTCAGCCGCCTGATGCACGGCGCGCGCATCACGCTGGTCGTGGTGATGCTGGTGGCGGTGCTGGCCGCGCCGGTGGGCCTGCTGGTGGGGACGGTGGCCGGCTACGCCGGCGGCTGGCTGGATGCGGTGCTGATGCGCATCACCGACATCTTCCTGGCCTTTCCCAAGCTGATCCTGGCACTGGCCTTCGTCGCGGCACTGGGGCCGGGCATCGAAAACGCGGTCATCGCCATCGCCATCACCTCCTGGCCGCCTTATGCGCGCATCGCGCGCGCCGAAACGCTGACCATCCGCCAGGCCGACTACATCAGCGCCGTCAGGCTGCTGGGCGCCAGCCCGTGGCGCATCGTGCTGCGCCACGTGATGCCGCTGTGCCTGCCCAGCGTCATCGTGCGCGTGACGCTGGACATGGCCGGCATCATCCTCACCGCCGCCGGGCTGGGCTTCCTGGGCCTGGGCGCGCAGCCACCGCTGCCGGAGTGGGGCGCGATGATCGCCGCCGGCCGCGCCTACGTGCTGGACCAGTGGTGGGTGGCGGCAGCACCGGGCGCCGCCATCTTCGTCGTCAGCCTGGCCTTCAACCTGCTGGGCGATGGGCTGCGCGATGCGCTGGACCCCAAGTCGGAGGCTCGATGACGCAGGCTCATCCTGCTGGCGATGACTGATCGCCCGATCGATGCGCCGGCCGCGGCAGGCGGTGCGGCACCGCTGCTGACCGTGCAGGACCTGCGTGTCGCCTATCCCGACCGCGATGGCGCGCTGGCGGAAGTCGTGCGCGGCGTCAGCTTCACGCTCGGGCGGGAGCGCCTGGGCATCGTGGGCGAATCGGGTTCGGGCAAGAGCCAGACCGGCCGCGCCATCATGGGTCTGACCGCACCGGGCGGGCGGGTCACGGCGCAAAGCCTGCGCTTTGCGGGCATCGATCTGCTCACCTGCCCCGAGCGTGAGCGCCGCAGCCTGCGCGGTGGCCGCATCGCGATGGTGCTGCAGGACCCCAAGTACGCGCTGGACCCGGTGATGACGGTGGGCGCGCAGATGGCCGAGACCCTGCGCTGCCACGCCAGCGTGCCCCGGCGGGCGATGCGCCAGCGGGTGCACGAGGCGTTGCTGGCCGTGGGCATCGAAGACCCGGCGCGCATGGCCGGGCTCTACCCGCACGAGGTCTCCGGTGGCATGGGCCAGCGCGCGATGATCGCGATGATGCTGATCGCCGGGCCTGAACTGCTGATCGCCGACGAACCGACTTCGGCGCTGGACGTCACCGTGCAGCTGCAGGTGCTGGGCGTGCTTGACCGCCTGGTGCGCGAGCGCGGCATGGGCCTGATCTTCATCTCGCACGATCTGCGGCTGGTGTCGCGGTTCTGCGACCGCGTGCTGGTGATGTACGCCGGGCGTGTGGTGGAGGAAATCGCCGCCACTGAATTGGCGAACGCCCGCCACCCCTACACGCGTGGCCTGCTCAACTGCCTGCCGCGCCTGGGCCAGCCGCAGCACCCGCTGCCCACGCTGGAGCGTCAGGCCGCCTGGGCCGCGGCATGAAGGCAACCGGCATCGGTTTGCGCGTGCAGGGCCTGCGCGTGGTCTACGACGGCTTCGTCGCCGTGGATGGTGTGAGTTTCGAGGTGGAGCCGGGCGGGAGCTTCGGCATCGTCGGCGAGTCGGGCTCGGGCAAGAGCACCGTGCTGCGTGCTATCTGCGGCCTGGCACCGCGCCGGGCCGGGCAGGTCGCCCTGACGGGCGATGGCGACTTGCCGGCGCCGGGCAGCAAGGCCTTTCGCCGCCAGGTGCAGATGGTGTTCCAGGACCCCTACGGCAGCCTGCACCCGCGCCAGACGGTGGACCGCATCCTGGCCGAGCCCCTGGCCATCCACGGCATCGCCGATGCGCAGGCGCGCATCGCCCAGGCGCTGGACGAAGTCGGCCTGGGCCAGGGCTTTCGCTTCCGCTACCCGCACCAGCTCTCTGGCGGCCAACGCCAGCGCATCGCCGTGGCCCGCGCCTTGATCCTGCAGCCCCAGGTGCTGCTGCTGGACGAGCCGACTTCGGCGCTCGATGCCTCGGTGCAGGCCGAGGTGCTGAACCTGCTGGAAAGCCTGCGCGCGCGGCATGGGCTGAGCTTCGTGATGGTCAGCCACGACCTGGCGGTGGTGACCCACCTGTGCCAGCGCCTGATGGTGATGCGGCGCGGCCAGGTGGTGGAGCAGGTCAACGCGGACGATCTGGCGGCGCGGCGCGTGCAGGCCGACTACACGCGTGAGCTGATGGTGGCTTCGGGCGGGTTCAGTCGCAGCGATTGAGGCGTTGGTAGCGCGCGCGGCCGGCAACGGGGTGGCCGCCTCCGCTTATGGGAATTCTTATGCGCTACGGCGGCCACCCCGTTGCCGCCCGCGCCCGTGACGCGCCAGACCCTGGCACACCACCAGTCGTGGCTTTGCGGTGATGTGGGTGTGGCCCGGCGCAGTGAATCTCCCTGAACGGAGCCGGGCCACACCCACAGCGCCGCAACGCTGCGGCTGCACCCACCCGACTACGTCCGGGTTTCAGCCGCCGCCGGATCCAGCTTGAACACCCGCACGACCGCTTCCAGATCAGCCGCCTGTTCGTGCAGTTCCTGGGTGGCGGATGCAGCCTGGTCGGCCAGCTGCATGTTCTGCTGTGTGACGCTGGCCATCTGCGACATGGCCTGATTGACCTTGTCGATGCCGCCCAGCTGGTTGCTGCTGGCGGCACTGATCTCGGCCATGATGCGGTTGACTCGGTCCACGCTGGCCGTGATCTCCTGCATCGTGGTGCCTGCACCATGAACCAGCTGAGTCCCGCTGTCGACCTGGCGCACCGATTCGCTGATCAGCGATTTGATCTCGCTGGCCGCCTTGGAAGAGCGCAGGGCCAGCGAGCGCACTTCCGAAGCCACCACGGCAAAGCCGCGGCCCTGTTCGCCGGCGCGCGAGGCTTCCACCGCGGCGTTCAAGGCCAGGATGTTGGTCTGGAAAGCGATGCCGTCGATGACGCCGACGATCTCGCTGATCCTGGCCGACGATTGCTGAATGGCATCCATCGTGGCCACCGCCCTGGCCACCACTTCACCACCCTGTGCCGCTACCTGGGAGGCCGACGAGGCCAGCTCATTGCCCTGGCGTGCACTCCGTGCATTCTGGCGCGCGGTGGAGGTCAGCTCGGCCATCGATTGGGCCGTCTGTTCGAGGGCCTGCGTTTGCGAGTGCGTGCCTGTGGAAAGCTCCGCATTGCCCGCCTCGATGCGGCTGGAGGCCTGCGAAACCGCCTCGGTACCGCTGCGCACGCGCCCGACCACGTTGGCCAACGCATCGCGCATGTCCTTCAGCGCCTCTTGCATCTGGCCGATCTCGTTGTGCGAGGTGATGTGGATGGGGCGGGCCAGATCCCCTTGGGCGATGTTGCGGGCCAGCGCCACGCCCTGCTCCAGCGGGCGCGTCACCAGCCGGCGGATGAAGGGGTGGATGACCAGAAGCACCGGCACGGCCGTGATCAGCGCCACCAGCAGCGAGTTCAGGCGCTGCCGTGCCAGCGCGGTGTTGGTCTCGTCCAGCGAGATCTTCATGCTCACCGCGCCCAGCACGCTGTCGGCTGGCACCAGATGGCACAGCGTGCAGTCCTTGCCCAGGTAGGCTTTCTGGTTCAGCGTCGGGCGCACGGTGCGCAGGAACTCGCCCTTGTCGTCCCGGTCCACGCGCACCACGGCCTTGCCACTGCGCAGCACTTCCTGCTCCAGTGCGTCGGGGTCGCCGGCTTCGGCGCTGGTGCCGGGGCCGAAGAACTGCTTCACGCCGTCAGCCCGCAGCACGCGCACATCCCGGATCTGGTGCAACTGCTTGATCTGGTCCAGGAACACCGCCCGCTGGGCCACCGTGCCGGTGACCATCATGCCGGTCAGGCCGGCCATCGTGGCGTCGTGCATGCTCAGCGAGAAGCCGGTGGCCTGCTGGATCGCCGTTTCGCGGTTGGCCCTGTCCTGCCAGATCAGGCCACCGGCCCAGACCACGGCCAGCGCCAGCCCTACGGTGGCCAGCAGCTGAACCCAGATCTTGAAGTGGTTGAGGCGCACGATGGTTTCGCTCCAGGGACCAGCCTTAAGGATTGTCGACAGGCGCCGATGGAACTGAAGGGCTGAATTGCCAGCGTCCGTGGCGGTTGATCCCGGGAATGCCGCCCGCCGGCCCTGCCAGCATCGTGGGGGGGGCTGCACCGCCCCCGTGCCCGATGGCATCCCCTTCAGGTTTGGCGCGCAACGGCCGAAATCCTTGGGGCAGCCGAGTTTCAACGGAGAGCCTCATGACCGCGCCCGTGTCCAACGCACCCTTCACCACCGCCAACCAGCACGCGCTGGCCACCATCCTGGAGGCGGCGCAGACCAAGAGCATCATCGCGTCGCGCGACATCTTCGACATTTCGGGCATCAAGCTCTGGGCTCGCGACATGCCGGTGTCCACCGCGCTGCAGCGCAAGTTGCTGGACCGCCAGCTGCGCAACCCGCTGGAGAGCTGCCTGATGGCCGAGGACGGCGTCACGACGGCCACGCTGGTGGAGGCGCTGGAGGCCCTGCTGGCCCGGCAGACGCCGCTGTCTTCGCTGCTCAGGCCGCGCGCCGCCAAGCTGGTGCAGGAGGCAGCCCACCTGCCGCTGCATTCGGTGGCGCAGCTGTTGCTGACCGCCGGCCAGGCTTCGCGCCCGGAGTCCTTCGACCATGCGCTGCAGGCGATGGCGCTGTCCGGCGCGTTGATGCTGTCGCACGGCTGCACGGCCATGGAACTGCGCCTGGCCATGCTGGCCGGCTTGCTGCACGACCTGGGCGAGATGTACATCGACCCGCGCTTCGGCGAAGCCGATGCCGACCGCTCGCTGGACTTCCAGAGCTACCAGCAGCTCGTCGTGCACCCGCACGTCGGTCAACTGCTGATTGCCCAGCTGACCGACTACCCCAAGGCGCTGGCCCGTGCCGTGGCCGAACACCACGAGCGCCTGGACGGCTCGGGCTACCCGCACGCCCTCAGGCGCGAGGCCGTTTCGCCGCTGGGCTGCATGCTGGCCGTCTGCGAAGCCGCGCTGGCGGCGCTGCGCCTGCCCCAGGCCGAGATGGCGCGTGCCAGCGTGTCGCTGCGCGTGGTGCCTGGCGAGTTCGATCTGACCTGGGTCGGCCGCATTGCCGATGCCGCCCGCCTGGAGGTGCCGCCCCATGACAGACCCGATGCCGCTGCCGTGCAGAGCCGGCTGGGCCGTCTCGACGCCGCGTTGTTGGCCACCCAGGGCAGTGCC
>DAORNK010000053.1:6164-7807 GCA_035440985.1 Rubrivivax sp. | reverse complement strand
GCCGGAGCTGAAGGCTGCGCTGGCCCTGGCGCTGCATCTGCTGGGGCGTCTGCGCACCGGCTGGTTTGCCAGCGGTCTGTGGAGCCAGGAAGCACTGGCCGAGCAGGATCTGGCCGAGGCGGCTTCGGTGGAAGACGAACTCAGTTTCCGCCTGCGCGCCATCGAGCGGGCTGCGCAACTGCGGGCCGGCGAACTGCCGGCGGCGGATGCCCAGCGGCTGGCCCTGTTCTGCACCGGCTTGCGCACCGCCGCCGGGCTCTGAGGGCCGCGTTGCCCGCGGGCGGCTCAAGCTGCCGGGCAAAGCCCGTTCACGTCAGGACCCCGCGCTCGAAGGGCACGGACCCCCGGTAGATCTCGCCGCGGTGCGCATCGCCATCGATGCTGATGATCTCGCCCTCGACGATGGGCGTCGGGCTGCTCTTCGTGCGGGCCACGCGGTGCTGCTCGTCGATCTCCAGATCGGCCGCTCCGAACACGGCGTTCACGTCGTGGTGCTTGGCCATCAGGGCAGCGTGCGAGGTCCGGCCGCCGGACGTCACGACCCAGCCGCGGGCGTGCTTGAGCATGGCATTGATGTCTTCGCCGCGGGGCGAGTGGGCCAGCAGCACCACGCCATCGACCACGGGCTCGCCGGCGCTCGCGTTCAGGGCGCGGGCCTGGCGCTGCAGCGCCTCCAGGTCCGAGCCCAGGAAGGCTGCCACGCCGCGGAACCCGCCTCCGGACACGCCCACGCCACGGGCCAGCGGTGCACGCGCCGTGGTGTCCAGGCGAACCGCGTGTTCGCGTTCGTAGGGCTTGTTGCGGCTTTGCAGAACGTACAGCCGGCCTTCTTCGACGGTGAACTCGATGTCCTGGTTGGCGCCGAACAAGGCATCGATGCGCAGCGCGGCAGCCTCCAGCGTGCCGTGCAGAGCCGGATGATGGGCCGCCAGGTCAGCCGGAATGGTGTGGATGGTCGCCGGGCCCGCGTAGGACGCCACGATGTCGTTGCCCTGCGAGCCGACGACGTATTCGCCGTTGGGCGCGAAGCGCGCACTGTGCACGTCCCGCGTGAAGAGGACCCCGGTCAACGAAGGGGCACGGGATCCCGCCTGGCGCTGGAAGAGGTTGCCGTAACGCATGCGCTGGACGATGACGCCCGTGCCCCAGTGGTGGGACAGTCCTTCCTGCTCGCGGAAGACGCGCGCCGCGCCATCCTCCCAGCTGTCCAGCACCGTGTGGATGGCTTCCCTCAGCGCCCGCCAGGGGTCGGCCAGCACCGCCTGCAGGGCCTGCTCGTGGCCGGCTTCCCGGATCACGGTCTCGTAGGCGGTGGCCACCGCCTGCATGGCCTGCGGCGATAGTTGCGTCTTGCTCTGCACGCCTTCGGCAGTCTTGAAACGCGGGATGATGTCGTTGAACTGGTCGGCGTGCAGCCCCCAGGCCGCCACCGCGTAGTCCCGCAGGAAGAGGCGGTAGGTGTCCCAGGCGAACCAGGGATTGCCGGTGCGCCGGATCAGCCCTTCGACCACTTCGGCGTTGATGCCGATGTCGGGGATGGTGGACAGGACCCCCGGCATCGACACCGCGCTGCCGCTGCGTACCGACAGGATGAGCGGGGCCTGCGGATCGCCGAAACGGATCGATGCCCCATCGTTGCGGGC
>DAORNK010000053.1:0-6140 GCA_035440985.1 Rubrivivax sp. | reverse complement strand
GACGAGCCGCTGGTCCAGCCAGGCATCGAAGGCGGCTCGGCCCTGGAGACGGCGCAGTCGGCCCAGGGATGCCGGCAGCACGAAACCCTCCGGGACGGGGATGCCGTCCCTGCTCATGCAGGCCAGGTTGACGCCCTTGGACCCGTAGCGCGCCCGCGCGTCGCCGAAGGACCCCGCCGCGGCGGCTGACCATGGCGCGGGCTGCCCGAAGAACAGCGGCTGCACCGCCGCTGCAGCCGCGGCCGGGCCATCGAACACGCGCGCATCGCCCCCCGCTTCGATGCGGCGCCGGGCCCCTTCGATCACCAGCGCCGCGATCTGCTGGGCACGGTGCAGGTCCAGTTCGCTGCGCCGCATCAGGGCACCGATGAACTGGTCCACGCGCACCGCGTCGCCGTCAGCCACCGCCAGGCCGATGTCGTGGAATCGGGCCAGGAAGTCGTAGCCCAGCTGCTGGTGTTCGTCGATCACCAGGCGGGCCACGTCCCGCAGCTGGCTCAGGTGGAGGCTGTCCCGCCCTGCGGTGATGTGGGCGCAGAGTTCGGCGGTGTTCAGGCTCACGCGCCCGTAGGCGCCGAGCTGGTCCATCAGTTCGGCCAGGATCAGGGCCAGATCCTGCAGATGCTGCTCCGGAGCCGGCTGGACACGCCGGATGAAGTTGCCCAGCTGCAGGTAGACCAGCCGCTCGGCGTCTTCATCCAGGATGGCCAGCTGCGCGCGATAGCCGGGGTCCGAAGCCTGCAGCATGGCCCCGCGGAAGTACCGGCGTACGCTGCCGGAATGCCGGACGGCGTCTGCCGCTCGTTGCTCGGCCAGCGCGGTCTTGAAGGCCCGCACTTCGTCTTCCAGCCCGTCGCCGTGCCGTGCCACCGCCCGGTAGCTCTGTTCGAAGTCCTGCGGTTCGTGCTTGACGATGCGCTCCAGCGCCCCTTCCAGCAGCCGGAACTCCGCCAGCAGCCGCGGCCCCATCGCGGTCCCGCTGCGCACGTCCCTTGAAGCGCTTTGATCGCTGGCCTGGGCCAGGAAGAACGGATTGATCCGTTGCAGTTCGGTCGTCTCGCCCGTGGTCAGAAAGGCGATGTAGGCCCTGACCAGGTCGTAGTCGTCGTTGGAGAAATGGCCGTGGATGCGGTCCCGCAGGTCACCGGAGAAGCGGTTGTTGAGAAACTGCTCGTCGATCGTCCGTGCCAGTTCCCAGGCCAGTTCCAGGTCGTTGCCCTCGCCCAGCGTCACGCGCGGCAGGTGCTTGATCATGAGCCGGAGGTCGGCAAGCAGATGCGGTTCGCGCGCCGCCCGGCCGAGGATCTCGCCGGTCAGGCGATGGATGTCTTCCCCGACCGTTTCCATCTTCTCGCCCACCCGACTGTCCGCGCGGATGGGGCGCAGGTTGGTGTTGGCGATCACGGCCGCGATCAGCGGGCGTGCCTCTGACGAGTGGACCCGGGCGATCAGCTTCAACACCCATCGCACTTCCTCCCATTTGCGGATGCGCGTGTGGGTGAGGGCGTTCAGGACGCCGGCCGGCGAGACCAGGGCGCCGTCCCCGCCTGGCTGTTCCAGATCGGCGAGGCACCGCTCGCAGATGCGCTGCGCCTCTGCGGCCACGCGCTGGTCGTGTGCAAAGGCCAAGGGTGCCACCAGCAGGCCCAGCCGTTGCGTCTGCGGCCCCGACAGAGGGGGCCAGTGGGACGTGAGCACGGGCTGCAGGGCGTCGGCCTGGCGCCGCACATCCAAGGGCGCGGCCAGCGTGGCCTGCAGGGCATCCAGCGCCGCCGGGGCCTCCTTGGTCGACAAGACCGCCTGCCGCGGTTCTGCCGGCAATCCCTGCGCAGGAGAGGATGGCGTCATCATGAGGAAATCACCGCAGCCCATCCCGCGCTGCGCGCGGGATTGGCCTCAAGTGCCCGGGCCCTGAAGACAGTTTACGTGGCGGCGGGCCGCCCGCGGGCACGATTCATGTCTTCACAAGCTCAGGCCTGGCTCAGGTCGACCAGCGCATCCATCACCCGTTGCGGTTCCTGCATCAGCCGCTCCTTCCACGCGCCCAGGTGGCGGCGGGTCTGGATCAGGCCGCGGATGGCGCCCACGTGCTGCGGGTGGCCGATGGTGATGGCACCCACCAGCTGGTCGCCATCGAAGCACAGGCGCGTGTAGAGACTCAGCTCGGCGTCGGCCAGCTCGGCCACGCTGCCGCCGTCCACGCCTTGCCACAGGCCGAAGGTGTGCGAGATCAGCCCCAGTGTGTCGAGCACGTTCATGCTCAGGCTGCCCTGGTAGGCCAGGTCCTGGCCGGCCATGTTGATGCCGGCGATGCGGCCGTGTTCGGTGGCGGTAGGCTGCAGCGCGTGCACCACCCACTGGCCGGTGGAGAAGTCGCGCCCCTGGGCCACGTCACCGGCGGCGTAGATGCCGGGCACGGTGGTGCGCAGGTGCTCGTCGACGACGATGCCGGTCTGCACCTCCACGCCGGTGCCCTCCAGGAACGACACGTTGGGCTTCACGCCGGTGGCCAGGATGATCAGGTCGGCCTCTATCGTGCGCGTATCCATCACCAGGCGCGGGCCGGGTTCGATGCGCAGGCTCCTGCCCTGCGTGATGACCTCCACGCCGCGGCTTTCCAGCCAGCGCTGCAGGATGCCGCTGCCCAGCGGCGTCATCATCGAACGCAGGATCTGGCTCGAACGCCCGGCCACCACCGACAGCCGGGCGCCGCGGTCGACCAGCGCCTTCATGCACACGCCGGCCACGAAACCGGCACCCAGCATCACCACGCGTGCGCCCGGCACGAGCTTCGTGGCGATCTGGCGCGCGTCGTCCAGCGTCCAGCAGCTCAGCACGCCGGGCAGGTCGGTACCGGGCAGCGGTGGTGGTACGGGTGAGGAACCGGTGGCCACCAGCAGCCGGTCGTAGGGCAGGCGAGAGCCGTCGTCGAGCTCTACCTCACCGCCGCCGGAGCGCGCGTGCACCTTGAGTGCCCGGCGGTTGAGGTAGTGCACGCCCAGCCCCTGCAGGTGGCCCAGCTCGCGCCGCTGGCGCGCACCGTCTTCGCCGATCGCGCCACTCAGCACATAGGGAATGGCCATCCGAGCGTAGGGCAGGCCCGGCTCGCCGCCGAGCAGCGTGATCCGTGCCCCGGGGGCGTTCTCACGCAGGGTTTCGGCCGCCCGCAAACCCGCCGGTCCGGCACCGATGATGACGAAGTTCATTGCCTGGCTCCTCGTTGATGTTCACCCGCCGCCGCGTTGCAGCACGAGGTCGAAGCGCTGCATGAAATGCTGGCGCAGCGGTGCCTCCACCGCTTCGAAATGAAAGCCGACCTGCAGGCGCGGCAGGTCGAGCAGTGCGATGCGCCGCGGAGGCAGTCTCGACCACCGCAGGTGCAACCGGCCCGATCCCAGGGCCACGCGGGCGCTGCAAGGCGGCTCCAGCACCAGTGCCTGCGGCGCCACCGCGGCCGGCAGGTCGCGCAGCCAGTCGGCTTCGGTGCACCCGTATTCGCGTTCGAAGGCCATGGCCACCACCGGCGGGAACATGGCGCTGGTTCAGCCGCCGGCGATGGGTGGCCAGATGGCCAGCGTCTCGCCCTCGGCCAGCGGCCGTGTGGCGCGCGCCTCCGGGGGTACGTAGACGCCGTCGATCAGCACCAGGTGCACCATCTTCATCGGCAGTGCGAATCGGGTCACGATCTGGTCCACGGTGGCGCCTGCGGGCACTTCCAGCGTCATCGCATTGCCCTTGCGCCGGTCCAGCGGCAGGAACTCGGTCAGGCTGGCGTAGAGCTTGAAGGTGATGAGCATCGGCTGGCGGTTCGGCAGGCTCTCACACGCTCAACCCCGCAGGGGGACGCCCACTGGCCGGTGCGAACAGGCCAGGTAGGCTTCCATCAGCAACGTGGGGTCGCGCAGCAGCTTGTCCTTCCATGGGCCCAGCCGCACCTGGCCTTCCACCAGCCCGCGCATCGCGCCCACGTGCTGCGTCCAGCCGATGGCGTTGCAGCCGATCAAGCGGTCGCCGTCGAATTGCAGGCTCAGGTGCCGGCCCGCGGCCGTGTCGGTGACTTCGACATGTTCACCGCCCGGGACACCGTCCCACTTGCCGAAGCTGGCGGAAATGAGCCCCAGCGTGTCGAGTACGTTGATCTGTGTGACGCCGGGCAGTTCGGTGCGCTTGCCCACCATGTTCAGCGCTGCCACGCGCGCCTGGTCCGACGCGTTGGGCTGGATGGCGCTGACGATAGTGCGGCCGGTGATCTTGTCGAAGGCCTCGGCGCAGTCGCCGGCGGCATAGATGCCGGGAACGTTGGTCTGCAGGTGCTCGTCGGTCAGCACGCCCTGCAGGCACAGGATGCCCGAGTCCTGCAGGAAGCCGATGTTGGGGCGCACGCCGGTGGCGCTGATCACGAGGTCGGCCTCCAGCTTCTGGCCGTTGGACAGGCGCACTGACAGCACCTTGGTGTCGTCGCGCTCGATCGCGTCCACGCGCGTGGCGGTGAACACCGTGATGCCCTTGCCTTCGCACCACTGCTTGATCATCGTGCCGGCCACCGGGCCCATCATGCGCGGCACCATGCGGTCGCCCATCTCCACCACGGTGAGCTTGACGCCGCGCGAGGCCAGCGCTTCCAGGATGATGCAGCCGATGAAGCCGGCACCCATCTGCACCACACGCGCGCCGGGCTGGGCCAGCGCCTGGATGGCGCGTGCGTCGGCCAGCGTCCAGCAGGGGTGCACGGCCGGACCCTGGATGCCGGGAATGGGTGGCGTGGCCGGCGACGAGCCGGTGGCGATCAGCAGGCGGTCGAAGGGCAGCTGGCTGCCGTTTTCGAGCCCGACCACGCGCGCGGCCGAGTCCACCGCGGTGGCGCGGCCGTTGAGCAGCGTGATGCGCTGCTCTGCAAAGTGGTCGGTGCCGCGCCGCAGCAGGGTGCCGTTTTCGTCGACGCTGCCGGTGAGCAGGTAGGGGATGGCCATGCGCGAGTAGGGCGGCTCGCGTTCGTCGCCGATGACCGTGATGGCATCGGCCGGCGCGTGCTTGCGAATGGTCTCGGCGGCGATGATGCCCGCCGGCCCGGCACCCAGGATGACGTGTTGCATGGCGGTGTCCAGAATGGGCAAGGCGGTTCGAAAACCGCCTTGCAGTTCAGCTCAGAACGGGATGGCCTTGATCAGAGCCCCAGGCGCGTGCGGGTGTCGGGCTTGACCTGGCCGTCGGCGTCCCAGCCGCGCGCGGCGTAGTACTTTGGCAGCATTTCCGGCAGCTTGCTCACCAAGCCCTTGGCCGGGCCGGTCTTGGCGGGCTCGTTGAGCAGGCGTGGCGGCAGGTTGTCGTCCTTGCTGGTGAAGCCGGCCTTGTTGTTGAAGTCGCGCTCCATGTTCCAGATGCGCTCACCGATCTTGGCCAGGTTCTCCAGCGTGAACTCGGGCCCGCAGGCCGCGGCCACCTGCGGTGCCACGTCGGCCAGGCCCCAGGCGAAGCTGGTGAAGATGCAGATGCCGGCCGAGTCGAAGGCGGCGGTGGCGTCCTGGAAGGCGATCACGAGCTCGGGCTTGCCTTCGGCGGTGAGCGGGTCGGTCTTGACCGGGATGCCCAGCACCTCGGAAGCCACGGTGTAGCTGCGCAGGTGGCAGGCGCCGCGGTTGCTGGTGGCGTAGGTCAGGCCCATGCCCTGGATGCCGCGGCTGTCGTAGGCCGGGAATTCCTGACCCTTGACGGTCATGCTCAGCTCGGGGTGACCGTACTTCTTGCACAGGCGCGCCGAACCCTGGCCGATTTCCTTGCCGAAGCCCTCGCCCTTGGCGGTGATCTCGGCAAAGTGCGCCAGCGCCTGGGCGCTGCCCCACTTGGCATCGATGCCCAGCTGTTCGCGGGTGAGCACACCCATGTCGTAGAGCTCCATCACCGCACCGATGGTGGCGCCGAAGGAGATGGGGTCCATGCCCTGCTCGTTGCACAGCAGGTTGGCGTACTGCAGCGCCTCCAGGTCGTTCACGCCGTTGGCCGCGCCCAGCGCCCAGGCCGCTTCGTATTCGAGGCCGCCGCTGGCGCCCCAGTACTGCGGCTTGTTCTCCACCGTGAAGTGGCCCTTGTCCATCTTGCTGATGCGGCCGCAGGCGATGGTGCAGCCGAAGCAGGCCTGGTTG
>DAORNK010000052.1:0-17283 GCA_035440985.1 Rubrivivax sp. | reverse complement strand
TGGGCCTGCTGGCGGCGGCGCTGGCCGCGAGTCTGGCCGTCGGCGCCCTGGCCAAGCGCTGGCACGCCGCTGCCGTGGCCTATGGCGCGGTGAGCCTGGTCTTCCTGGGGGTGGCACTGCTGGCGGTGGTGGCGGCAATCTCGCTGTACATCTACGAGCACCCGCACCACCACTGCCCCTTCTGCCTGCTCAAACGCGAATACGGCTACATCGGCTTCGCGCTGTACGCGCCGCTGTTTGCCGGCGCGGCCAGCGGGCTGGCAGCCGGCGCCCTGAGCTGGCGCGTTCCGGACAGCCTGCAGCTCTGGCTGCCGACCCTCACCCAAAGGCTGCGCGTCTGGTCGATGCTGGGCTTCGTGCTCTTCAGTGCCCTGTCAGGGCTGCTGGTCTGGCGTTCGGCGCTGAGGCTGTAGCCGCCGGCGATAAGTCAATGTCGTATCGAGAGTTCTTGGTTGAGCGGCCAATCCGGCGATCGGATCTCCGCCCACTCGGAGACCCGTATCACGAGGTCTGCATCCCGCCCGGCACAGGCATCGAAGCGACGCCGCTCACCGAACGGGCCTCTACTCCCCGTACACCTCGCGCTCCACCTTCCGGTATGCGCGCTCCGTCGGCGTGATCCCTTCGCGTCGGGCCTCGGTCAGGTTCTCCCAGGTCGTCTCGGCGCAGAGCTTCCCGACCTTCTGCATCAGACGTTCGATGCTGGCCTCACGCTGAAAAACGTACTCCTCGTAGCCGGCCATCACGCCGGCGACGTTGTGCCACCAGTCCACCTGGTAGAGGATCCCGTGCTTCGCGAGCAGTCGGGCCAGCTCTACCTCTTCCTCCTGGCTGGAAGCGCGGAGAACGTTGTTCGCGCCCCCCATGATCAGCTTGAAGCCCAGGCCCGGGATGTTCTCTTGCGTCAGGATGCCGCCCGCCGCAGCCGGTGAGAGGATGTCCGCCTTGACGCCGAGGATCTCCCCGTGATCGACGACCCGGATCGGAACCCCCGGATGCGCCTCCAGGAGCGCGTCGACGGCGGCCGGATCCCGGTCGCAGACGATCAGACGCGCGCCCTCCTTCAGGTAGAGGCCCGCCAGGTGGAACCCGACGGCGCCCAGCCCCTGCACGGCGATCGTCTTCCCCTCGAGAGACTCGGAGCCCCAGAGGAAGCTTGCCCCCTGCTTCACGGCCATGTAGACACCAAACGCGGTCGGGGTTCCGGTTGGCCCCACGGAGCCCTTGCGACCGCCCAGGATGTGCAGCGAGAAGTGCTCGTTCACGACGTCGGCGAGATCCGGCGGAAAGTTCATGTCCGGCCCGGCGGTGTTGCGCGTTCGGTCGGTCGCGTAGGCCAGGAAGCCGACCTGGTCCAGGTTTCCTAGATCGACCGGCGCCATCTGGACAGTCGTCTTGCAGCCCCCCATCGGCACTCCCGCCGCGACGTTCTTGAAGGTCATCCCACGGCCGAGGTTCATCCCGTCGACAAAGACGTTGATCTCGTCCTCGCCTGGCTCGTGGCGCCGGATTCCACCCATCACGATCGACGAGCGCCGGTTGTTCACGCCACGCCTGTCGCTGTGGATGTGGTTGGCGAACCGGATGTCGAGCCCTTCGTGGTAGTAGCAATCGAGGAGGATGTGCCTCCCTTTCCTCATCAGCTCCTTAACCCTGCAAAGGTGCGCCGACATTCGGTGCCTCTCGAAGGCTGCCTCCGTGTCGGCGTGGTTCAGATACCGCCCGTCGGATGGCACGAGGGTCCAGGCAGTGAACGCCGCGTTATACCTCGCGAACGGCGTGTCGGCGTCCCACTCTCGCGCTGCGTAGAGCGAGAAGGCATCACGCCTCCAGTCGTAGTGGATCCGGAGGCGGTTCAACCCCTCCGCGTGCAGGACCTCGAAAACGCTCTCTCTCATGTCAGCGGACCTCCTCAACGCAGAGACTCAAGGCTCCCTCTCTGAAGCGCGACTCGATCGCGCGCCGCGGAAGGCGCCCGAACGACAGGTAAAGACTGGAGTGCGACGGCCCCGTTCAAGCAGCTGGCGACGGATCTGCAGCGCGGGCAGACAGGTCGCGCGATGGGCGTGTCTGCGTGACACCCAGTCGCAAAGCACCTCGGCACGCCAGGCGTGCAGGGCTTCAGACTTGGTCGGGCGATTTCCAAACCGTCCGGGCCAGCCGCATCAGGTTGCCCCCCAGCACCGCGCGCAAGTCCGCGTCGCCATATCCGAGTTTCTGCAGTGCCTGAACGATGGATTCCAGTTGTTCAGGTGCCACCATGCGCACGCCCTTCTCGTAGCCCAACTCGGCAGGGAACGTGTGCGCCATCTTGGACACGTATTCATCCAGCTCCTGGGTGTCGAACACGTAGTCCAGGCCCAGCGCCACATGCTCCGCACCGACGAGTTGCGCGACGTGGTCCACATGGCGGGCAAAGGTCTCACTGCTGATGTCGTTCTTGCCCAGGAAGCTGCCGATGCCATTGATGCCCACCACGCCCCCGGTGGCCGCGCAAGCGCGGATCAGGTCATCGGGGATGTTGCGGGGGTGTGGGTGCAGGGCGCTGGGGTTGCTGTGCGAGAACATCACCGGCCGGGTCGCCACTTCGAAGACGTCGCGCACGGTGCGATGCCCGGTGTGGCTGCAGCAGACCTGCATGCCCACACGTTCCATCTCGGCGATGATCTTGCGGCCGAACGGCGTCAGACCCGTGTCCTCGTCCTGGCAGCCCCCGCCGACACGATTGTTCGTGTTGTAGGCCAGCAGCATCCAGCGCACACCCAGGTCGTAGTAGAGCGACACCAGGCTCGGCTGGTCGGCCACCGCATTGGCGCCTTCGATGTCGAAGCCGACGGCCAGCCGGCCTGTGGAATGTGCTTGCTCGACGTCGTCGGCGCTGCACAGCAGTCGGTACTCATCGGGCCGCGCCTTGATCCAGTGGCGCAGGCTGGCCAGTGTGCGAACGTGCTCTTCGATGCCCATTTCCCCGAAACCTACATTGAGCATGACGGCACTCACGCCAGCCGCGCGATACCGCTGCAACTGCGGCAAGAACGAGGTGTCGTGCGGGCGCGCGACCGGCATGCAGCCATGGTTGTCCCAGACGATGCTGCTGCGCAAGAGGGTCGCAGCGTCACACTGGGTCGGCAGGTACGTTGGGTTCATGGAGCCTGAACCATAGGCCATGACTTGCCCCGATCAGTTAGGCTGTGAACACGGAGATTTAGGAGTATCGAACGCATGCCCAGCCACGCCGTCCCCGCCGCTGAGAGAGCTTGGTCGCCGCTGGACTTCGATCAGGAAGCCTTCAGGGCCGGTGCCAGCGAGAAGAGCTTCAAGCGTTTTGCACGCCAGGGCGTTCGCACGCTGCATGCACACGAAGGCGGCAGCGGCACGTCGGACACCGTGCGCCTTGACCAAGACTTGCTGCTGACGGTGATCAACTGCGTGCTCCCCTGCACGTCCCGCTGGCGCTACGACACCGATGAAGCCTTGATCATGCTGCGCGCATCGCTGTGCTGCGACGTCACCTTCGAGGTGGGCAGTTCGGCGCAACTGGTCTTCAACCGCCCGGAGGTGACGCTGGTGTGCCTGCCCAAGGGGCGGCCGCAAGCGGTCCACATCGCCGGCGGCGCTCGCCAGCAGGGCCTGGTGGCAATCTTCCGGGCATCGGCGTTCGCGGCACGCTATGGGCTGCAACTGGGTGATCTGCCGCCTTTGGTGCGCGATGCGGTGACCGGCACGGCCGATGTCGGCCGCATCGCGTCGTTTCCGCTTGACCATCGTCTCGCTGCGCTGCTGGCAGACACCATCGACACGCGCCTGGAAGGCGAGATGCGGGTTCTGCAGTACGCCGGTCGCCTTGCCGAGTTGGTCGCCTACACCCTGGACGCCATGCAGCACGTGCCGCTGCTGCGTGGCGCCGCGCTGAACCGGCAGCGCGACGTGGAGCTGGCGCATGCCGCCCTGGCCCGGCTGGAGCACAGCTTCCGCAAACCGCCTTTGTTCGCCGAACTGGCGCGAGAGATCGGCACCAACCAGAACAAGCTCAAGACCGTCTTCAAGGAAGCCTTTGGCGTGACGATGGCGGGGTACTGCCTGGAGCGCCGCATGCGCGAGGCGCAGCAACTGCTGCTGGCGGCCAACTTCACGATCGCCCAAGTGGCCGAGCGGGTCGGCTACGAGCATCAGAGCAGCTTTGCGGCGGCCTTCAGCAGCCACGTGGGCATGTCGCCTCGCGAGTACCGGCAGCACCGCGCACCCTTCAACCTGTCGCTGAACGCCGGCGGCGAGGGCGACCCGGCCCACGCCTAGGGTTCACCCGGACGGGTAGGCTGCGGCGACCCCCAGGCCGTGCCGATCGCCTAAATCTTTGGTGCAAGTTCAAATGCGGTCGGCGGAGCGGGCCCCTATCGTGCCGCGGAGCCTTATGTCCACCTGCCCAAAGAAGGACCCGCACGATGACCAGCTCGCAACACTCACCTTCTCGCCTGACCATCCTGGGGGCCGCTCTCGCAGCGGCTGGGCTGATGGTCTCACTGCCAGCCGCCGCGCAGCAGTCGTCGGCAAGCAAGGTCGATGAGGACGCCGCCCAGACCGTGGTCATCTCATCCAACAAGCGTCTCGAGAAGCAGAGCGAGGTGGCCAGCACGGTGTCGGTCCTGCAAGGCAGCGATCTCGAGCGCCGTGGCGCGCGCGACCAGGAAGACTTCCTGAAGCTGACGCCGGGCGTGCAACTCAACCGCGGCGATCCCAACAGCAGCGGCATCACCATCCGCGGCCTGAGCAGCCAGGCCTCGCCCGAGAGCGGCGGCGGACAGCAGAACGCAAGTGGCTCGTACCTGGAAGACGTCCCGCTGGCGTCGCCCATCGGCAAGGGCGTGGTGGCCGACATCCTGCCCTTCGACCTGGACCGCATCGAGGTGCTGCGGGGACCGCAGGGCGCGCTGTTCGGTTCGGGCTCGCTCGGGGGCGCGGTGCGCTACCTGCTGGCCAAGCCCGAGCTGAAGGCCTTCGGTGCGGCGGTGCAGGTGGGGGCCAGCAGCGTGTCGCAAGGCAAGACCGCGGCGTCGCTGTACGGCATGGTCAACGCACCCATCGGTGACATGGCGGCGCTGCGCGTGGTGGCCTTCGACCGCAGGGCGCCGGGCTACATCGACAACCAGGGCACCAACACCAAGGACGCCAACGAAGTGCGGCAGACCGGCGGCCGGGTGCTGGTCACCGTGAAGCCCGTGCGCGAACTGACCGCCACCTTCGTGGCCAGCACGCAGAAGACCAAGCAGGATGACTTCAGCTATGTCTTCGGCGACCCGAAGAAGCTGGAGCACGACAACCCCTCACTCGGCCGGGGCACCTCGCAGTTCGACTTCTCCAGCCTGACGGTGGACTACGACCTGGGCGGTGCCATCCTGACGTCCATCACCGGCTACTGGAAGACCAAGACCAACTCCAACGGCGACGACACGCGGCTCTTCGGCACCCTGGGGCTGCCGCTGCCGATCGTGGCGCGCGTGGCCGCCGGCAACAGCGACGCCAAGTCGCAGGAGCTGCGCATCGCCAGCAAGCCCGGCGGCACATTCAGCTGGGTGGCAGGCCTCTTCTACCAGACCAACAAGGGCAGCGGCGCGGCCAAGCAGAGCGACCCCTCGGCCGCGTTCGGTGTCGTGGACCTGGTGGACCTGAAGACAAGCTCCGAAGGCACCGAGAAGGCGGCATTCTTCGATGGTGAGTACAGCCTTGGCGGCGGGTGGAGCGCAGGGCTCGGAGCCCGCTTGTACAAGACCAGCACTGCCTTCCAGCAGACTGGCACGGTCTTCGGCGCGCCGAGCAACGGGCCCCTGCTGGCTGGCGGCGACGATGGCAACACCCCCAAGGTCAGCGTCAAGTACCGCTTCGGCGACAACATGTGGTATGCCCTGGCTTCCAAGGGCTACCGCTATGGTGGCGTGAACGAAGGGCCGCCGCAGACGACCTTCAAGTCCGACAGCCTGTGGAACTACGAAACCGGCGTTCGCCTGTCGCCGGCAGCAGGTGTGCAACTCGACCTGACGGCCTTCCTGCTCGACTGGACCGACGCGCAGTTCACCTACTTCGAGCAGCGCGGCCAACTGGCCTTCTCGGGCATCGGCAACGTCGGCAAGGCCCGCAGCACGGGCCTGGAAGCCGCGCTACGCTGGAGCATCAACACGTCCTTGGACTTGGCGGCCTCGCTGGCCCGCATCGACGCCAAGACGACCGAGGACGTGCAGACGCTGGCCGGCCGCGCCCCTGTCACGATCGCTTCCGGCGCTCGCCTGCCCGGCACCGCCAAGCTGCAGACCGCGTTGCAGGGCAACTACCGCTTCGCGGGGCCTTTGGACTCTGCGGGGCGGTTCAGCATCACCCACACCCATGTCGGCGAACGAGTGATCGACCTTACCGCCTTCTACAGGGCGCCCGCCTACAACACGGTGGACCTGGGCGTGAGCTTCAACAAGGCCAACTGGACACTGGCGGCTGGCCTGAGCAACGTGGCCGACAAGCGGGGCATCATGAACATCCAGGGCACACCCGACGGCAACCAGGCCTTCCAGCAGTACTACCTGCAACGCCCCCGGACGCTGGATATCTCGGTGCGCTACGACTTCTGAGGCTGGATGGACGCGACCGCCTCAAAGCCTTCTTCGCCGCAGGTCGCACCCCCTGACTCTGCTGCCAGTTGGCGTGCGCTGGCCGGCAGTGGCGTGCTTGCCATGTTCGGCGTATCCGCGCTGTATGGCAGCACCTTCGGCCTGTTCCTGCTGCCCTTGCAGCAGAGCCTGGGCTGGAGCCGCGGCGAGATCGCCTTCTCGCTGACCCTGTCCACGCTCTTCGCGCCGCTGGTTACGCCGCTGACCGGCTGGGTCATCGACAAGGTGCCGCTGCGCCCACTGATCCTGGCGGGCGTGGTGCTGCAGTCGGCCAACTTCGCCGCCTTCTCGCTGATGCAGGGCAGCGTTTGGGTGTATTACGGCTTGTGCCTGGCGCTGATGATCACGGCCGCCGGCGCTTCGCTGCTGAGCCTGGCCAAGCTGGTGCAAGGCTGGTTCGAGCGATCGCTGGGCCGGGCCCTGGGTCTGCTGTTTGCGTGCGGCGGCGCCGGTGGCATTCTGCATCCGCTGTGGGTGCAGGCCGTCATCAGCCAGTTCGGCTGGCGCCAGGCTTTCATGGTCATGGCGGGGCTGAGTTTGCTGGCGTGCGGGGTTGCGGCGCTTCTGGTCGTGCGTGAACGCGAACCGGCGGCGCGTCGGGGTCTGTCGGCCGTGCCGGTTGCGCAGCGACCCGTCTCCACAGCAGCGACCAACAGCGCCAACGGCTCCGGACCCGGCTCGATGGCTGCCTTCCTGCGCGATGCGATCTGGTGGAAACTGGCCCTGTTCAACATGCTGTTTGCGCTGGGCGTAGGGGCCATCTTCATGCACTTTGCTGCACTGCTCCAAGATCGGGGCGCCACGCCCGGGCAGGCCGCCATTGCGATGAGCCTGGTCGGCCTGGGTGGCCTCACCGGCAACCTGCTGGCGGGCTGGCTGGCCGACCGCATGCCTGCCTCGCGACTGGCCGTGATCGTGATGGCCGTGCCCATGCTGGCCACGTTGGTGATCTATTCCGGTGGCGGCCTCTGGGTCAGCATCGCGGCAGGCGGCTTGCTGGGCCTGTGCTCGGGCGGCGACAACAGCGTCAGCCTGCTGCTGGCGCGCCGCTACTTCAGCGCTGATACCTTCGGTCGCGCCAGCGCCACGCAGATGGTGGCGGCGGCCGCGGGCGGCGGCATTTCGCCCTGGTTGGCCGGTCTGGTGCACGACCGCATGGGCAGCTACGACCTGGCCTTGATCCTGGCGGCAGCCTGCATGGGCGCCGCGGCACTGGCGGCCTGGTGGCTACCCGAGCACCGCGTGACCACCATGCCCCGCGGCGACACAGTGACCGCCGGGTCCTGAGCCATGCACCGCTGGCGCAACGCCCTGCTGGCCTTGCTCGGCCATGAACCGGCGGGACTGCTCATCGCTGCGCTGGTGGCCCTGATCTGGTGCGGCTTGGCACTGGTGGCACCGGCCGCGCTCCGCTGGCCGCTCACCGCGGTGGGCGCGGTGCTCGGTCTGTTGCTTGGCCTGGCTTCTGTGCGCCACCTGTGGACCTTGTCGCGCGCACGCCGGGCAACGCCAGCGCCTGGCCGGCTGATCGATGTGGGTGGCTACCGCGTGCACCTGCTGGCCGAAGGCAGCGCGCCACGGGGGCGCGTGCCCGTGGTCTGGTTCGCCGGCGGTCATGCCAGCGGCTACAGCATGCACCACCTGCACCGCGCGTTCAGGGGTGAGACTCGCTCGATCCTGATCGACCGCCCGGGCACCGGCTGGAGCGACACCGGCCCCTTCCCGCGTACCACCGCGCGCGAGGCCGAAGAAGTGTTGCTGGCGCTGGAGCGCGCCGGTGAGAAGGGCCCGTTCATCTGGGCGGGGCACTCCTTCGGCGGGCTGCTGGCGGCCAACATCGCACGCCGCCGGCCGGACCTGGTGCACCTGCTGGTGCTGCTCGACCCCACGCCGCTGGAGACCATCGTCTTTGGCCCGCGCCTGTCTGCGCTGAAGGACATGCGTCGCGGCGCCTGGCTGGGCGGGCTGGCGCAGCTTTTCGGCGTGAACCTGGTGGCCAGGCACAAGGCCCGCATGGCCCTGGTGCCCGCCTACAAGCAGGCCATGGACGCCACCGAGGCCGCGCTGGGCCCAGTGGTGGCCGCCGCGTCGCCGGTCGAGGCCAACGCCGGTCACTTCTTCGCGCAGGCGTCCATCTACAGCGAGCTCAGCCCCGAAGGCGTGGTGGCCGTGGCCTGGGACACGGTGGTCTATGACCGCGACCTGGGCGACCTGCCGGTGTGGCTGGTCGGCCCGAAGGATGACGAGGACGGCGACATCGCCCTGCTGCCCGAAGCCCAGGCCGGCGGCGCCGCGAACGCGCGCCGCATGTTCAACTTCTTCGCGGCCACGCGCGAACGCTACCTGGCCACGTCGACGCGCTCGCGGCGCGTGGTTGCGCCCAAGGGCTCTGGCCATAACTTCGTCTACGAGATCCCGGAATGGACGATCGCCGTGATGCGCGAAGCCATCTGCGGAGCACCGGCGGAGCAGCACCCATGACCGCGCAGACCCCGCCCACCGCATCCCAGACCCTCGCCGCTCTGGCCGAGCTTTACTGGGCCTTCGAGTGCCATGCACTGCCCTTGTCAGCCGTGCTTGCCGGCCAGCCGCCGACGGATGCCGTGCTGTTCCGCGAATCGGCGGCCGACCACCAGC
The DNA here is from genome assembly GCA_035440985.1 of Rubrivivax sp. Taxonomy (GTDB): domain Bacteria; phylum Pseudomonadota; class Gammaproteobacteria; order Burkholderiales; family Burkholderiaceae_C; genus Rubrivivax. Next base: position 7,993 of record DAORNK010000052.1, on the reverse strand, counting down.
GCCGCGACCACGATGCCGCGCAGTTGCTGCAACAGGCCGTGCAGATCGACGCTGGCACCTTGAGCGCCCAGGAGCGCGCGACGCTAGCGTTGATCCGCCGCGAGCTGACCGGGCTGCGGGCGCAGCACGCGGTCGATTCGTGGCAACGGCCCTGGCTGTTCCCCGCCGGGCCTGACTTCACGGCCATGTTCTGGGCCAACTCCACCAGCATCGGTGACGCCTCCGCTGCGGCGCTGTACGTCGACCGACTCGCGGGCTTGCCGGGTTACCTGCGCGATGTGCAGTCCAACATCGAGGCCGGCCACGCGAGTGGTTATCGCTATCCCCGGATGGTGCTGCAAGGCGCGGTCGGCAACACGCGGGGCATCCTGGGCGCCCCGCCCGAGGCCTCGGCCTGGCTATCGCCCTTCAAGCGCTCGCCGGCAGCGACGCAAACCGCGGTGCTGGCCCAGGCCGACCGCGCCTTGGGTGTGGTTAGCGAGGCCCTGACTCCGGCTCTGCAGGCCTGGGCCGCCTTCCTGGAAGGCCTGGTGGCGCGCGGCGCGCGCGAATCGCTCAGCTGCGTGGACGGCCCGGCCGGCGCAGCGTACTACCGCACCTGGGTGCGGCACTTCACCAGTACCACCGACGACGCCGACGAAGTGCACGCGCTGGGCCTGGCCGAAGTGGCGCGGCTGGAGCGCGAGATCGAGGCCGTGGCCCGTGATGCCGGCTTCGGCAGCGACGTGCCGGGCTACCGCGCCTTCCTGGCGTCGGACGCGCAGTTCATCGCCCCGTCGCGCGACGCCCTGCGAGAAGGCATCGAGGCCCTGTGCAAGCGCGTGGACCGGCGCATCCCGGAGTTCTTCGGCCTCATCCCGCGCATGACCTATGGCGTGCAGAGCATCCCCGACGCGGTCTCGGTGCGAATGCCGCCGGCCTATGCCCAGCCCAGCCCTGCCGATGGCGGCGCGGCGGGCATTTTCTGGATCAGTGGGCTGCCGTCCAAGGCGCCAAGCTATCTGCACCCCGCGCTGGTCTTGCACGAGGCCTGGCCTGGGCACCTGATGCATCTGGCGCTGCTGAACGAGCAGACCGTGCTGCCGGCCTTCCGCCGGTATGGCGCGGTCAAGTACACCGCCTGCGTCGAGGGTTGGGCCCTGTACTGCGAGATGCTGGGCGTCGAGATGGGCGTGTACACCACGCCGCACGAACACTACGGCCGGCTGGAGATGCAGATGTGGCGCGCCGTGCGCCTGGTGGTGGACACCGGCATTCACTGGTACGGCTGGAGCCGCGAGCAGGCCGTGGCCTACATGGCCGAGCGCCTGAGCCTTTCGCGCGAGATCCTCGAAGGCGAAGTGGACCGATACGCGGCTCTGCCTGGGCAGGCGCTGGGTTACCACATCGGCGGCCTGAAGTTCGGCGAACTCCGCCAACGTGCCCAAGCACAGCTCGGTGCACGCTTCAAGCACCGGGATTTCCACGCCGCCGTGATGAGCGCCGGTGCGGTGACGCTGCCTGTGCTGGACGACTTGCTCAGCGACTGGCTGCAGCGTCAGCAGACACCCGGGGTGCCCCATGCCGCTTGACCCAGCCAGCGGCGTGCACTACGAGGTGCAGGGCCAGGGGCAGCCTCTACTCATCGGCCTGCCGCTGATGGCCTCGTTCACCGAGCTGTTCGGCGACGAGATGCAACCGGTGCTCGACGGCTATCTGAGCCGGCTGACCGACCGCTACCGTGTTCTGCGCGTGGACTACCCCAGCATTGGCGGCAGCCGTGACATCGCGCCGCAAGCACTCACGGCCGATCGCGTTTGTGCCGATCTGCTGGCTGTGGCCAGCGCGGCTGGCTTTGACCGCTTCGCGTACTGGGGCTATTCCTGGGGCGCCGCCGTCGGGCTGCAACTGGCCGCGCGCACCGGCCGTCTGAGCGCTTTGGTGGTCGGCGGCTGGCCGCCGCTGGGAGCGCCCTATGCGGGCATCTTGCAAGCCACGCGGTTGAAGCAGGCCAACCCCGAGCCATCGTCGCTGAGGGTGCTGAGGTCGAGCGACCAATACCGGCAGTGGGACACCTATTACGCGAGCATGCTGGACTGGCCGGAAGCCGAGAGCGTGGCGCGTATCGCATGCCCGAAGATGGCCTTCTTCGGCGGTGACGGCGATCTCGTCGAGGCTGGCGTCCCGATCCGCATCGCATCCCTCATCCGCGAACATCGCGTGCAGCTCGAGGCGCAGTGTTGGACGGTGTACGAGATCCCGGGCCAGGGCCATGGCGTGTGCATGGTGCCCGAGTTGGCGGTGCCGCCTGTGCGTCGTTTCCTTGACGCCGCACTGACGTGAAGTCGGACAGCTCAACACCTTTGGAGTGGGCGGTCGCCAGCGACGCGATCGTCTGGGATCAAACCGCCCTCGGCGACCTGGCGTCGTACTGTAAGAGCCAGCGCACGACCGGCCTGCTCGTGATGGCGAACCGTCGCACGGTGCTCGAACGAAACTGGCCGGTGGCTGGCGGCAGCGACCTGTTCGAGCGGCGCTACCTGCATGGCACTGCGCGCGACGGCGCTCTGCGCGAAGACGTTGCTTCGCAGCAGAAGAGCCTGGTCGCGCTGTTGGCCGCCATCGCGGTTGAGGATGGCCGGCTCGACCTGGAACAGCCAGTGTCGAACTACGTCGGCCGCGGCTGGTCGAAGGCCGACGCTGCGCAAGAGCAATCGATCGTCGTGAGGCACCTGCTTGAGATGTGCTCGGGCCTGAATGACGCACTGTGCTTCGAGGCGCCGGCCGGTACCTGTCACTACTACAACACGCCGGCGTATGCGCTCATGCTGCCGGTGCTCGAAGCGGCGGAAGGTCAGTCGATCGGTGCGTTGACCCAGACGCGATTGACAGGTCCACTCGGCATGGTGGACACCGCGTGGTGCCAGCGCAGCAACGAGCTCGCTTCCTTTCTCGGCAACCCGCGCGGCCTGGTGACGACGCCGCGCGACCTGGCGCGCCTGGGCCAGTTGGTGCTGGACAGCGGTGTCGCTGAAAACGGTGCACGCCTGGTCAGCTCTGCGGGGCTGTCAGCGATCTTTCGCCGTACCGACCTGCATCCGGCTTACGGCCGCCTGTGGTGGCTCAATGGCGGCACGCATTGGATAGTACCGAACCGCGGTCAGGGCGAAGGAAGCCTGGTGCCGACCGCACCGGCCGATGCCCTGTTTGCCCTCGGCTCGGAGAATCGCGTGCTGATGGTCGTGCCATCACGGGCTCTTATCCTGGTGCGGCTCGGCCAGCAGGCACCCGACGCCGATCTGCGCGAGAAGATGGCCAGCGGCCTGGCACGCGCGATGTTGCGAACTGCGATCGAATGACCATGGAACCGAACGCGACCGTATCGGCCGACGCCCAGGCCCTGTTGGCCCCGTGGCCCGGCCCCTATGGCGGCCTGCCGCCACTGGCAGGTGTCCGCCCTGTTGCCATCGAAGATGCCATGCGCGCGGCGATAGAGATGAAGCGTGCCGAGGTGCGGGCCATCGCAGCCAACCCCGCGCCGCCTACCTTCGAGAACACCGCCGAGGCGCTGGAAGCCTGCGGCGCCGAGCTGCGCCGGGTGTCCTGCGTGCACGCGGTGTATGCAGCCAGCATGAGCGTGGGCGACATGCCGGCGGTGGCGCAAAGCATCGCGCCCTGGCTGACGGCGCTGGACGACGAGATCGCGCACGAAGAGCGGTTGTTCGCACGCCTGAACGCGGTCTGGGCGTCGCGTGCAGAGGCCGGGCTGTCACCAGAGCAGCAGCGCCTGGTGGAGGTGCTGCGCACGCGCTTGCAACGCCGCGGCGCCGGCTTGCCGCGGGCGGCCCAGGCACGGCTGGCGGCCATCAACAGCCGGCTCGCCACCTTGTCGGCGGGCTACAGCCAGAACCTGATTGACGAGGCCGGCGCGCAAGCCGTGTTCATCGACGATGCGTCCGGGCTGGACGGCCTGCCTGACGCGCTGCGCACCGCCGCCGCAGCAGCCGCGGCCGAGAAGGGTCGCCCGGGCCAGTGGGCCATTCCCAATGCCCGCGGTGCGGTGTGGCCTTTCCTGACGCTGGCCACCCGGCGAGACCTGCGCGAACAGGTCTGGCGGATGTGGACGAATCGCGGCGACGACACCGGCCCCCAGGACAACAAGCCCGTGGCCGCCGAGATCCTGCAACTGCGTGGCGAGCTGGCGCGTTTGATGGGTTTCCCCAGCTATGCGCACTTTGCGCTGGCCGACCGCATGGCGGGCACGCCCGCAACCGCGCTGGCCCTGTTGGAGCGCACCTGGGCCAGCGTGAAGCCGCGCGCGCTGGCGCAGATCGCCGATTACCAAGCAATGGCCGACCGCGAAGGGGCGGGTATCCGCCTGGCGCCCTGGGACCGGCAGTTCTATGCCGAAAAGCTGCGCCAGGAACGCTTCGGTCTCGACGGCGACGCCGTCAAGGCGCACTTCCCACTGGATGCCGTGCTGCAGGCCCTGTTCTGGGCGGCGGGCCGCGTGCACGGTCTGGCCTTCAAGCCCATCGCTGAGGCGCCACTGATCCACCCCACTGTGCGGGTTTACGAGGTCAGCCGCGGCGACGAGGTCATCGGCGTCATCTACTTCGATCTGTTCAACCGCCCGGGCAAGGCCCACGGCTCTTACCAGACTCAGTACCGCGAGGCCGAACACTTCCGGGGCCGGGTGCTGCCGATCTCGGGCGTGTACTCCACGTTCCCGCCGCCGCCGGGCATGGACCAAGGCCAACCCGTGCTGCTGCCCTGGGAGTACGCGAACGTCTTCTTTCACGAATTCGGCCACGCGCTGCACATGCTGCATTGCACGTCCGCTTACCGTTCGCTGGGCAGCCAGCATGTGGCCTGGGACTTCGTCGAACTGCCGGCGCTCATCAACGAGCGCTGGCTGCGCGACCGCGAGCTCCTGGCCCGCTTTGCGCGCCACCACGTCACCGGCGAGTCGATCGCACCGGCCATGGTCGACCGCATCGAACAGGGCCAGCAATACGACCGCATCTTCAGCCTGAACCCCGACTTCCTGCTACCGGCCATCGTCGACATGCGGCTGCATTTGCGGGCCGACGGCAGCGGCCAGCCGATTGACCCGGTGCAGGTGGAGAACGAGACGCTGGCCGAGCTGGGCATGCCCGAGGCCTGGGACCTGATCATGCGGGTCACGCACAATTTCCACATCTTCAGCGGCGGCTATGCGGCCGGTCTTTACTCGTACCTGTGGGCCGACGTGATGGCGGCTGATGCGGTGGAAGCCTTCGAGCGTTCGCCCGGCGGCCTGTATGACGAGGGCACGGCCAGGCGCTGGATCGATCAGATCCTGAGCGTGGGCCACCGCGTGCCGGCCGACCAGGCCTTCCGCAATTTCGCCGACCACGCACCCGACCCGGTACCGCTGCAGCGGCGGTTCGGGTTGCAGCCCTCTGCCTGAAGACCGATAAGAGACCGGCGAAAGGTCGATGACATGAACCGCAAACCCGAGCCCTGCGTGCTGGAGCCTCTGCCCGCCTACAGCGAGGTCCCACAGCCCGAGATGGTGGAGCGCGCACGCGCTTTCCACGCCGAGCTGAATCGCCGCCGCACGGTGCGCGACTTCGACAGCAGGCCCGTACCACGCGAGGTCATCCGAAGCTGCCTGCTGGCCGCCGGCACAGCGCCATCGGGCGCCAACCAGCAGCCCTGGTTCTTCAGCGTCATCACCGACCCCGGCCACAAGCAGCGCGTGCGCGAGGCGGCCGAGGTCGAGGAACGCAGCTTCTATAACGAACGCGCGCCGCAGGAGTGGCTGGACGCGCTGGCACCGCTGGGCACCGATTGGAACAAGCCCTTCCTGGAAGAGGCACCGGTGCTGATCGCCATCTTCGCGCAGAAGTACGGCGTGCATCAGGACGGGCCCCAGAAGGGCGAGAAGTTCAGCCACTACTACGTGCCCGAGTCGGTGGGCATCGCCTCGGGCTTCCTGATCGCCGCGCTGCACCACGCGGGATTGGCGACGCTGACGCACACGCCCAATCCGATGAGCTTTCTCAACAAGCTGTGCGGCCGGCCCAGTTCGGAGAAGCCGATCATCCTGCTCGTCGTGGGCTACCCCAAGGCGGGTTGCCAGGTGCCGGTGCACGGCGGCATCAAGAAGCCGCTCGACCAGATCGTAGCGTGGTTGTAGCGTCGACGCGAACGCGCTACTCCGCGTGGAAGATGCCATCAGAACCAGCGAGAAGCTCGCGGCGGTGGCAGCGGACCTCTGAGCCTCCGGCGCTACGTTGTCTCGGCACACGGAACCCCAAGACGCGGTTCGGAACGCTCTGGAACGAGACCGGTACACCGTCACTACCGCTCGAATGCGGGCAGCACCGGTTCAGGTCGAACAGGTATTGATCACCTGTGTGCGCGCCGGTTTGACTGCGAGCCTCAGAGACGCTGGCCAGAGGCCTCCATGGGGTGGAAGCATCGGCGCAGCCCGGAGTGAGGCAGGACGTCGCGTTCTCGCGACGTACGAACCAAACTGATACCAAGCTTAGGTATGGTTCTTTCGCTCCGGCACACCCGACTTGACCTACGGGCGGCGGACGCGTGGCGCGACCGGCAAGAATCGAACTTGCGACGTGGCCTTCGGAGGGCCGCATGATATCCACTTCACCACGGTCGCACGTGGACAGCCGCGCATTCTAGCGCCCAGGGGCTTGCCCGCCTGTGCACGCGGTGGGCCACCCGTATACTGCGCGCGTTTTTTGCCCGCCAGACCATCGAGGATTCCATGAGCGAAGCACACACCCACGCGGCCCCCGGCGCAGCGCATGACGATGGCCCCCACGAAGGCCCGATCCGCACGCCCAAGCAGCTGGTGCTGGCCATCGTGGCCTCGTTCGTGGTGCCCATCGCCATCATCATCCTGCTGATCAATTTCGTGAACTTCGGCGCCCGGCCGGCGGCGGGTACCGCGGCGCTGGACGAAGAGGCGGTGGCGCTGCGCCTGCAGCGCGTGGGCTCGGTGTTCTGGCGCGATGCTTCGGCCCCGGTGGCCCTACGCAGCGGCGAAGAGGTCTACAAGGGCCAGTGCGCGGCCTGTCACGCCACCGGTGCGGCCGGCGCACCCAAGACGGGCGACGCGGCCGCCTGGGCGCCGCGCATCAAGACGGGGTTCGATGCCCTGCTGACCTCCGCACTCAAGGGCAAGGGTGCGATGACGCCGCAGAGTGGCGCAGCCTTCTCCGACCACGAGATTGCGCGCGCGGTGGTCTACCTGGCCAACCAGGGCGGTGCCAAGTTCGACGAACCCAAGGCACCGGCTGCCGCCGGATCGGCCCCCGCCGGCGCGGCCAGCGCCGGCAAGTAAGCGCACGCTCGCGGTTTTTGCGCCACTGGTCAAGGCCGCCTTCGGGCGGCCTCTTTGATCGTGGCGTGCAGGCTCACGGTTGCGGCTGCAGCACGTAGCCAAAACGCGCCGGCATCTCGGCAAAGGGCATTTCGGCCGGCGCCCACTGGCCGGCTTGCACCGCCTGGGCGGCTTCACCCATGTCCATGCTGTGCACCAGCCCCAGGCCGAGTTCGGTGTGCAGGAAGAGCCGCCCGCTTTCATCCAGCCACGCGCTGCGCACCGCAGCCGGCAGCCCGGTATGGGTGCGCACGGGCCAGCCCGGCTCGGGCTGCAGGCGCCAGACCCAGGGGGCGGCTTCCAGTTCCACGTAGACGCGCTGCGGGCCGTTCTGGAAGAACCAGGCGCCCTGTTCGTCGTGGCCATAGTTGCGGTGGATGAACTCGCGCAGTTTTTCGTGGGCAATGCGGTTGCCCTTGATCTGCGGGAACGGGCCTGCGGCGCGGGTGGGGTCGTCGCGCAGGTACCACTCGCCGCGGGCGTCCAGCGCCAGCCAGCCGTAGCAGTGCGGCACGTTGGGCCACTTGCGGAGCGCCGCCTCGACGATCTCGTCCATCCAGCGTCCCTGGTTCAGCCCGCCGCGGCCAGCCAGTCGGCCACGGCCGGCGGCATGGCCAGCAC
>DAORNK010000051.1:0-17348 GCA_035440985.1 Rubrivivax sp. | reverse complement strand
CATGCCCTTCGTGCGGCCGAGCTGGGAGAAGGCGGCCGACATCGCGCGCCGCCTGCACCGGCGCCACATCCTGACCAAGCTGCGCATGTCCGCCGGGCAGGACGTGGACGCCGGCTGCGGCCAGCTGCGCGCCCGCAGCGCCGGCGGCACCCAGGCGGCGATCAAGCTGGTGCCGCAGCGACCGTGATGCGCACGTCGGCCAGGCTCACCACCTGGCCGGGGCGGATCTTGCAGGTCTTGCGCCGCTCGGTCTGCCCATCCACCTGCACCTGGCCATCGGCCACGATGGCCTTGGCCGTGCCGCCACTGGCCGCCAGGCCGGTGGCCTTGAGCAAGGCGTCCAGCGGGATGAATCCGCCGCGCAACTCGAAGGCAATTTCTCGCATCGTGCTTTCTTGTGGCGGCCGGCTCGGGCCCCGGCCCGGTGCCGATCATCGCCGCGAAGGCCGGTTGGCCGTGGCGACGACACCCGCCGACGGGAGCAAACCCGCGCTGGTCGACCCCAGGGCCGACTGCAAAGCTCGACGCGGCCAGCGCCGAACGCTGGGTGAAAGGCGGATTCGAGGGGCCGGCCCGGACCGCTGCGCAGGCGAGGGGCCCCGAGGCCGATGCAACAATGCCGGCGGCGGAAGATGCTTGCCCAGGGCTTGGCACAGGGAGCGTGATGACCCGACCGGAAGACAAGGCACGATCCATGATCGATCAGCGCCTGAAGCAGGCCGGCTGGGTGCTGCAGGACATGGCGCAGTTCAATCCGGCCGCTTGCCGCGGCGTGGCCGTGCGCGAGTTCCCCACAGACACCGGCCCCGCCGACTACGTGCTGCTGGTGGACCGTGAGCCGGTCGGCGTCATCGAAGCCAAGCGCGACGAAGAAGGCCAGCGCATCACCGAGCACGAGGCGCAGACCGAGCGCTACGCCAACGCAACCCTGAAGTGGCGAAAGGCTGGGCGGCCGCTGCGGTTCCTGTTCGAGGCGACCGGCCAGATCATCCGGTTCACCGACGGGTTGGACCCCCTGCCCCGCTCACGCGAGCTGTTCCACTTCTTCCAGCCCCAGCAGCTGGCCGAATGGCTTGCTGCCCCCAGCACATTCCGAGGCCGCCTGACCAGCGCGATGCCGGCACTGCCCGAGGCGGGGCTGCGCGACTGCCAGATCAGCGCCGTCACGGGCTTGGAGAAGTCACTGGCCGAGAACCGCCTGCGTTCGCTGGTGCACATGGCCACGGGCGCCGGCAAGACTTTCACTGCCATCACCTCGGTTTACCGGCTGCTGAAGTTCGGCGGCGCCAAGCGCGTGCTGTTCCTGGTGGACACGCGCAACCTGGGCAAGCAGGCGCACCAGGAGTTCATGGCCTACCAGCCGGCCGACGATGCCCGCAAGTTCACCGAGTTGTACGGCGTGCAACGCCTGGCCGGGCCCGCCATCGACCCGCATGCGCAGGTGGTGATCAGCACCATCCAGCGCATGTACTCGGTGCTGTCGGGCGAGCCCATTGACGAATCGGCCGAAGACACCTCGCTCAACGAAGTGCAGCAGCGACAGGCCCAGGCCAAGCTGGTGCGCTACAGCGCGGCCGTGCCGGTGGAAACCTTCGACGTCATCGTCATCGACGAATGCCACCGCAGCATCTACAACCTGTGGAAGCAGGTGCTGGACTACTTCGACACCTTCCTCGTCGGCCTGACGGCCACGCCCGACAAACGCACCTTCGGCTTCTTCAACGAAAACATCGTGGCCGAGTACGGCTACGAGCAGTCGGTGGCCGAAGGCGTGAACGTGGGCTACGACGTCTACGAGATCGTCACCGAGATCACCGCCAAGGGTGAAGTGGTGCGCGCGCAGTCCTGGGTGGACCACCGCGACCGGCAGACGCGCAAGAAGCGCTGGAGCCAGACCGAAGACGACGAGGTCTACACGGGCAAGGACCTCGACCGATCTGTCGTGAACCCCAGCCAGATCCGCAAGGTGATCGAGGCCATGAAGCTGGCGGTGGAGGCCGAGATCTTCCCGAAGCGCAAGGAAACGCCCAAGACGCTGATCTTCGCCAAGACCGACAGCCATGCCGACGACATCGTGCAGACCGTGCGTGAGGTCTACGCCCAGGGCAACGCCTTCTGCCGCAAGGTGACCTACGGCGAGAAGGATGCCGAAGGCGTGCTCACCGCCTTCCGCAACGACTTCCACCCGCGCATCGCCGTCACCGTGGACATGATCGCCACCGGCACCGACGTGAAGCCGCTGGAAGTGCTGCTGTTCATGCGTGACGTGAAGAGCCGTGGCTACTACGAGCAGATGAAGGGCCGCGGCGTGCGCAGCCTGGACGCTGATGCCCTGCGCCGCGTGTCGGGCAGCGCCGAGGGTGCGAAGAGCCGCTTCGTGCTGATCGACGCCGTGGGCGTGGAGAAGAGCTGCAAGACCGACAGCCGCCCGCTGGAGAAGAAGCCCACGGTGCCGCTGAAGGACTTGCTGCTGGGCGTGGCGATGGGCAGCCGCGACGACGACACCGTCACTTCCCTGGCCAACCGCCTGTTGCGCCTGGGCAAGACGCTGGACGCCGACGCGCAGGCCCGCCTGGCCAAGGTGACCGGCGGCGTGCCAGTGCAGCAGTTCGGCCGCGAGCTGCTGAACGCGCTGGATGCCGATGCGGTGGTGCGCGACGCGCTGGCCACCGCAGCCCGGCGCGGCATCACGCGCAGCGAAGACTCGCTGACACCCGAGGAACTGGCCGAGGCCCGCGCCGCCCGAGTGGCCGCCGCCTGCGCGCCCTTCGACAAACCCGAACTGCGCGACGCCATCGAGTCGGCCCGCCGCGATGCCGAGCAGCTCATCGACCACATCAACCTGGACACCGTCACCTTCAGCGGCTGGAGCGCCCAGGCGGCCGAGAAGGCCCAAGGCGACATCCAGCGCTTTGCCGAGTACATCGCCCGGCACAAGGACGAGATCGAAGCGCTGTCCTTCTTCTACGCCCAGCCCTACCAGCGCCGCGCGCTGACCTTCGAGATGATCGAGGACCTGCACCAGCGCCTGGCACGCCCGCCGCTGATGCTGACCACCGAGCGGCTGTGGGCCGCCTATGCGCGCGTGCAGGGCAGCCAGGTGCAGGGCGCCGACGTGCGACGGCAGCTGACCGACCTGGTGCAGCTGGTGCGCTTTGCCATCGGGCTGGATGCCGAACTGCGGCCCTTCCAGGACGCCGTGGACCGCCGCTTCCAGGCCTGGATCTTCCGCCACAACGCGCAGCGGGCCACGGCCTTCACGCCCGAGCAGACCGAGTGGCTGCGGCTGATGAAGGACCACATCGCAGCCAGTTGCAGCGTGGCGAGGGAGGACTTCGACTTTGCGGAGTTTGCGAACCGGGGTGGGTTGCAGAAGGCGTGGGGCTTGTTCGGCCAAGAGCTGGACGGGGTGATGGCGGAGATGAATGAGGAGTTGGTGGCTTGAGCGAAGGTCGACGGCTGCCTGCCGGTTGGGTGGCGACAACATTGGGGGAGGTCGCGAACTGGGGCTCTGGGGGTACACCGTCTCGTTCGCGTCAAGAGTTCTTCGGAGGGTCGATACCGTGGATCAAGACTGGGGAACTGGGCCCTAGAACCATTGCGCTCAGCGAGGAGTGCCTGACTGAAGAGGGATTGGCTTCCTCAAGTGCAAAGCTGTTCCCGAAAGGCGCGGTAGCAGTTGCCATGTACGGCGCAACGATCGGCAAAGCATCCATCCTTAGCGTCGACGCTGCGACAAACCAAGCGTGCGCTGTCGGGACACCCTTGGCCGTGACCAGTGAGTTCCTGCACTACTACCTCGTGAGCCAAGCTGAATCCTTGGCCGCTGCTGGTCAGGGTGGTGCGCAACCCAACATTTCGCAGGGCATCGTGCGCTCGTGGCCGCTTCAATTGCCACCGCAACGAGAACAGGTTCGAATCACTGATGCGCTGGACGAGGTGCTTTCGGGCAATGACTTGGCAGAAAGCGAGTTGTTTGCTGCAAAGCGCAAGCTCACCCTCTACCGCCAATCCCTACTGAAGTCCGCCGTCGAAGGCACGCTCACGGCCGAGTGGAGACGTGTTGCTCGTCGCTCGACGAAGACTCTGGACATCCCCGACGATTGGCGCTGGTCAACAATTGGTGAACTGGCAACCGTTGTCCGCGGCGCATCGCCGAGACCAGCCGGTGACCCCCGCTACTTTGGCGGGAGCATTCCCTGGATCACGGTCGGCTCACTGACAGCCGACGATCAAATGTATCTGACGACCGTTGAACAGTTCGTCACGGAGGCGGGCCGAGATAGGAGCCGTTGGATCGATCCTGGCACGCTCTTGCTTACGAACAGTGGTGCGACGCTCGGGGTCCCGAAGATCACCAAGATCGGAGGCTGCATCAACGACGGCTCTGTGGCCCTCCTCGGCCTTGACGACTCGCTCAAGACTTACCTGTACTGGTTCTTGCGCACCCAGACTGCATCCCTCCGAGATCTCAATCAAGGCGCCGCGCAGCCCAACCTGAATACAAGCATCGTTCGGGGCATTCGCGTGCCAGTGCCTCCGCCCGAGGAGATGCAAGTCATCTGTTCGATGGCAGAGCAACAGATTGAGCATGCCCGATCCCAGACTGAGGCGATTGATCGAACATTGATGCAGGCCTCCGCCCAACGCCAAAACATCCTCCGCGCCGCCTTCTCCGGCCAACTCGTCCCGCAAGACCCGAACGACGAGCCGGCCAGCGTGCTGCTCGAACGCATCCGCGCGCAGCGCGTGGCATCGGGCGACAGGCCCACCGCCCGCCGCCCGCGCAAGGCGAAGATCACAGCATGAGCCCCGAAGACCAGCACCTGGACCGCAAGTCGCTGCGCCTGATCACCGGGCGCACTGCCGACTGGGCGGCGCTGGCGGCCGACTGCGTGTGCTTTGCCAACGCGGCGGGCGGACGCCTGCTCATCGGCATTGAGGACGATGCCAGCGGACCGCCACCTGGGCAGCGCGTCGCGCCCGACCTGCTGGACACGCTGCGCAAGCGCATCGGCGAGCTCACGGTCAACGTGCAGGTCCACGAACTGCTCAGGTCGGCAGACAACGGCGCCGAGTTCGTGGAGCTGGTGGTGGCCCGCGCGGCCGGCGTGGCATCCACCAGCGACGGGCGCTACTACATGCGCGTGGCCGATGTCTGCCGGCCGGTGCTGGGCGACGACATCCTGGCCCTGCTGAACGACCGCCCCATCGTGCCCTGGGAGACGATGACGAGCCCGGGCGAGGCGCTGTCCAGCGTGGACGAAGCCAAGGCCGCCGAGCTGCTGCGCCGCCTGCGCGAATCGGATCGGGTCAAGCCGTCGGTCAAGGAACAGTCCGATAGTGAGCTGTTGCGCCACTACGGGCTGGCGGACGGCGAACGGCTCACCCACCTGGGCGTGCTGCTGGTGGGCACCGCGGCCGCCCGGGCGCGGCTGGGTTCGGCGCCCGTGGTCCACGCCATCAAGTACGACGACGCGGGCCAGAAGATCGCCAAGTGGTCCTGGGCCGACTACGCCTTGTCGCCGGCGGAACTGGTGGACGCCGTCTGGCATGAGCTGCCCGATTTCCACGAGAGCTACGAGTTGCCAGACGGCCTGCAGCGGCAGCGCCTGCCGGCCTACGACAGCCGCGTGATCCGGGAGTTGCTGGTCAATGCCCTGGTGCACCGGCCGTACACGCAGCGTGGCGACATTTTCCTGAACCTGCACCCCGACCGGCTGGAGATCGTCAACCCCGGGCGGCTGCCCTTCGGCGTGACGCCGCAGACCCTGCTGCATGCCAACCGGCGGCGCAATCCGCGGCTGGCCCTGGTCTTTCACGATCTCAAGCTGATGGAAGCCGAAGGCTCGGGCTACGACCTGATGTTTGCCGTGCAGCTTTCGCAGGGCCGTGCGGTGCCCGTGCCCCGGGAAGGGCCGGACTCGTTCTCGGTGACCCTGGGCCGCCGGGTGCTCAAGCCGGCCGTGCTGCGCCTGATGGCCGAAGTGGATGCGCGGCACCAGTTGCGGCAGCGCGAGCGCATCACCTTCGGCCTGCTGCTGGCGGCCGAGGAGGCCCTGACCGCGCGCGAGCTCTCGTCGCGGCTGGAACTGGCCGGTGCCGATGAGCTGCTGCCGTGGCTGGGGCGGTTGCTGGATTTCGGGATCGTCCAGTCCAGCGGCAAGACCCAGGGCACACGCTACTTCGTCGTCCCCGGCTTGCTGCGCGATGGCGGCGTCACCGCCCGCACGACGCTGCGGCGCCTGGAGCCGCATCGGCTGAAGGCACTGGTCGAAGAAGACCTGCGGCGATATCCGGGGTCGTCGTCTGGCGACATCAATCGACGCGTCGGCACCGAGGTGGCCTACCGCACGTTGAAACGAGCGATGGACGAACTCGTTGCCGGTGGCCGCATCCGGCACGAAGGCTCGGGCCGGTGGCGCCGGTATTGGCCGGGCACCGATTGAGCTATCTGCCACGGACGGCCGGTGGCAGACAGCGCTGGCGGGACAGACTTGTAAGTGATTGATCGGTAAAGGAATATCTCTGTGACTCGGTTCGAGATGGCAGATAGAAGGCGCTGTGGCGATGCCAGTGGTGCTTCCCCGACGCTTGAGCTCCGGTGGCAACGCGCGGCTAAGCACCGAAGCTTGACACCGGAGCTCGCCGGCCTTGCCACCGGAGCTGGAAGCTGCAAGACGCGCAGTGGCGTGGTTTCGAAATGAACACCTCTGCCCTGATCCAGAAGGTCTGGAACTTCTGCCACACGCTGAAGGACGACGGCGTCGGCTACGGCGACTACCTGGAACAGCTGACCTACCTGCTGTTCCTGAAGATGGCGCACGAGTACACCCAGCCGCCCTACAGCCGCGCCACCCAGGTGCCGGCGGGCTTCGACTGGGCCGCACTGCGCACGAAGACCGGCGAGCCGCTGGAGGCCCAGTACCTGGCCACGCTGCACAAGCTGGGCCTGAGCAGCGGCATGCTGGGCGCCATCTTCTTCAAGGCGCAGAACAAGATCCAGGACCCGGCCAAGCTGGCGCGGCTGGTGCAGATGATCGACGCCGAGAGCTGGGTGGGCATGGACGCCGACACCAAGGGCGACCTGTACGAAGGCCTGCTGCAGAAGAACGCCGAGGACACCAAGAGTGGGGCCGGCCAGTACTTCACACCGCGCGCCGTGATCCGCGCCATGGTGGAGTGCATGCAGCCCGAGCCGATGAAGACCATCGCCGACCCGGCCTGCGGCACCGGCGGCTTCTTCCTGGGCGCCTACAACTGGCTCACGCGGCCAGGGCAGACGCTGAACAAGAAGCAGGCCGCCTTCCTGCGGCAGGAGACCTTCTACGGCAACGAGATCGTGCCCGGCACGCGGCGGCTGTGCCTGATGAACCTGTTCCTGCACAACGTGGGCGACCTGGTGGGCGAACCCACGGTGGAACGGGCCGACGCGCTGCTGACCGAACCCACGCGCACCTTCGACTACGTGCTGGCCAACCCGCCCTTCGGCAAGAAGAGCAGCATGACCTTCACCAACGCCGAAGGCGAGGACGACCGCGAGTCGCTCACCTACGAGCGGCGCGACTTCTGGACGACGACGTCGAACAAGCAGCTGAACTTTCTGCAGCACATCGTGGCCATGCTCGGCGCACGCGGCAAGGCCGCCGTGGTGCTGCCCGACAACGTGCTGTTCGAAGGCGGGGCTGGCGAGAAGATCCGGCGCAAGTGGCTGGAAACCTGCGATGTGCACACCATCCTGCGGCTGCCCACCGGCATCTTCTATGCGCAGGGTGTGAAGGCCAACGTGGTGTTCTTCGACGCGCGGCCCAAGGACGGCACCGTGCAGACCAAGGGCGTGTGGTTCTACGACCTGCGCACGAACAAGCACTTCACCCTGAAGACGCGGCAGCTGGCCTATGAAGACCTGGAAGACTTCGTCGCCTGCTACCGGCCGGAGAACCGGCACCAGCGTGAGCCCAGCGAGCGCTTCCGCTCCTACAGCTACGACGAGCTGATCGCGCGCGACAAGGCCAGCCTGGACGTGTTCTGGCTGAAGGACGACAGCCTGGACAACCTGGCTGGGTTGCCTCCGCCTGATGTGCTGCAGCAGGAGATCATCGATCACCTTGAAGCGGCTTTGGCCGCTTTCAGGGATGTGGCGGCGGCGCTGCCGAAGTCGGGCTCCAGCGCCGCACGCTGACGGCAGATCTCACGCCCGCCCGCGCCGGCGCGAATCCTCAGCCAGGCCCGAACCGTCCTCAGGACGGTTCATGTCCGGGCTGAGTACCCCCGCGGAATCGCCGCCAGCAGCCGCTGGGTGTATTCCTCGCGCGGCGCGGCCAGGATCTGTGCGGCGCTGGCCTGTTCGACCACCACGCCGTCCTTCATCACCAGCACCTCGTCGCTGATGAAGCGCACCACCGCCAGGTCGTGGCTGATGAAGATGTAGCTCAGGCCGAATTCGTCCTGCAGGTCCTTGAGCAGGTTCAGCACTTGCGCCTGCACGCTGACGTCCAGCGCGCTGACCGCCTCGTCCAGCACCAGCACCTCGGGGTTGAGCGTCAGGCAGCGGGCAATGGCCACGCGCTGGCGCTGGCCGCCGCTGAATTCGTGCGGGTACTTGCCGAAGGCGCGGCCGTCCAGGCCCACCTTTTCCAGCAGGCCGCGTGCGCGTTCCTCGCGTTCGGCCGTGTGGGCGCCGATGCCGTGGATGGCCATCGGTTCGACCAGGGTCTGGCCGATCGTGAAGCGCGGGTTCAGGCTGGCATAGGGGTTCTGGAACACCACCTGGATGCGCCGGCGCATGGCTTGCCGGTCGCGGTCGGCCAGCTTGAGCAGGTTCTGGCCGTCGAAGATGACCTCGCCGCCAGTGGGTTCGTGCAGGCGCAACAGGGTCAGGCCCATGGTCGTCTTGCCCGAGCCCGACTCGCCCACCACGCCCAGCGTGTGCCCCTTGCGCAGCTTGAAGTTGACGTCCTGCACGGCCTTGAATTCGCGCCGGCCGAAGAGCCCCTGGCGCAGCCAGAAGCTCTTGGCCAGCGACTTGACCTCCAGCACCACGGGGGCCTGCGGGTCCTTGGGCTTGCCGACCTGTTGCGCCGCGCGGCCGGCGATGTGGTCGTCGATGACCATCAGCCGCGCCGGGTTGCCTTCCAGGCTGGGGCGGCAGGCCAGCAGCGCCTTGGTGTAGCCGTCGACCGGGCGCTCGAAGATCGCCTGCACCGGCCCCTGCTCGCGCACGATGCCGTTGCGCATCACCACCACGTGCTGGGCGATTTCGCCGACCAGGCCCAGATCGTGGCTGATGAACAGCACGCTCATGCGGTGCTTGGCCTGCAGCCGGGCCAGCAGTTCGATGATCTGGCGCTGGATGGTCACGTCCAGCGCCGTGGTGGGTTCGTCGGCGATCAGCAGCTTGGGCTCGCAGGCCAGCGCCATCGCGATCATCACGCGCTGCTGCTGGCCGCCGGACATCTCGTGCGGGTAGCCGGCCAGGCGGCGCGCCGGCTCGGGGATGCCGACTTCACCCAGCAGTTCCTCGGCCCGTGCCAGCGCCTGACGGGCGGTCAGACCGAGGTGCTTCTTCAGGGGCTCGACGAGCTGGGCGCCGATGCTGAACACCGGGTTGAGTGAACTCATCGGGTCCTGGAAGACGCAGGCGATCTCCTTGCCGCGCAAGGTCTGCAGCTGTGACAGGGGCGAGCGCAGCAGGTCCTGGCCGCGCCACAGGATGCGGCCCGAGCGCTCGGCGTTGTCGGGCAGCAGGTTGAGCACGCTCATGGCGGTGACGCTCTTGCCCGAGCCGGACTCGCCCACCAGCGCCACGGTGCTGTTCTCGGCCACGTCGAAGGACACGCCCTGCACGGCGTCGGCGCGCCGGCCTTCGCCCATGCGGAAGCTGACCCGCAGGTCCTGGATCGACAGCAAGCTCATTCCAGCCCCCGCAACTTGGGATCCAGCGCATCGCGCGCCGCATCGGCCATCAAGGAAAACGCGGTGACGAAGGTCGCCATGAAGAGCGTGGCGGCGGCCAGTTGCCACCAGTGGCCGAGGATCAGCTCGGCCTGCGCCTCGGCCAGCATGGTGCCCCAGCTGACCTGGTCCACCGGCACGCCCAGGCCCAGGTAGGACAGGATGACCTCGGCCTTGATGAAGCCCACTACCAGCAGGCTCATGCGCACCAGCACCACGTGGCTGACGTTGGGCAGGATGTGGCGGAAGATGCGCGACAGCGAACTCGCACCGATGGCTTCGGCGGCGCGCACGTACTCGCGGCCCGAGTGCTTGATGAATTCGGCCCGCACCTGGCGGTAGATGCCGGTCCAGCCGGCCAGCCCCAGGATGATGACCACGGTGCTGATGCCGCGGCCCAGCACTGCGGCAAAGGCGAAGATCAGCAGGATGTTGGGCACCGACTCGAAGACGTTGTAGAGCCACTCCAGGAAGTCGCCGATCTTGCCGCCGAAGAAGCCGCCGAAGGCACCCAGCACGGTGCCGATGCCGCTGGCCACCAGGGCTGCCATCACGCCCACGAAGACCGAGACCTGCGTGCCCTTGACGGCCTTGGACAACACGTCGCGCCCGAAGCGGTCGCCGCCCAGGGGCAGGGTCTCGGCCTTGACGGTCTGCGCTGTCTTGAGCTTGGAGGCACGCTCGTTCCACTCCGCGTAGCGCGGGGCCAGCGGGTCGATGTCGCTGATGTCGACGTTCGGCCCCTTGGGGGTTTCGATGGTGCCGGTGGCTTCGGGCGGGGCCGGGCCGACGAAGCTCGGCGGCGCATTGGCGACGCCGACTTCGTCCTGCCAGTGGGCGGCCACGATGCCCAGCCAGGCCAGCAGGATCAGGGCCAGGAAGGCCAGCACCACGACCAGCGAGATCACGCCCACCCGGTCGCCACGGAAGCGGCGCCAGGCGGCATGCCAGACGCCTTCGCTGCGCTCGGCGGTGGCGGGCAGCACCGTGTCGGACAGGACCGTGCTCATTTGAGAACCACCCGCGGATCGGCGATCTTGTAGGCGATGTCGGTGAGCAGGTTGATCACCATCGTCAGCGCGGCGAGGTAGACCGTCACCGCCTGGATCACGGGGTAGTCACTGCGGTTGACCGCCAGCAGCACCTCGCGGCCGATGCCCGGGATGGAAAAGAAGACCTCGATCAGGAAGCTGCCGACGAAGATGCCGGGCAGGGCCAGGCCGATGTTGGTGAGGATGGGGATCAACGCGTTGCGCAGCACGTGCTTGAAGAGCACCGTGCCTTCGGTCATGCCCTTGGCGCGCGCGGTGCGCACGTAGTCGTGGCCCAGCTCGTCGAGCAGGAAGCTGCGGTACAGCCGCGTCTGCGGCGCCAGGCCTACCGCCACCGCCAGCATCACGGGCAGCGGCGCAAAGGTGAGCAGGTTCTTCAGCACGCTGTCGCTCCAGCCCTGCACCGGGAACCAGCCGAGCTGGAAGGCGAACACGTACTGGCCGACGATGACGTAGACCAGGAAGCTGATCGACAGCGCCACCGTCGTCGCGACCATGATGGCGCGGTCGGTCAGGCTGCCACGGCGGTAGGCCACCCACATGGCGATGGGCAGCGCCAGCACCGTGTCCAGTACCAGGATGGGCAGCATCACGGTCAGCGTGGCCGGCAGCCGGCTGGCAAAGAGGTGGCTGACGGCTTCGTTGGTGGCCCAGCTGCGGCCCCAGTCGAAACTGGCCACCTGCTTGAGGTAGATGCCGAACTGCACGTACAGCGGCTGGTCCAGCCCCAGTTGCTGGCGGATCGCCGCGATCTGTTCCTGGGTGGCGTTCTGGCCGGCCAGGATCACCGAAGGATCGCTGCCGAACAGGCTGAAGAGCACGAACACCAGCAACAGCACCCCGAACATCGTGGGGACCATCTGCCACAGGCGTCTGATGATGTAGGCCGTCATGAAAAGTGCTGCGCCCGCGGCGAGCGGGCGCTGGAAGGCAGGAAGTGATCGAGTTTAGGGCGCGGCGCTCGACCCTCCGGACTATCGCAAACCCCGTGCCAGGATGAGGGCCCGACACGGAGGACGGCCCCGGGGCTAGACTGGCGCGCTTCACGAAACCCCTGCGCACGCCCTGTGAGATGAGCGACCCCGAAGATGCCCGCCTGAGCCGCCGCCAGCTGCTGGCCGCCCCCCTGGCCCTGGCCGTGCCAGCGCTGTCTGCGCAGCCGGCCGGTCCGCGCAAGGTGCTGCGCCTGGCCTTCCGCGGCAACGAAACCAGCTTCGACCCGGCCAAGATCTCGGACACCTATTCACGCACCGTCACCTCGCAGATCTTCGAGTCGCTGTACGGCTACGACCACCTGGCGCGCCCGGTGAAGACCGTGCCGGTGCTGGCCGAGGGGATGCCCGAGGTATCGGACGACTTCCGCGTCTGGACGGTGCGTATCCGGCGCGGGGTGTATTTCGCCGACGACGAAGCCTTCCGCGGCCAGCGCCGCGAGCTCACGGCCGAGGACATCCTCTACCCGTTCAGACGCCTGGTGGACCCGGCCAACAAGAGCCCGGGTGCAACCTCGGTGCTCGAGGAAGGGATCATCGGCCTGGCCGAACTGCGCGAGGCCGCGCTGAAGGACAAGAAGCCCTTCGACTACGACGCGCCGGTGGCGGGCCTGCAGGCCCTGGACCGCTACACCGTGCAGTTCCGCCTGGCCGAGCCGCGGCCGCGTTTCGTCACCAGCATGCTCAGCGGCGGCAGCACCGCCGGCGCGCAGGCGCGCGAGGTGGTGGCCTTCTACGGCGACAAGATCGACGCCCATCCGGTCGGCACCGGGCCGTTCAAGCTCAAGAGCTGGGTGCGCAGCTCGCGCATCGTGCTCGAACGCAACCCGCAGTTCCGCGAACTGCTCTACACCGCGCAGCCGGCGGCGGACGACGCCGATGGCCAGGCCATCCTGGCGCGCTTCAAGGGCCGGCGGCTGCCGATGGTCGATGAGGTGCAGGTGTCGATCATCAACGAGAGCCAGCCGCTGTGGCTGGCCTTCCTGAACGCCGAGATCGACGCGCTGGTGGCCAGCGCCGGCTCGGTGCCGCCGGAGTACACCGCCATCGCCGCGCCCAATGGCAAGCTCGCGCCCAACCTGGCCAAGCGCGGCGTGCAACTGCATCGCAATGTGCTGTCGGACACGACCTTGCTGTACTTCAACATGGAAGACCCCGTCGTCGGCGGCTACACGCCAGAGAAGGTGGCGCTGCGACGCGCCATCTCGCTGGCCTATGACGTGCAGCGCGAGATCCGCCTCATCCGCCGCGGCTCGGCCATTCCCGCGCAGTCACCGATGACGCCTTTCTGCTCGGGTTACGACCCGGCCTTCAAGAGCGAGATGAGCGACTACGACCCGGCCCGCGCGCGCGCGCTGCTGGACATGTACGGCTATCTCGACCGCGACGGCGACGGCTGGCGCGAGACGCCCGACGGCAAGCCGCTGGTGCTGGAATACGCCAGCCAGCCCGACCAGATCTACCGCGAGTTCAACAACCTCACGCGCCGCGGCCTCAAGGACGTGGGCCTGCGCATCGAGTTCCCGGTGCAGCAATGGCCCGAGCAGCTCAAGCGCGCCCATGCCGGCACGCTGCAGATGTGGTCGCTGGGCCTGTCGTCGTCCGATCCCGACGGCGCCACCGGACTGCAGTACTTCTATGGCCCGCAGGCCGGCCAGCAGAACATCGCCCGCTTCAAGCTGCCGGAGATGGACCGCCTGTACCGCAAGCTGATCGCCATACCCGACGGGCCCGAGCGCGAGAAACTCTTCCGCGAGGCCAACCGCATCGCCGTGGCCTACATGCCCTACCGCTACATCGCGCACCGCAAGGGAACCGACCTGCTGCACCGCTGGGTGCACGGTTACCGGCGCGGGGTGTTCTGGAGCAACTGGTGGCACATGGTGGATGTCGACGCCGACCGCGGCGCTGCCTGAACGCACCATGTCCATCACCCGCCGCGCCGCAGGCGCTTCGTTGTTGACCCTGGCGCTGCCCGCCGTGCCCGCGGCTTCGCTGGCCCGCGCCGCCGTGCCCACCAGCACCCTGCGTTATGCCTTTCGCGCCGCCGAAACCGGCTTCGACCCGGCACGCATCTCCGACCTGTATTCGCGCACGGTCACGCCGCATATCTTCGAAGCCCTGTACTTCTACGATCATCTGGCGCGACCGGCGAAGATCAAGCCGCTGACCGCCGCCGCACTGCCCCAGGTGAGCGATGAGTACCGGGTCTGGATCGTCCAGATCCGCCCCGGCATCCACTTTGCCGACGATCCGGCGTTCAAGGGCGTGCGTCGCGAGCTCACCGCGGCCGACTATGTCTATTCGCTCAAGCGTTTTGCCGACCCGGCCGTCAAGAGCCCGGCCTGGGGCGGTGTCGAGGAGATGGCCTTCCTGGGCCTGAAGTCGCTGCGCCAGGAGGTGCTCAAGGCGCGCACGCCCTTCCCTTACGACCGCGAAGTGCCGGGTCTGCGCGCCCTGGACCGCTACACGCTGCGCCTTGAACTCGAAAACCCACGCCCGCGTTTCGTCGAAGATCTGGCCGGCAGCGACCTGTTCGGGGCCGTGGCGCGCGAGGTGGCCGAGTTCTACGGCGAACAGCTGGCCCAGCACCCGGTGGGCACCGGCCCCTACCGCATCAAGAGCTGGCGCCGCAGTTCGCGCATCCTGCTGGAACGCAACCCGGGCTTTCGCGAACGCTACTACGAAGACGAGGCCGAGCCCGCGCCCGATGACGCCGAGGGCCAGGCGCTGCTGGCGCGCTTCAAGGGGCGGCGGCTGCCGCTGGTGGACGAGGTGGAGATCTCCATCATCGAAGAGCCGCAGCCGCGCTGGCTGTCCTTCCTCAACGAGCAGACCGACTTCTGCGAACGCGTGCCCGAGGAGTTCATCGCCTCGGCGATGCCCGGTGGCAAGGTGGCGCCCAACCTGGCCAAACGCGGCGTCAGAGGGCAGCGCACGGTGGGGCCGGAAGGCACGCTGACCGTCTACAACATGGAGCACCCGCTGGTGGGCGGCTACACGCCCGAGAAGGTGGCGCTGCGCCGCGCCATCAACCTGGCGGTGGACGTGGGCCGCGAGATCCAGACGGTGCGTCGCGGGCAGGCCATTCCGGCGCAGAGCCCCTGTGTGCCGCACACCACCGGCTACGACCCGACCTACAAGAGCGAGATGTCGGACCACGACCCGGCACGCGCCAACGCCCTGCTCGACCTGTACGGCTACCGCGACCGTGACGGCGACGGCTGGCGCGAGACCCCGCAAGGCCAGCCCCTGGTGTTGCAGCGGCGCACGCACTCCGAGAGCCTGCAGCGCCAGCTGGACGGCCTGTGGCAGAAGAACCTGAAGGCCGTGGGTCTGCGCGTGGAGTTTCCGGTCGCGCAGTGGCCGGAAAACCTCAAGGCCGCGCAGGCCGGCAACTTCATGGTGTGGACGGTGGGGTCCTCGGCCAGCCAGCCCGACGGGCTGGGTGCGCTGCAGCGCCTGTACGGGCCGTCCAAGGGCGGGGCCAACCTGGCCCGTTTCCAGAACGACGAGTTCGATCGCCTTTATCGCCAGCTGCAGCGCCTGCCCGATGGTCGCGAACGCGAGGCCCTGTTCCGGCAGGCCAAGCGCTTGTCGCTGGCCTGGGCACCGTACCGGCAGCACGTGCACCGCATCTACACGGACATGATGCACCCCTGGCTGATCGGCTACCGCCGGCCGCTGTTCTGGAACCGCTGGTGGCACATGGTCGAGATCGACGTGGCCGGCCGGCCCGCCACCGCCTGAGCCGCCCCGACCTTCAGGCCGGCGGAAAGCGCAGCACCACCGGCTGCAGCCGGCCGCGGCGCTGTTGAGCCTCCTGCAGCGAGTCGAACAGCACCACCGCCACACCCCGGAATTGCTCCAGGCGTGTCAGCAGGTAGTTGGTTTCCAGGTTGGCGTAGCGGTCGTGGGAGGCGCCGACGGCTGTGCGCTTGCCGAACAGCGCGTCGGCCTCGTCGAACAGCAGCACTGCGTCGCTGGACTCGGCGCGGCTGAATACGGCGAGCAGGTTCTTCTCGGTCTCGCCGATGTAGTGGCCCGCACTGGCGCTCAGATCGACGCGCAGCAAGGGGCGTCCCAGCCGCCCGGCCATCTCGCGCGCCGCTGCCGCCAGCGCGATGCGCGGCATCCCGGCAAAGCCCAGCAGCACGGGCTGCGTGAAGCGCTTGCCCTTGCCCAGTTGCTGCAGCAGGGCCTCGCAGGCGGGATCACGGTAGCGCATGCCCACCCTGTAGGCGGCCGACGGCAACAGCATGGCAATCTCCTGCGGGGTTGGACGTGCGGTGGCACTGTACACAAAGCAGGAGCCTGCCGCCGGCCGGCCCGCCCGGCGGTCCGTCAGGCGCCGGCCAGCGCCACGATCCGGGCTACCGGCAGCGCACCGGACTGGCGCTGCGTTTCGCGCCCGTGCTGCAGCCGCACCAGGGTGGGGATGCTGCGGATGCCGTAGCGTTGCGCCAGGCCGGGGTTGGCGTCGCTGTCGACCTTGACCAGCATGGCCCTGCCCTTGAGCTGCGCGGCGGCCTGCTCGAAAGCCGGCGCCATCATGCGACAGGGGCCGCACCAGGGTGCCCAGAAGTCCACCAGCAGCGGCAGCTCGGTGGCGGCAGCCACGGCGTCGAAGTTGTGGTCACCCAGTTCCACCGGCTCGCCGGCCAGCAGGGCCGAACCGCAGCGGCCGCAGACCGGGTCTTCGGCCAGCCGGGGGGTGGGTACGCGATTGGTCGTCCCGCAGTGCGGACAACCCACATGCAAGGTGCGGCTTGTCATGACTCCCACATGGGGTGCGGACAGCGGCTTCTCAAGCGCTTGATGCGGCTCAACTTGTGCGCAGACCGGGCCCGGACGCTCGAGCGTCAGGCGCGCGAAAGGCCTAAGCTCGTGGACAAAGGTATCGGCGTGCCTGGCGACCTGCCGGGGGCGTGGTCCGGGCTGCGTTGGTCTCGATGGCCGTCCTTCCCTGCACCGGCTCCATCAGCCCCGCCCTCGTTGCGCCAGGACGAAACCGAAAAGCGGCGGGCCGGTCTGACCGAGACGCCCCAAGGTCCGGCCGCTGCGAACCCATGAGATCGCCCACATGAAGAGCCCCCATCTGCCACCCTACGCACCGCCGCACCTGCCCTTGCAGGGAGCCGAGTTGCCGCTGAACCTGCTGGGCCAGATCGGCCAGGCGGTGGCCCAGTCGGCGCATGGCGCACAGGAACACTGGCCCGCTGCGCCCCCAGACGCCGCGGCGGCGCTGGCCGATCTGGAGCAGCTGGGCCTGCGTCTGCAGGAGGTCGTGCGTGTGCTGGCCGCACCGGCGCGCGCCGGCCTGGAGCCGGTGGATCTGGGCCGGGCCCTG
>DAORNK010000050.1:361-17420 GCA_035440985.1 Rubrivivax sp. | reverse complement strand
TTGTGCGCCACCGGCTTGTGCACCGATGTGCTGGCCGCCGAAGCATGGTGCAGCCCTTCGCTGCCCAGCTTGAACACCGCCACCGCGCTGACCAGCTGCTGCGCCTGCTGCTTGAGGCTTTCGGCCGCCGCCGCGCTTTCTTCCACCAGCGCCGCGTTCTGCTGCGTCACCTGGTCCATCTGGCCCACCGCTTCGCCCACCTGGTTGACACCGGTGCTCTGCTCGCGGCTGGCGCTGTTGATCTCGCCCATGATGTCCGTCACCCGCTTGATCGAGGTGACGATCTCCTGCATCGTCGCTCCCGTCTGGTCCACCAGCGTCGTGCCCTGCTCCACACGCTCCACGCTGGCCGTGATCAGGCTCTTGATCTCCTTGGCCGCTTCGGCGCTGCGTTGCGCCAGGTTGCGCACTTCAGAGGCCACCACCGCAAAACCGCGGCCCTGTTCACCGGCACGCGCGGCCTCCACCGCCGCGTTGAGCGCCAGGATGTTGGTCTGGAAGGCGATGCCGTCGATCACCGTGATGATGTCGGCGATCTTCTTGCTGCTGTCGTTGATGCCCTTCATGGTCTCGACGACCTGGTTGACCATCTCGCCGCCGCGCACCGCCACCGTGCTGGCACCCATCGCCAGCTGGTTGGCCTGCTGCGCGTTGTCGGCGTTCTGCTTGACGGTGGAGCCCAGCTGTTCCATCGAAGCAGCGGTTTCTTCCAGCGCGCTGGCCTGTTCTTCGGTGCGCTGGCTCAAATCGGCGTTGCCGCTGGCGATCTGAGCCGAACCGGTGGCGATGCTGTCGCTGCTGCTGCGCACGGTGCCCACGATGCGCACCAGGCTCTGATTCATCTCCTTCAGGGCTCCCAGCAAACGCCCCACTTCGTCGGTGCTGGTGACTTCGATGCGCGAGCCCAGGTCACCGGCGGCCACCTTCTCGGCCACCTCCAGCGCCTGCGCCACGGGCCCGGTGATGGACCGCGTGATCCACCAGCCCAGCAGCGTGCCCAGCGCGCCCATCGCCGCCAACAGGCCGAACATCAGCCACTTGGCCTGGGTGTAGTCGGCTTCACCCTCCTTGACCGACTTGTGCACCTGATCGATCTGCATGTCCTTGAGTTTTTCCAGCGCATCCATGTAGGCATGCTGTGCCGGCCGCAGCTTGCTGTCGAGCATGGCTTCGGCTTCGGCCCGCTTGCCGGCCTTGACCAGGTCCTGCATCTCCTGGGAGACCGGCGTGAAGGCCGCGCGCTTTTCCAGCGTCGCGGCCAGCAGCTTCTTGCCCTCGTCCGAGCGGATCGTCGGCGTGATCTTCTCGTAGGCCTTGGTGATGGTCTCGCGGGACTTGGCGATGACTTCGCGCGACCCGGCCAGCTTGGCCGCATCGTCCCAGATCAATTGGTTGCGCAGTTCACGTGCCACCAGGTTCACATCGTCGGCAATCTCCACCAAGGTCACGACCTTGGGCAGGCGATCCTCGCCGATCTTGGTCAGGCTCTCGTTGAGGTCCGAAAGCCGCGTGATGCCGATGACCACCACCACGGCAGCCAGGGCGACGACCGTCGCGAACGCGACGCCAAGACGTGGGCCGATCTTGAGGTTGTAGAAGAAGCTCATGGCGTTTCCAGGGTAGGGGTGAAGAAGGTTTGCGAAAGCAGCGCTTTCAGTGTGGCGCGCGTTCGAACAGGCCCATCTCGAAGCCCGTCATCAGGCGTTCGATGTCCAGCAGGATCAGCATGCGGCGGGTGTCGCCGTTCTGTACCGTGGCCACGCCGGTGATGTGCTCGGCCTGCACGCTGCCGTTGAAGGCCGGCGGCGGCTGGATCTGGTCCGCGGCCAGCTGCAGCACGTCGGACACGGCATCCACCACCACGCCCACCACGCGCTGCGCGACATTGAGCACGATGGTCACCGTGCTGTCGTTGAAGTGGGCCTCGTCCAGGCCGAACTTAAGCCGCAGGTCGATGATGGGCACGATGACGCCGCGCAGGTTGACCACGCCCTTGATGAAGGCCGGCGTGTTGGCCAGGTGGGTGCAGGTCTCGAAGGAGCGGATTTCCTGCACGCGCAGGATGTCGATGCCGTATTCCTCGCTGCCCAGGCGGAAGCTGAGCACCTCGCGCGGGCTGGCGCTGGTGGCTGACGGCTCGACCGGGGCAGCCGCCACCGGTCCGTGAACGATGCCCTCAGCGGGCACTGTGGGCATTTCAAGGGTAGACATGATGGTGGGCTCCAGGCCTTGATCGGGCAACACGGCCGCTTGCAACAGCCGCTGAAACGTAGTTTCGGCATTTGCCCATGCGAGCTTGAGGGGAAAAGCAGGCTGCTTGGCCTTCTTTTCGCCCCCCGGGGGCGTCAGTGCGACGGGCCCCCGCGCAGCAGCCACTTCAGGACCGTCGCGAACAGGTCTTCGGCGACGAAGGGCTTGGCGAGATAGTCGTCCATCCCGGCCGCCAGGCAGCGCTGCCGGTCTTCGGCAAAGGCGTTGGCCGTCATCGCCACGATGGGCACCCGCTGGCCGGCGGCCCGGATGCGCTGCGTGGCAGCCAGGCCGTCCAGCCGGGGCAGCTGCATGTCCATCAGGATCAGCGCATAGCCGGTGCGTACCGCCAGCTCCACGGCGATCCAGCCATCCTCGGCCGTATCCACCTGCAGCCCTGCTGCTTCCAGCAGCATCTGCGCCACTTCGCGGTTGATCGGTTCGTCCTCCACCAGCAGCACACGGCAGCCCGGGAACGACCGCCGCAACGCCTGTTCGGCAGTTTCCGGCGCTGGCGCCACGCCAGGCGGGGTGGCCGGCGGCGCGTCCCTGCGCAGCCTGGCCGTGAACCAGAAGCGGCTGCCCACGCCCGGGCAGCTGTCAAAGCCGGCGCTGCCTCCCATCAACGTCGCCAGGTGCCGGGTGATGGCCAGGCCCAGGCCGCTGCCACCGTAACGGCGGCTGGTGGAGTTGTCGGCCTGCTCGAAGTTGGCGAACAGGCGGGCCTGGGTGGCCGCATCGATGCCGATGCCGGTGTCCTGCACCTCGAAGTGCAGCAGTGCGTGGGTGGCGTCTTCTTCGACGCAGCGCATGCGCAGCGTGACCGTGCCCGCATCGGTGAACTTGATCGCGTTGGATGCGTAGTTGATCAGCGCCTGCTGGATACGGGTGGCGTCGCCGCGCAGCCCGGTGGGCATGGGCCCGACTTCGACGGCCAGCTCCAGCCCCTTGGCCTGGGCACGCTCCAGCAGCATGGCCCTGGCATTCTCGGCCATGGGCTCGATCAGCAGCGGGGCGTCTTCGAGCACCAGCTTGCCGGCTTCGATCCTGGAAATGTCCAGCACATCGTCGATCACCGACAGCAGGTGCCGCCCGGCGCTGTGGATGGTGTCCAGCCGCCGGGCCTGCTGCGGTGTGACACCCTCGCGCCGCAGCACATGGACCATGCCCAGGATGCCGTTCATCGGCGTGCGGATCTCGTGGCTCATGTTGGCCAGGAAGGCGCTCTTGGCATGGTTGGCGGTTTCGGCCGCGATCTTGGCGACCGACAGCGCCGCGGTGCGTTCCTCCACCAGCGCCTCCAGGTGATCGCGGTGCTGCGCCAGCTCCTGTTCGGCGCGCTTGCGTTCACGCAGGTCGACGTCGACGCAGAACATCTCCGGGGCCTGGCCCGGCACCCGCACCAGGGCGTGGCTGGACAGCACATCGGCACGCGAGCCGTCCTTGCGCATCAGCGAGAGCTCGGCGGTGGGAATGGGCTGCCCGGTGGCCATCATCTGCCGCATCGATTCGCGGACGACTTGATGCATCTCCGGCGGGATGATCAGTTCGAGCAGGCTCCTGCCTATGGCTTCTTCCGCGGTGTAGCCATAGAGCGTTTCGGAGGCCTGGTTCCAGTAGCGCGTGATGCCGTCCTCGTCGTAGCCCTGCACCGCCACCTGGGGGATGGACTGCAGCATCTGGCGGAAGCGCAATTCGCTGTTGCGCAAGGCCTGCTCCGCCGCCCGGCTGGCGGTGACGTCGGTGCCCACGCCCACCATCGCCACCGGCCGGCCTTCGCGATTCCTGACCAGAGTCGTACGCAGATCCACCAGGACCTCTGCGCCATCCGGACGGCGATTGACGACCGTGCCCTGCCAGCGACCCTCCTTCAGGGTGGCTTCGGCGATGAGGCTTTGTGGGGCATCCGCTGCCAGTCCTTCGTTGAAGCAGGTGACATGCCGGCCGGTCAGGTCGGACTGCAGCGCCTGGTTCTGCGCCTGGTTGACGTAGGTGACGATGCCTTGAAGATCGGTGACCGTGACATGGTCCTGGATCTGATCGAGCACCAGTGCCAGCAGCCGCAGGCCCTCCTCGGTCGCCTTGGCTGAGGTGATGTCGGTGTGCATGCCCAGCGCGCGCAGCGGCTTACCCTGGGCATCGCGGCTGACCACCTCGCCCCGGTCCAGCACCCACTTGTAGCTGCCGTCCTTGCAGCGCAGGCGGTGCTCGTTGGAGTAGCGCGCGGTGCGGCCGTCGAGGTGCGCCTGCACGTCGGCCATGACCTGGTCCAGGTCTTCCGGGTGGACGCGCGAGGACCACTCCGCCAGGTCCGTGCCGATCTCGTGCTCGGCAAAACCCAGCATCGCTTTCCAGCGGCCGGAGAAGACCACCTGGCCGCCGGGCACGTCCCAGTCCCACAGCCCGTCGCCGACGGCGTCCAGCGCCAGTCTCCAGCGCTGCTCGCTCTCGAGCAGGGCCTGCTCGGCCTGCTGACGCGCGGTGATGTCCATCGCCACGACCAGACAGCTCAGCCCGTCGTCGTTGCGCGTGGCGCGGATCTCTATCGTTCGCGGCAAATGTCCGGCCAGCGGGATACGCACTTCGCTGACCTGTGGCGTGGAACTGGCCCACACCCGGAAGAGGAAGTCGGCAAGGGCGGGGCGGTCGCGCGCATCAACATAGCCGCCCAGGCGCCTGCCGATCAGACTCGCGCGCTCGGCGCCCAGCAACCCGGCGGCGGCCAGGTTGAGCCGCCCGATGACGCCTTGCCGATCCAGTTCGAAGTAACCGACCGGAGCGAAGTCGTAGAGCTCGGTGTAGCGCGCCAGGCCGGCTTCCACCGCAGCCCGCGATGCGCGCAGCTCTTCGTTCTGCATCTCCAGCTCGATCGCGTGCACCTGCAGCGCATGGACCAGGGACTGGTCGTCCGGTGCCGCTGGAGCGGCGGCGGTGCTGTGTTCACGCCGCCACTGCGCCTCCGCACGCAAACGCAGGTCGGCACGTTCGGCCGCCGCAGGGGCGGGCGGGTTCGGCTTCATGATGTCCCTTCCTGGCGCCCCTTTTCCATCTTGAGGTTCGCCTTCGTCTGGCTGAGCTCCGCCGACTGCTCGGCATAACGCTGTTCCAGTTCAGCCTGGGCTTGTCGAAGTCGGGCTTCCAGCCCCTTCACGGCGCTGATGTCGACAAAGGTGATGACAACGCCGTCGATCTGGTTGACCTGCGTGCGGTAGGGCATGACGCGCACGCTGAACCAACGCCCGTCGCGGCCGGCCACCTGCCGTTCTTGCGGCACCAGCGTGCGCAACACCTCGCGCGTATCGCCGGCCAGACCGGGGTAGTCAAGTTCGGTGGCCAGATCGGTGACGGGCCGCCCGGCGTCGCCAGGGATCAGCTTGATGATCTGGGCAGCCTGGGTAGTGAAGCGGCGCACGCGCAGTTCGTCGTCCAGGAACAGGGTCGCAATGTCGGTGCTGTTGAGCAGGTTGCGCATGTCGTCGCTGGCGCGCGAGAGTTCGTCGAGCTTGCCCTGCAACTCGTGATTGACGGTCTGCAACTCTTCGTTCATCGACTGCGTTTCCTCCTTCGAGGTGGTCAGTTCCTCGTTGGTGCTTTGCAGTTCTTCATTGGTCGATTGCAGTTCCTCGTTCGTGGATCTGAGTTCCTCCTGCGAGCTTTGCATCTCCTCGCGGGTCGTTTGCAGGTCTTCGCGGGCCTGTTGAAGTTCGCCGGCCAGCGCCGCCATCTGCGCCTTCAGGGCGCGGGTCTGCGCGGAGTCAGCGCCCTTGCCACGCTGACCGCTGGCCGCGGCCGGCGTGTCGGGCGGGGGCAGATCGGCAAACACCACCAGCACCATGCCGGCCAGCGCCGCTGGTTCGTTGAGTGGTTGCAGCGTGACTTCGACACGCAGGCTGCCGCCATTGGTACCGACGCAGACGTCTTTCAGGGTCACCGCGATGCGCTCGCGCAGGGCGCGGGAGAATGCGGCGTTCAGCGCGCCGGCGAGACCCTCGCGTGCCATCGCGAACAGGTTGTTGTTGACCTTGCCGGCGGCCGGTTCGAGGTACTTGCCGGTCTTGCCGCTGATGAAGACGATGTCGCCCTGGGCGGTGGTGAGCACCGCTGCCGGGGCGAACCGGGCCAGCAGCACCGCCTCGGTCTGCGCCTGCAGGCTGGCGCCCGAGAGTTGCAGCGCCGACGCAGGGACCGGCGCTGCACCGGCGGCACTTGAAGGGCTTGCGGCGCCCGGGGCCATGGCACCGTGCCGGGCAAAGACGGTGGGAAACTCCACCAGCCCGGCCTCGCGCGCGGCGCGCTGGCGGCGATAGAGCCGGTTCTTGCCGGGCAGCGCCGCAAACAGGTCGGTGCGGGCACCCACCGTCTCCGAGGTGCCGAGCATCAGCACACCGCCGGGGTTCAGACTGTAGTGAAACAGCGGCAGCAGCTTCTTCTGCAGGCCGGCTTCGAGGTAGATCAGCAGGTTGCGGCAGGTCAGCAGATCGAGCTTGGTGAAGGGCGGGTCCATCACCAGGTTCTGCGGCGCGAAGATGACCATCTCGCGGATTTCCTTGCTCACCCGGTAGCCCCGTTCGTCCTGCACGAAGAAGCGGCGCAGCCGCGCTGGCGAGACATCGTTGGCGATGCTGGCCGGGTAAGCGCCGATGCGGGCGCGGTCGATGGCATCGTGGTCGAGATCGGTGGCAAACACCTGCAGCGCATGGCGGGGTACGGCCGGGTCGTGCGTTTCCAGTTGATCCAGCGCCTCGCGAAAGACCATGGCCAGCGAATACGCTTCTTCGCCGGTGGAGCAGGCGGTGGCCCAGGCGCGCAGCGTGCCACCCTTCGCACGCGCCGCCAGCAGCATCGGGATGGCTTCGGCCTTGAGCTGTTCCCAGGCTTCGGGGTCGCGGAAGAAGCTGGTGACGCCGATCAGCAGCTCCTTGAACAGCAGCGCGGCTTCCTGCGGGTTGTCGCGCAGGAAGCGCACGTAGTCGGCGATCCTGGACAGCTGGTGCAAGGCCATGCGCCGCTCGATGCGGCGGTACAGCGTGCTCTTCTTGTACAGCGAGAAATCGTGACCGGTCTGCGCCCGCAGGATCAGCACGACCTTTTCCAGACCGTTCTGATCCTTTTCGCTCAACGAGGCTGCGTCCGCCGCGCCGGGCAGCGGGGTGTGCCCGAGGTAGCTGACGATGCGTTCGGCCAGTGTTTCGGCGGGCGCCACGACATCGGCCACGCCGGCTTCGATGGCGCTTCTGGGCATGCCATCGAACTTGGCGCTGGCAGGGTCCTGTACGAACACCGCGCCGGCGTTGGCCTTGATCGCGCCCAGCCCCTGCGTACCGTCCGAGCCCATGCCGGAGAGAACGACGCCGATGGCGCGCTCCTGGCGGTCGGCGGCCAGTGCACGCAGGAAGAAGTCGATCGGCAGGCGCCTGCCGCGCGGCGCCTCGGGCTCCAGCAGATGCAGCACGCCGCGCAGGATCGACAGGTCGCGATTGGGCGGGATGACATAGACCTGGTTCGGTTGCACGCTCAGGCGGTCGGTGATCTGCCGCACCGGCATGCTGGTGGTGCGCTGCAGCAGTTCAGCCATCACATCCTTGTGGTCCGGGTCCAGGTGCTGCACGACGACAAAGGCCATGCCGCTTTCCGGTGGCACGTGGCGCAGGAACTGTTCCAGCGCTTCAAGCCCGCCAGCGGACGCGCCGATGCCGACGATGGGGAAGCCGGCGGCGGCCGAGGGCGTGTCGGGACCGGCGACATCGGGCTGGATGACAGCCTTCGCGGCACGGCGCCCTTTGGTGGGAGAGGGGGCTTTGGTCATCGCAGGGTCCGCGCTGGAGGTGAGGGGCTGGAACGACTCTACGCTCGTCGCGCCCCGGCGAACCGGGACGCTCCACCCCTCGTCTCATGGGCAGCCGGGATGCGCCTGATCATGACGGTGCCGGCCGCTCCAGCCAGGCCAGCAGGGTGCCGAAGAGCACCGCGGGTTCGATCGGCTTGGTGACGAAGTCGTCCATGCCGGCCTGCTGGCAGAGCAGGCGGTCTTCGGCAAAGGCATTGGCCGTCATCGCCACGATGGGTGTGGACGCATGGCCCGGCAACGCACGGATGCCGCGCGTGGCCTGCAGCCCGTCCATCACCGGCATCTGCATGTCCATCAGGATGAGGTCGAAGTGCGACTGGGCGGCCAGCGCCACCGCCTGCTGGCCGTCGACGGCCGATTCGGCCACCAGCCCGGCCTCTTCCAGCAGCATCAGGCCCACCTCGCGGCTGACGGCATCGTCTTCGACCAGCAGCACCCGCTTCTTCCCCTGGTGGCGCCGCAGTCGGGCCAGCGCCTCGTCGCCCTTGATGCGCGGCGCGGCCAGCTGCCGCCCGGCTGCCTGGCGCAGGGTCGCCGTGAACCAGAACGTGCTGCCCTGCCCCGGCACGCTGCTGGCCCCTGCACTGCCACCCATCAGTTCGGCCAGCTTGCGGGTGATGGCCAGCCCCAGCCCGGTGCCACCGTACTGGCGGGAGATGGTGTTGTCCGCCTGTTCGAAGGCGCTGAACAGCCGCGCCAGGCGCTCTGGCTCGACGCCGATGCCGGTGTCTTCGACCTCGAAGCGCAGGCTGACCTGCTCGCCGGTCTGCGCCAGGCGCCGCACACGCAGCAGCACATGGCCCGCGGCGGTGAACTTGACGGCGTTGGCGGCGTAGTTGAGCAGGGCCTGCTGCAGCCGCGTGGCGTCGCCCAGCAGCGGCTCGGTCACCGGCAGCGGCTCCACCTGCAGGCGCAAGCCCTTGGCCAGGGCCTTGGCCGAGAGCATCGATACCACGTTGGAGAACACCGTGGCCAGCATGACCGGGCTTTGCTCGAGCTCGAACTTGCCGGCTTCGATCTTGGACAGGTCCAGCACGGCGTTGATGATCTCCAGCAGGTGGCCGCTGGCCGCATCGATCTTGGCCAGCCGCTCGGCCTGTTCGGGCGTCACGCCGGCCCGGCGCACGAGATGGGTCATCCCGGCAATGGCATTCAGCGGCGTGCGGATCTCGTGGCTCATGTTGGCCAGGAAGGCGCTCTTGGCCACGTTGGCCGCTTCGGCGGCCTGCTTGGCTTCGGCCAGCTGGATCTCGGTGCGGCGGCGCTTGAAGATGTGCCACAGGTCGGTGCCGATCAGCTGCAGCTGCTGCGCGTCCGACTCGTTGTAGTCCACCGCCTTGTTGCCCACACCCAGCAGCATGCGCACCTGGCCCTGTTCGATCACCGGCACGCCCAGGTGGCGCAGCAGGTGGGCATGGCCCTCGGGGTAGCCGCGCCGCCCGGCCATGCCCTGGTAGTCGTTGTGCACCACCGGGCCCAGCGTGCGCACCGAATCGGCCCAGACCCCGGCCTGGCTGACCGGGTAGTGGTCATCGTAAGCCGCCGTGCAGAAGCGGTAGGTGCCGGTGGACCAGGCGGCCAGGCGTATCGTCTCCTGGTCATCGTTGATGAAATGCAGGTAGCCGATTTCGCTCTGCGTGAGTCGGGCGGCCTCGTCGATGCCACGCTGCAGCAGCTGCTGCTCGGTCAGTTCGCTGGCGGCCTGGCTCATCGCGAACATGGCGTTCAGCCGTTGGTCGCTCAACGTGAGCTGGCGGTTGGCGGCCTCCATGGCCGCCGTCCGTTCGCTGACCAGCTCTTCGAGGCGGGCGCGGTAGCGCAGCAGTTCGGCTTCGGCCTGCTTGCGGTCGGTGATGTCGCGGTTGACGCCGCGGCGGCCCTGGAACACGCCCTGGGCCGAGAAGGTCGGCTGGCACTGGTGCTCGATCCAGCGTTCACGCCCGTCGGCGTGGTGGATGCGGAGTTCGAGTGCGGCATGAGAGTGATGGGGCTGATCGCCGCACAGGCCGTGCAGATGGCGGTGCCAGAGCCGGCGGTCCTCGGGGTGGACGATGGACTCCATCAGACCGGCATCGGCCAGGAAGGCCGCAGGCGCATGGCCGCAGATCTGCAAGCTGCTGGGTGAGACGTAGATGAAGCGGCCATCGGGCCCGATCCAGTACTGCCAATCCGGCGAATAGTCGGCCAGGATGCGGTAGCGCTCTTCGCTGGCGGCCAGCGCCGCTTGCGCCCGCTTGTGCTCGCTGATGTCGCGCGTGACCGTGATCACTACCGGGCGGCCATCGATGAGGGCGCCGCTGGCGCTGACCTCCGCGTCGTACTGGCTGCCGTCGCGGCGGCGGTGGCGCGTTTCGAAGGTGGCGTCGATCGCCGATACGTCGGCGAAGTGGGCGCGAACGTGCGCTTCGTCCATGCACGCTTCAAAGTCCCAGGTGTGCAGGCCTGTCAGTTCGGCGGATGCGTAGCCCAGCATCTCGGCAAAGCGCTGGTTGGCTTCGACGATGCGATGCTCCTGGTCGATGATGGCGATGCCGTCGCGCGACCTGTCCATCAGCACGCGGCGGCGCTCGGCCTCGCTCTCGCGCTCGAGCCGGCGCGCCCGCTCTTCGCTGACGTCGCGCGAGATGCCGATCAGCGCCGGCTGCCCGTTCCAGTGGCCGCGCACGATGCGCGTGTCGACGTGCACCTCGCTGCCGTCGGCCCGCTGGATGGGCAGTGGGCACGTGTCACGCCGGCCGGCCAGCATCTCGCCGACGATGGCCGCGGCGCTGGCGCGCAGCGCTGGCGCATGCAGGCTCAACACGGACCGGCCCAGCAGTTCGTCGCCATAGCCCAGGCCTTCGCGCACCGAGGGGCTGGCATAGACGATGTTGCTTGCCGCATCCAGCACGAAGACGTAGTCGCGCAGGGCGGTCATGAAGCCTTCGAGGTTGCGCTTGCGCTGCCCGGCCTCGTCGCGTGCCCGGGCGCGCTCCAGCGCCAGGCCGAACTGCAGCGCCATCGATTCCAGCGCCTGCACCGTCGGGCGCGGCAGCGTCGTCAGGTTGCGGCTGGCCAGGTTCAGGCAGGCAACGCTGCGTCCCTCGACGGCGATGGGCAGCACGACCAGGGCGCGGATGCCTTCGCGGGCGACCTCCGGCCGGTCCAGCAGTTCGCCACGCCGCTGGGCATGGCCTTCAACGCTGCTGCACACCATCGCACCGGCCTCGATCAACCGCGTTCGGCTCGTCCCCGCGGCAAGGTGGTGGACTTCGGTGACGAAGTCCGCGCTCAGCCCGCGGTGTTCACCCAGCGTGTACGAGCCGTCTTCCAGGCGCCAGTACAGGCCACCGCCGTCGAGTTCGGGCAGGCCCAGCGCCATGTCCAGCATGGCCTTGCCCAGTTCCCGGCTGTCGGGCGCGCCTGCCAGCACACGCGTGAAATCGTGCTGCAGGGCCAGCAGGACTTCGGCGTTGCGCTGGCGCGTGATGTCCAGCCGCAGGCCGGCACTGCGCAGCGCTTTGCCGTGGGCATCGCGTTCGGTGACGGCACCGCGCACCTCGATCCACGACCAGTGTCCGTCGGGCCAGATGTAGCGAAAGGCCACGCTGGAAAGACCTTCGCTGTGCGCGGCATCGGACAGGCATGCTTCCACCGCCGGCCGGTCGGCGCCGTGGATGCAGTCCAGCCAGGCGGACAAGGGCAGTTCCGCGACCTCGGCCGGCTTGCCGGGCCGGCCATGCGTGGCCGCGCTGAGGCGCAGGCAATCGGCGCGGTGGTCGTATTCCCAGTCGCCCACGCCGGCGGCGTCCCAGGTCGAACCCAGGTGAAGCCCATGGGCAAACTCGAATGACCGGGCCATGGTGTCAGGCGCGCAGCCGAGACTGCGTCAAAAGGCCAGCATACGGCGCCAGACACCGATGCGGGGCTGCTTCAGATCAAAGGGTGGGCGGTCTGTGAAGCGGCCCACAACGACAAACGGGCCACAGGGGCCCGTTTGTGAAAGGTTGGCGGAGTGGACGGGGCTCGAACCCGCGACCCCCGGCGTGACAGGCCGGTATTCTAACCAACTGAACTACCACTCCATCTGGCTTTCACCGCGGTGGCCCGCCGTGCAAGTGCCAGCAAACTTGGCGTCCCCTAGGGGATTCGAACCCCTGTAATCACCGTGAAAGGGTGGTGTCCTAGGCCTCTAGACGAAGGGGACCAATGAATCCTTCTTCCCTCTTGAACAGCGCTTGCGGTCTTGGGCTTTGGTGGAGGTAAGCGGGATCGAACCGCTGACCTCTTGCATGCCATGCAAGCGCTCTCCCAGCTGAGCTATACCCCCGTGCCCTGAATCATCTCAAGGACCTGGCCTAACCGAGGTTCTTTCGAACCGCGCTGTTCAAGCGAGCCTGCGAGTATAAACCAATCGTCAAAAGGCCTGCAACCGCTGCAGCACGGTCTCGCGTTCGAAGAGGGCCAGCACGGCGTCGATGCTGGGCGTCTGCGCCCGGCCGCACACCAGCACGCGTACGGCCGGCGCCAGCTGCGGCATCTTCAGCTGGTGCGCGGCCAGCGTGTCCTTCATCGCTGCGGCGATGCCGGCCTTGTCCCAGCGGGCCGTGGCCAGGC
Organism: Rubrivivax sp.; assembly: GCA_035440985.1. Taxonomy (GTDB): domain Bacteria; phylum Pseudomonadota; class Gammaproteobacteria; order Burkholderiales; family Burkholderiaceae_C; genus Rubrivivax. The sequence continues at coordinate 4,726 of DAORNK010000050.1, read as the reverse complement.
GTTCGCGCAGGCCCTGCAGTGCCGGCCACACGGCGGTGGTCACATGCGCGTCACGGTCCGCGGTGCTGGGCGTCGGGGGCACGAAGAGCATCTGCACCCAGTCGGCCAGGTCCGCCACCGTGTTGCAGCGGTCCTTGAACAGCGCGCTGGCGCGGGCCAGCAGATCCAGATCGTCGGGCACCAGCAGGCCGCGCCGGGCGAACTGGCCTTCCAGCAGGTCGGCCAGGCGTTCGTCCGACGCCGCTTTCAGGTACTGGGCGTTGACCCAGGCCAGCTTGGCCGGGTCCCATTGCGCGGGGCTCCTGCTGAGATGGCTGCCGTCGAACCACTGCACCATCTGCTCGCGGCTGAAGAGTTCGTCGTCGCCGTGGCTCCAGCCCAGCCGGGCCAGGTAGTTGAGCAGGGCTTCGGGCAGGTAGCCTTCCTGCTGGTAGGCCATCACGCTGACCGCGCCGCGCCGCTTGCTCAGCTTCTGGCCATCGTCGCCCAGGATGATGGGGCAGTGGCCGTACTGCGGCAACGGCGCGTCCAGTGCGCGGAAGATGTTGATCTGCCAGGGCGTGTTGTTGATGTGTTCGTCGCCGCGAAAGACATGCGTGATGGCCAGGTCCCAGTCGTCCACCACGACCGCGAAGTTGTAGGTCGGCACGCCGTCGGGCCGCAGGATGATGAGGTCGTCGATCTCTTCATTGCGGATGCTGATCGGGCCCTTGACCAGGTCGTCCCAGCTCACGCTGCCGTCCACCGGGTTGGCAAAGCGCACGACCGGCTTCACGCCTTCGGGCGGTGGCGGCAGCTGCTTCCCGGGCGCCGGGCGCCAGCGGCGGTCGTACAGGGTCTTCTCGCCTCGCGAACGCTGGGCTTCGCGCATGGATTCCAGTTCTTCCGGCGTGGCGTAGCAACGGTAGGCCGTGCCGGCGGCGATCATCTGCTCGGCCACTTCGTGGTAGCGCGCCAGCCGCTGCATCTGGTAGATCGGGCCTTCGTCGTGTTCCAGACCCAGCCAGTGCAGGGCCGCCAGGATCTGGTCCACCGAGTCCTGCGTGGAACGCGCGACGTCGGTGTCTTCGATGCGCAGCACGAACTCGCCGCGGTGGTGACGCGCAAACGCCCATGAATACAGCGCCGTGCGGGCCGTGCCCAGGTGCAGGTAGCCGGTGGGCGAAGGGGCGATGCGGGTGCGGACTTTGGATGGGATCATGCGAGTGGCGCCAGCCCGCGATGCAGGTCGGCCTTCAGGTCTTCGACATCCTCCAGGCCCACGGACAGGCGCAGCAGGCCTTGCGTGATGCCGGCGGCCTGCCGCTGGGCTTCACTGAGCCGGCCGTGCGAGGTGGTGGAGGGGTGGGTCAGCGTGGACTTGGTGTCGCCGAGGTTGGACGTGATCGAGCAGATGCGCGTGGCGTCGGACACCGCCCAGGCGGCGGCGCGTTCGCCCTTGACGACGAAGGACAGGGTGGCGCCGCCCAGGCCCGATTGCTGGGCCATCGCCAGCGCATGCTGCGGGTGCGAGGGCAGACCGGGGTAGTAGACGCGCTCCACGGCCGGCTGCGCCTCCAGCCAGCGCGCCATCTCCAGCGCGCGCTGGCTCTGGGCCTGCAGGCGGATGGACAGCGTCTCCAGGCCCTTGAGCACGATCCAGGCGTTGAAGGGCGAAAGCGTCAGCCCGCTGCTGCGCATGGTGGGGACGAACCTGGCTTCGATCAGGTCCTGCGGCCCGCACAGCGCACCGGCGATCACGCGGCCCTGGCCGTCCAGGTACTTGGTGCCCGAATGCATCACCAGATCGGCGCCGAATCTGATCGGCTGCTGCAGCGCCGGCGAGCAGAAGCAGTTGTCCACCAGCAGCAGCGCACCGCCGGCGTGGGCGATGTCGGCCAGCGCGGCGATGTCGCAGACCTCGGTCAGCGGGTTGTTGGGCGTTTCGGCAAACAGCAGCCGGGTGTTGGGCCGCATCGCCGCGCGCCACTCGGCGGCTTCGGTCTGCGAGACGAAGGTGGTCTCGATGCCGAACCTGGCGAAGTCCTGGAACAGCTTGATCGTCGAGCCGAACACACCCTGCGAACACACGACGTGGTCACCGGCCTTGAGCAGCGACAGGATGGTGATCAGGATGGCCGCCATGCCACTGGCGGTGGCGATGCACGCGCCGGCGCCTTCCAGCGCGGCCAGGCGCCGTTCCATCATCGTCACGGTGGGGTTGGAGAAGCGGCTGTAGACGAAGGCCTCTTCCTCGTTGGCAAAGCGCCGCGCCGCGCTGGCCGCATCGGGGTGCACGAAGGAACTGGTCAGGAACAGGGCTTCGGAGTTTTCGCCATAGGGCGTGCGCGGCAGGCCCTCGCGCACGGCCAGCGTGTCCAGCCGCGCATCGGCCGGCAGGTCCAGTTTGGGGATCATCGGCCGTCCTCCTGCGCGCCTTGCAGGGCCAGCCGCGAGTGGCTGCCGTCCGCTTCCTCTTCGTCGAACTGCAGGCGGCGCTGCGCCTGCATCGCGGCAAAATCCTCGGCCGTCACGTCGCCGGTGATGTAGCGGCCATCGAAGCAGCTGGCCTCGAAGCCCTGGATGGCCGGGTTCAGCGCCGCCACCACGCGCTTCATCGCGTCCACGTCCTGGTAGACCAGTTGATCGGCGCCGATGAAGGCGCGGATCTGTTCGATGCTGCGGCCGTGGGCGACCAGCTCTTCCTTGGTCGGCATGTCGATGCCGTAGACGTTGGGGTGGCGCACCGGCGGCGCGGCACTGGCCAGGTAGACCTTGCGCGCCCCGGCCTCGCGGGCCATCTGCACGATCTCCTGGCTGGTGGTGCCGCGCACGATGCTGTCGTCCACCAGCATCACGTTGCGGTCCTTGAATTCCATGCCGATGGCATTGAGCTTCTGGCGCACGCTCTTCTTGCGCACGCCCTGGCCCGGCATGATGAAGGTGCGGCCGACATAGCGGTTCTTGACGAAACCCTCGCGGTAGGGCTTGCCCAGGCGGTGCGCCATCTGCATGGCGCTCGGCCGGCTGCTTTCCGGAATCGGGATGACGACGTCGATCTCGCTGGGCGGCAGCGTGGAGATGACACGCTGGGCCAGCGTCTCGCCCAGGTTCAGGCGCGCGTGGTAGACCGACACGCCGTCCAGCACCGAATCGGGCCGCGCCAGGTAGACGTATTCGAAGATGCAGGGGTTGAGCGATGGCGCCTCGGCACATTGGCGGGCATGCAGGCGACCCGCGGTATCGATGAAGATGGCTTCGCCGGGTGCCACGTCCCGCTTGAGTCTGTGGCCCGTGCCTTCCAGGGCCACGGATTCGCTGGCCACCATGATTTCGCGGCCGCCTTCGGATTCGATTTCGCCGTAGCACAGCGGGCGGATGCCATAGGGGTCGCGAAAGGCCAGCAGGCCATGGCCGGCGATCAGGGCGATGACGGCGTAGCTGCCCTTGATGCGCTTGTGCACCGCACCCACGGCCCGGAAGACATGCTCCGGCGAAAACGGCCGATCACGCGCCACCAGTTCGAGTTCGTGCGCCAGCACGTTGATCAGCACTTCGGTGTCGCTCTCGGTATTGATGTGGCGGCGGTCGATGTCGAACAGCTGCGCCTTCAGGGCCTGGGCATTGGTGAGGTTGCCGTTGTGCACCAGCACGATGCCGTAGGGGGCGTTCACGTAGAAGGGTTGCGCCTCTTCCTCGCTGTAGGCGTTGCCCGCTGTCGGGTAGCGCACCTGGCCCAGGCCCACCGTGCCAGGCAGGGCCCGCATGTCGCGCGTGCGGAACACGTCCTTGACCATGCCGCGCGCCTTGTGCATGAAGCACTTGGTGCCCTGCATGGTGACGATGCCGGCCGCGTCCTGGCCGCGGTGCTGCAGCAGCAGCAGCGCGTCGTAGATGAGCTGGTTGACGGGCGTTCTGGCGATCACACCGACGATGCCGCACATGGTGGTTGGTTCTTCGACGAAGGGGGGCGGTTCAGCCCGGCAGCAGGCGTGCTGCGGGTTCGGGCAAAAGGGGTTTGAGCGCTTGCAGCGTCAGCCCCAACCAGCGCCCGCCGTGCGAGGCGCGCCAGCCCTGCGATTGTGACGCGGGCGTCAGCAGCACGGCGGTCGCCACCGCCAGCAGCAGCACGCCCGCGCGCAGCAGGCCGAAGCCGGCGCCCAGCAGGCGGTCGGGCAGCGAAAGCGGCGTGGCGTGGATCAGCATGCGCAGCAAGCGCGCCAGCAAGGACCAGGCCACCAGGGCCCCGATGAAGGCCAGGATGAAGGCCGCGCCCAGCTGGAGTCCGGAGCCTGGCGTGCCCACCGGCAGGTAGGGGGCCAGTTGCGGCGAGGCCCACTGCGCACCCCACCATGCCACCAGCCAGCCGGCCAGCGACAGGCACTC
>DAORNK010000050.1:0-233 GCA_035440985.1 Rubrivivax sp. | reverse complement strand
GATGCGGTTGCCCACGGCGTCGGCCTCGGCGCGACTCTCGAACGGCCCCACCCGCACCCGCGTGCGCTTGCCGGTGGGCGTTTCGATCACCTGGGTGTAGGTCTTCAGGCCGAGCTTCTCGACCTTCTGGCGTGCGTCGCGCAGGCTGGCCGCGTCGAGGTAGGCACCAGCCTGCACGACAAAACGCGCCGCCTGGGCGGCCGAAGCTGGTGCGGCGGACGCCGGCACCGACG
>DAORNK010000049.1:0-17554 GCA_035440985.1 Rubrivivax sp. | reverse complement strand
CCACGCGCCGGCGTCCAGCCCGGCCGCCGGTGCTGCAGCCGTTTGCTGTGCCCGGGCCTGTCGCACCGCGGCCTGGACATCCACCCCTTGCCAGGCGCGTGCTGCGGCCTGGCTGATCAGTGCCAGGTTGCCGGCGGCAAAGCCGGCCTGGGGGTTGAGGCGTTCGACGACCGGCGCATCGTCCTGCCCGGTGGCGCCACCGAGCGGCTGGCGCTGGATGGGGCAGCGGTCGGTGTGGATCTGGGCAAAGTAGTGGGCGTTGAGCTGCAGTCTCTCGAAATGGATGCCCCTGCGCCAGGCCAGCAGGCGCAGCGCCAGCCACTGACGCGTGGCGCGGCTGGTGGCCAGCGTGCGGCGTCCGAAGACGGCCTTGCCGGCCACCCACCCTTGAAGCACTGGGGTGCCGGGGTGCAGCAGTTCGGCCGGTGGTACCAGGCCGTGGTGGGCGTGATCCCAGCCGATGTCGAAGCCGATTCGGTCTGCAGGTTCGGTGGGCGCCGCGGTGAAGTTGGAAAAGCTGAGCGTGGCCTGGTCCATGACGTTCTCCGGTGGTCACCAGGCACCACGCCCGGTTCGTGGAGGCAGTCTCAGCGCCGGGTAGCTCATATCGTGAGCTACTCCTTCCAAAGAACCACAAAACGGCGTCTGGCAGGGATCATGGGCCCGGGGTGGGACGCGGCCAGCGCCGGCGCAAATGGCTGAGCAGCAGCAGGCCCAGCACGATGCCGGCGGCATCGGCTGCGAGGTCCAGCACATCGGCGTCGCGGCTGGGCAGCGAGGACTGCACCACCTCGATGAAGAGACCATAGGCCAGGAGCGCCAAGCCGACCCGCAGGGCCGGGGAACGGCTGTCGCCGCCCAGCCTGGCCACGAAAGACAGCGCAGCAAAGGCCACGATGTGCTCCAGCTTGTCCAGGTGGGGTGCAGCGTCGGGCTGGGGTTGCGCCGGCATGAAGGCCAGCCAGCTGGTGATGGCAAGCATCAACAGCAGCAGCCAGCGCCAGCGGCGGCGCAGGCCATGGGCGTGCAACAGGTGAGGGACAAGCGGCATGCGCCATTGTGCGTGCCACGGGGCGACGGGAATGCCGGTGCTAGAATCAAAGGCTCGACGCGAAGGGCGCTTTGCTGGCGCGTCGAAACCGCGCCGGTGTAGCTCAGTTGGTAGAGCAGCGCATTCGTAATGCGAAGGTCGGGAGTTCGACTCTCTTCACCGGCACCAACATCCTGAACGAGGGTCAGCGGCGCTTCGCCGGCTTACCCTTGTGCCTGTTGTTGTGTCTTTTGGCTTGCACCGGCGGCGCCGCCTCAGTCGGTTTCCAGGTACCGGGATTGCAGTTCGACGATCGCGCTCGGGCCCATGGACAGCCGCCGCGCCAGGTAGCACTCGAAGCCACCGTGATCGGCGTCGATGGCGTCCAGCGCCGTCTGCAGGAACCCGGCCTGTACGCGCCACAGCACTTCCCAGGCCTCGGCCGGCACTTCGGGCCGGGCGGGCGGGGTCTGCCTGAACAACTGGTTGCTCAGCAGGTAGTCCTGCATCACCACCTCGCGGGGCACACCCAAGGCCAGCAGCAGCAGGGCCGCAGCCAGGCCCGTGCGGTCCTTGCCGGCGGTGCAGTGGAAGACCAGCGGCCGGGCGTCGACCTGCAGCAGGTGCGCAAAGAACTCGGCGAAGCGGTGGGCATGGTCGTTCACGAACGAGCGGTACAGGTCCTGCATGAACTCCGCGACCAGCGCGCCGGTCAGAGGCTGGCCGGCGGCGGCGGCCCGCTGCAGGCGTTGCACGACACTGGGCTCGATGGCCAGCGAATGTTGCGTCGTGCCCGGCAGTTCGTAAGGTGCGGCGGCCCGCTCGGCCTGACCGCGGAAGTCCAGTGTCCTGCCCACGCCCAGCGCCGCCAGGTACCGCCGGTCACCTTCGCTGAGGCCGCCCAGGTGGTCTGACCGGAACAGGCGCCGCCAGCGCACCGTGCGGCCGCCATTGCCGCCGTATCCACCGAGGTCGCGGAAGTTGGCAGCGCCGCTCAGCGGCAGCACACGTTCGAGATGAATCTGCATGGCCCCCGATTCTGGCGCCCGCGGTGCGTTCACTGCCGCTCCCGGCCATTGAGCATGCGCAATCGGTTCAATGCCGGCGGCCGGCACGATCAAGTATCGATGGCCGCCCGTGCGGACGCGTTGCAGAGGAGGCTGGCATGGCAGGACTACGGACCCGGCACCCGTGGGCGGCGATCGCCGCAGCGGCGGCAGCACTGACCTTGTCGTCGGCGGTGGGCGCGAGCGTCGTGACGGCGATCGACGCCTTCACGATCACGCGCAACGGCCAGGACTTCTACAGCGACAGCTTCGATGACGGCCATCCGGCGCCGGCCGGTGGGACCTTCTTCACCGGCGCGCCCGGAACCTATGCGGTGCTGGGCAGCTATCCGGCGGGTGCAGAGGCCGGTGGCAAGCTGATGCTGGACAGTTCGCTCGGCGGGCCTTTTGTCAATGCCAACGGCGGAGGTCGCACCTTGCAGCGTTCGATCCTGCCCACGGACACCGATCCCGCGACCGCGAACGGTCTCAAGCAGAACTTCCATACCTTCGCCCTCTTCGGCCTGTTCGATCTGGTGACGCCGCTGGTGATTGGCGATGGCTACGGCATCGCCCTCAGCGACAGTGGTCCGAACCTGCCGGGCCACACATCGATCGACCTGCTCGTCAGGCGCGAGGAGCGCGGTGCCGTGGTGATCCGCTTCCAGGAACAGGACTTCGTGAACCACATCGTCAACACGCTCGAGCGCGACGAACTGGTGGTTCCGGTGGGCGCCGACCAGATCGAACTGCGCTTGCTGCGTGGCGATCTGACGAGTGATGCCGTCACGGCCGGCTACCGATTCTGGGGCGGCGGCGCGGCGCTCGCAGCCGGCTTCACGCCGATGCAGGCCTCGGTGGACATCTTCCGGGACGGTCGGGGCTGGGCGCGCGGAGCCTTCTTCGCGGTGCAGGCCATTCCCGAGCCCGGGACCCTCGCGCTGCTCGGCCTGGCGGCCGGGTTGGGTGTCTTGCCCGTGTGCGGGCGCCGACGGGTTCCGGCTGCCTTGCGCTGCTAGGTGCCGAACGAGGGGAACTCCCGCAACTGCTGTTGCGCGTCGATGCAAACGACATCGACCTCGGCCTGCACGTGCAGCACGCCTTCGCATTCCAGCCGCTGGCTGAAGCGCCCGCGGTAGGCCGAATCGAGCCGCAGCGAGGTGATCACATCCAGCGTGTCGCCCAGCCGCGCCGAGCGCTTGAACTTCATCGACAACTCGTAGACCACGAAGTAGTAGCCGTCGCGGTTCCACGCCTGGATGGGGCGGCCACGCGCGCCGAGGAACTCCGTGCGTCCTCGCTCCAGGAACTTCAGGTAGTTCGCGTAGTAGACCACCCCCAGGCTGTCGGTGTCCTCGTAGTAGACCTTGTAAGCGACGCGATGCTCGTGATCCATCCGGTTCCTCGTGAAGGGCTGATGCGTGCCGGTCCATTCTCGACCAGCTCGACCCGGCCTCCTAGAGTTGTCAACCCCTTTGCGCGGGCGGCCCGGTCCACACAATCCACTGCATCATGAGGCCTCACTCGCGCCATCTGGCGCACGACGTTCGGGGGGCAGCGCGCCTGGCCACCGATGCCACCATGGGCCTGACCGACTTGGTGGAGGCGATGCATGCGCGCATCACCCGCGTGCCCGGCTGGCCGGTGGATGAGCCAGAGCGCACGGGCGGCATCACGGGCCTGGTTTACCAGAGCGTGCGGGGTGTCACGCGCCTGGTCGGCGGCAGCCTGGATGCCCTGCTGGGGCTGCTGGCGCCCGAGCTGGACCGGCTGGCCTTGCCGCAGGCTCACAGCCCCGAGCGCGAAGCCGTGCTGGCCGCACTCAATGGTGTGCTGGGTGACTATCTGGTGGCCACCTCGAACCCGCTGGCTGCGACGATGAGCCTGCGCCGCGATGGGCTGCCCATCGAGCCCGGCGCCCCGACCACGGGCCGTCTGCTGGTACTGGTGCACGGCCTTTGCATGAACGACCGGCAGTGGTTGCGCGATGGGCACGACCACGGCGCCGCCCTGGCACGCGACGCGGGCTACACGCCCGTCTACGTGCACTACAACACCGGCCAGCACGTTTCCATCAACGGGCGTGCGCTGGCCGCCTTGCTGGACCCTCTGGTGCAAACCTGGCCACAAAGCCTGGAACGCGTGGCCATCGTCGGCCACAGCATGGGAGGGCTGGTGGCGCGCAGCGCCGTGCACCAGGCGCGCCAGGCCGGCTTGCACTGGGCGGCCCAGCTCAGCGACATGGTCTTCCTGGGCACGCCGCACCAGGGCGCGGCGTTGGAACGGGCCGGCAACTGGTTGGACGCGATCCTGGGTGCGACGCCCTACGCCGCACCCTTCGCGCGGCTGGGCAAGGTGCGCAGCGCCGGCATCACCGACCTTCGCCGCGGCAACCTGCTGGACGAGGACTGGGTCGGCCGCGACCGGTTTGCGCTCAGCCCCGACAGGCGCCAGATCGTTCCGCTGCCCGAGGGTGTCCGCTGTGCAGCGGTGGCCGCCAGCCTGACCCGGGAGCCCGGTGGCCGGCGCGAGCGCTTCATCGGCGACGGGCTGGTGCCCTTGCCCAGTGCGCTGGGCCAGCACGCCGACCCCGCCCGGGCGCTGGCCTTTGCGCCCGACCTGCAGTGCACGGTGCAGGGCGTCGGCCACCTCGGCCTGTTGTCAGACGCTGCGGTGTACGACCGGTTGCGCCGTTGGCTGGCCTGAGCGCGTCGCCTCCGAGGTGCGCGCACGGCACGGCCATCGTCGTCGGATCAACTCAAGTGTCGTCGGGGTGCGGTCGATAATCGAGTGCCATCTCCGGAAACCCCGCGAGCTCCCGCGTCCATGCTGAAAAAGATCCCCGTTCACCAACTTCGTCTGGGGATGCACCTGCACAAGCTGGAAGGGGCCTGGATCGAGCACCCGTTCTGGCGCACGAAGTTCGTCATCGACAGCGCACAGGACCTGCAGCGGCTGCACGAGTGTGGCGTTGCCGATTGCTGGATCGACATCGCGCTGGGCCTGGATGTGGCACCACCCGCGCAGCCGGCGACCGGCGCATCGGCGCCGCCGGCACCGGACGAACCCGCGGCCGAAGCTGTCGCAGCGCCGGCCGAGCCCGAGTACCCGATGTCGGTCGAGCTGAAGCAGGCTGCAGCCATCTGCAGCCGCGGCCGCGAAGCGGTGGTGGCCATGTTCAGCGAGGTGCGCATGGGCCGCACCGTGGATGCCGAAGGCTGCATGCCCCTGGTCGAGGAGATTTCCAACTCCGTGCTGCGCAATCCCGGTGCGATGGTCAGCCTGGCCCGGCTCAAGACCAAGGACGATTACACCTACATGCATTCGGTGGCGGTGTGTGCGCTGATGATTTCGCTGGGCCGGCAACTGGGGTTGGACGAAGCCGAATGCCGCGCGGCGGGCCTGGCCGGCCTGATGCACGACATCGGCAAGGCGCTGATGCCGCTGGAGGTGCTGAACAAGCCGGGCCGGCTCACCGAGCCGGAGTTCGCCATCATGCGCAGCCATCCCGTGCGTGGCCACCAGCTGCTGCTGGACGGGCAAGGCTGCAGTGAACCGACGCTGGACGTGGCGTTGCACCACCACGAGCGCGTGGACGGGGGCGGCTACCCGCATCGGCTGGCCGGCGACGACATCGGCCATTTCGCGCGCATGGGCGCGGTGTGCGACGTCTACGATGCCATCACCTCCAACCGCCCCTACAAGGCGGGCTGGGATCCGGCCGAATCCATCTCCCGGATGGCTTCGTGGACGGGCCACTTCGACAAGACGGTCTTCAGTGCCTTCGTGCGCAGCCTGGGCATCTACCCGACGGGGTCGCTGGTGCGGCTGGAGTCGGGCCGGCTGGCCGTGGTGCTGGAACAGAACCCGGCCAATCTGGTGACGCCGGTGGTCAAGGTGTTCTTCTCGACCAAGTCGCAGATGCCCATCCCGGCCGAAAGGCTGGACCTGGCGCAACGGGGCTGCAACGACCGCATCGTGGGCCGCGAGACCCGTGCGCCCGGCCGCTTCGAACACCTGGAGGAGCTCTGGGTGGACGCCGAGACCCTGCGCCGCTTCCGCCGCTGACGCTTCCGCCGCTGAAGCCCGCTGCCTACACTCTGGGCCCCAACGCCACCGGGAGTTCCGATGAAGCTGCGCTCGAAGGCCATGCTGGCCATGGCGGCCTTGACCTTGTGCCTGGGGCTCGCGGCCGGAGCGCAGGCGCGCACGCTGCGTTGGGCCAGCCAGGGCGACGCCCTGACGCTGGACCCGCACGCGCAGAACGAGGGTCTGACCAATTCGATGAACGGGCAGATCTACGAGAGGTTGGTCAAACGCGACCGCCAGCTCGAGATCGTGCCTGGCCTGGCCACCAGCTGGCAGCAGACCGGGCCGCTGAGCTGGCGCTTCAAGCTGCGCCCGGGGGTGAAGTTCCACGACGGCAGCGCACTCACCGCCGAGGACGTGGTGTTCTCGGTGCAGCGCGCCCAGCAGCCTACGGCCAACATCGCGGTCTATGCCAACGCCCTGGGCACACCGGTGGCCATCGACCGCGACACGGTGGAGTTCCGCCTGCCCAAGGTCAACCCGGTGTTCCTGCAGCACCTGGATGCGGTGTTCATCATGAACAAGGCCTGGTGCGAACAGCACAAGGTCGTGCGTCCGCTGGACTACAAGAACAAGGAAGAGAGCTACGCCGGATTCCATGCCAACGGCACCGGCCCCTTCATGCTGGTGAGTCGCCAGCCAGGCATCAAGACCACGTTCAAGCGCTTCCCGGACTGGTGGGGCAGTTGGGCGGGCAACGTCACCGAGGCCGTCTACACGCCGATCGCCAACGACGCCACACGGCTGGCCGCACTGGTCTCCGGCGAGATCGACTTCGTGCTCGACCCGGCTCCGCGCGACGTGGCACGGCTGCGCAGCACGGCCGGCGTGAAGATCGTCGACGGGCCGGAGAGTCGTGTCATCTTCATCGGCATGGACCAGTTCCGCGACGAGCTGCTGTATGCCAGCGTGAAGGGCCGCAACCCCTTCAAGGACCATCGCGTGCGGCGTGCGCTGTACCACGCCATCGACATCGATACTCTGCGCAGCAAGCTGATGAACGGCCAGAGCGTGCCCACCGGCAGCCTGGTGCCCAACCCACTGGCCGCCTACGGCGACCCACAGCTCGAAGCGCGGCTGCCGTTCGACCTGGCACAGGCCCGCGCCCTGATGGCCGAGGCCGGTTACGCCGATGGTTTCGAAGTCACCATCGATTGCCCCAACAACCGCTACGTCAACGACGAGGAGATCTGCCTGGCGCTGGCCAGCATGTGGGCGCAGATCAAGGTCCGGCTCAAGGTCAACGCCCAGCCGCGTGCGCTGTGGTTCCCGCGCATGGAGAAGCTCGATACCAGCCTGTACCTGCTGGGCTGGGGCGGTGCGGTCACGGACGCCGAGACCACGCTCACACCGGTGATGCGGTTTCCGGCCCCCAACGGCGTGGGCCTGTACAACTGGGGCCGCGTGAAGAACGAACGTTTCGAGGAACTGGCGCAGGCCTCCGGCCTGGAAGCCGACCCGAAGAAGCGCGAAGAACTGGTCAAGGCGGCCTTGCGCGAGTACCAGTCCCAGGTCCACCTGATTCCCTTGCACCGCCAGATGATCCCCTGGGCGATGCGCAGCCACGTCGATGTGGTGCACCGCGCAGACAACTGGCTGGAGCTGCCTTGGGTCAACCTGCGCTGAGGCCGCACCGAGCAGCCACCTGCGTGGCTGCGAGAGGCTGCCGAAGGCCAGGGCGCATGCCTGCGACCGGGCTGAAGCGCGTGGCTCAGCGCGTGCTCAGGCGCTGCACCGCTTCCAGGTAGATCTGGCCATCCGGCGGCAACCCGCTGCGCTGGCTGGCCCAGACCATCTCCCCCAGGCATTCCATCACCTCGTGGTGGGCGCGGTGCAGCGACTGGTGCCGCTCGGCCAGCCGCTGCACCGCGGCCCGTATGCCGCTGGGCTGGTCGATGGCCATCTGCTCGTGGATCGACAGGTGCATGCTCAGGTGCAGGAAGGGGTTGGTGCGGCCTTCTTCCACCGTGTACACGGCGGCCAACGCGGCGGCCTCGTCGGCCAGGTCGCTGTCGTATTCCGGGTGCTCACCGATCCACATCGCCGCCACGGCCTGCATGGGCTCCAGCGGCGCGCCGGCCGCCATCCGGGCCCGGGTGGTGCAGAAGAAGCGCCGCACATCGTTCTGGGAGGGCTGGAACATCCGAGAATTGTGACCCGCCCTCCCAAGCCTGCCCAAGCGGCTGCCGCATGAACACGACCACCGAACGGCTCTTCACCGAAGCCCGCACCCAGAACGCCTACCTGCCCACGCCGCTGCCGGACGAGACGCTGCGAGCCCTCTACGACCTGCTCAAGTGGGGCCCCACCGCAGCCAACAGCTGCCCGGCGCGGTTTGTCTTTGTGCGCAGTGCCGCTGCACGCGAGCGCCTGCTGGCTGCGATGGCCCCCGGCAACGTGGCCAAGGTGCGTCAGGCACCGGTGACCGTGATCATCGGGATGGACATGGCCTTTCACGACCGGTTGCCGCAGCTGTTTCCACACACCGACGCCCGCGCCTGGTTTGCCGGCCAGCCCGCGCTGATCGAGACCACGGCCTTGCGCAACAGCAGCCTGCAAGGGGCCTACCTGATCATGGCGGCGCGCGCGCTGGGCCTGGATTGCGGGCCCATGAGCGGCTTTGACGCGGCCAGGCTGGACGCCGCGTTCTGGGCCGGCACTTCGGTACGCACCAACTTCGTCTGCACGCTGGGCCAGGGCGACCCGGCCGGCCTGATGCCGCGCAGCCCGCGCCTGGCCTTCGACGAGGCCTGCCAGCTTGTTTGATTCGATCCCGCTGGTCACCGATCCGTGGTTCTATGCCGCCGCCGTGCCGGCGGTACTGCTGACGGGGCTGTCCAAGAGCGGGTTTGCCAGTGGCTTCAGCGGCATCGCCGTGCCCTTGATGGCGATGACGATTCCGGTGCCGCAGGCCGCGGCCATCATGCTGCCGCTGTTGATGCTGATGGATGCGACCGGCCTGCAGCAGCTCTGGCGCGAACGGGACGTGACCCTGGTGCGCCGGCTGGTGCCTCCGGGGCTGCTGGGCATCGTGGCCGGCACGCTGCTGTTCGGCGTGCTGCCGGCCAAGGCGGTGGCTGGCGTGGTGGGTGCGTTGACCCTGCTCTTTCTGGCGCAGCGACTGCTCTGGCCTTCGCGCCCCGATGCACCGCCGCTACCGCATGCGGTGGGCCGCCTGTGTGCCGTGCTGTCGGGGTTCACCAGCTTTGTCGCGCATGCCGGCGGGCCGCCGATCAGCGCCTACCTGCTGCCCATGAAGATGGCGCCGCGGATCCTCAGCGGGACGATGGCGGTCTTCTTCGCGGCCGTCAATGCCGCCAAGGTGCTGCCCTACATGGGCCTGGGCCTGATCGACCTGCGCAACATGGCCACTTCGGCGGTGCTGCTGCCGCTGGCGCCGCTCGGGGTCTGGGTGGGGGTGCGCCTGGTGCGGCGCATCGATCCGACCTGGTTCTACCGGTTGGCCTACCTGGGCATGCTGCTGTCGGGCGGCAAGCTGCTCTGGGACGGCCTGGCCTGATCCGGCGCGGCAAATCCGGCGCCCTGGCCGGCCTGGCGCTGGGCGCGCTCCGAGCGTTCGCGTTGCCACAGTTCTTCCAGCTCGCGCCGGCCCTGCTGGGCCACCGCGATCAGCTTCTTCTCGTCGCCCTGGTGCGGTGCCATCTGGTGCAGCAGCTCGATGCTGTGCCGACGGAAGCGCAGGGCCTGCGTGCGCGCCGCGTGGGCCTGCCAACCCATCAGTTCCAGCACGCTGCGGCCGCTCATCAGGGCCGCGTCCAGTGTCTCGCGTTCGATGTGCTGCACGCCGCGCGCCTGCAGCCCGTACCAGTGCGTGACATTGCGGGCGCGGGCCACCAGCGTGGCCTGGGGGAAGTGCTGGCGCGCCAGATCGACGACGGCCAGGCTCTGTTCGACGTCGTCGATGGCCACCACGATCACGCGGGCCTGTGCGGCGCCGGCCACGCGCAGCAGGTCCAGCCGCGTGGCGTCCCCAAAGAAGGCCGGCCAGCCGAAGCGGCGCACGCTGGCGACGTTTTCTGCCGAGTGGTCCAGCACCGTGGCCGACAGGCCGTTGGCATTGATCAGGCGGCCCACGATCTGCCCGTAGCGGCCGAAGCCGCAGATGATGATCGGGGCCTGCTGCGGCTCGGCGATCTCGGCCGGCCCATCCGGTGCGGCGCGGCGGGCCAGGCGTGGCGCCAGCCAGCGGTCGGTGGCCACCAGCAGCAACGGCGTGAACAGCATCGAGATGGCCACCGCGGCCACCAGCAGCGAGGAGGCTTCGGCGCCGATCACGCCGCCGCCCAAGGCGGCCTGGAACACGACGAAGCCGAACTCACCACCCTGGGCCAGCAGCACCACGAACACCGGCCGCTCCAGCAGCGGAATGGGCATGCTGCGCGCCATCGCCCACAGCACCCCGGCCTTGAGCAACAGGAAGCCCAGTACCACGCCGGCCACCACGGCCGGTCTGGCCAGCACGACGGCGAAGTCGATGCTCATGCCCACGGCGATGAAGAACAGCCCCAGCAGCAGCCCCTTGAAGGGTTCGAGATCGGTCTCCAGCTCGCGCCGGTACTCGCTCTCGGCCAGCAGAACCCCGGCCAGAAAGGCGCCCAGCGCCATCGACAGGCCCACGCTCTGCATCAGCGCGGCGGTGGCCACCACCAGCAACAGCGACGCGGCGGTGAAGACTTCCGGTGTTTCGCTGCGGGCGATCCAGCGCAGCGCCGGGCGCAGCAGCAGCCGCCCGCCGAGCACGATGGCCGCGATCATGCCCACGGCCTTGCCGGCGCCGACCCAGCCCCCGCCCGCCTGGGCTGCGCCCTGTGCCGCCAGCAGGGGCACGATGGCCAGGATGGGAATGGCCGCGATGTCCTGCAGCAGCGCCACGCTCAGCACGCTCTGGCCGGCCGTGGTGGGCATCAGGTTGCGCTCGTTGAGCACCCCCAGCCCGATGGCCGTCGAGCTCATGCCCAGGCCCAGGCCGGCTACCAGCGCCAGCCGCCAGTCGACGCCGGCGGCGATGCCCAGCGCGGCGATCAAGGCGGCCGAACCCAGCAGCTGCACGCTGCCCCAGCCGAAGATCGGGCGGCGCAAGGCCCACAGCCGGCGCGGCTCCAGCTCCAGCCCGACCAGGAACAGCATCAGGACCACGCCGAACTCGGCAAAGTGCAGCATGGCCTGCGCATCGGTCACGAGCTTCAGGCCCCAGGGCCCGATGGCGATGCCGGCGCCGAGGTAGCCGATGATCGAACCCAGGCCCAGCAGACGGGCCAGCGGCACGGCCAGCACCGCGGCGCCCAGGTAGATCAGGCTGGAGGTCAGCCAGGGGGTGCCATGCTCCATCGTTCAGTCCCGCGGGCGCGCATCGGCTGGCACGGTGCAGTCCGGCACGGGTTCCAGGTCGGCGATCTCCGGCCACTGCGGCCAACTGGCCAGGCGTTCGGCCAGCATCGCGGCGTGCGCCTGGACCGTGGCCGGGTCGGCATAGTGCGCGCCGTGCAGCACCAGTGGCGGCAGCCAGCGCATGCCCACCAGCGCAGCGGTCTGTTCGTAGGGGTACAGGAAGGCGTCGAAGAAGTAGCGGTTGTAGCCATCGGGCCGGTACGAGGTGGCCGGGCCACCGGTGGAGCAGGCCAGCCAGAGGTCCTTGCCGACCAGCGCCCGCCCGCCGGGCCCGTAGGCCCACCCGAAGCCGAAGACTTCGTCCAGCCAGAGCTTGAGCAGCGGCGGCATCGAATACCAGTGCACGGGGTGCAGCCAGACCAGGAGGCCGGCATCCGCCAGCGCCGCACGTTCGGCGGCGACATCGATGAAGTAGTCCGGATACAGGGCGTACAGGTCGCGCACCGCCACCCGCGCGCCGGCCGCACTGGCCGCGTGCAGCAGGCTGCGGGTGACGCGCGAGTGCTCCATGTGCGGGTGGGCGGCAATGACGAGGATCTGTGCCATGGTCTTCGAGGGGGAGCTGGGTTCGCCGGTCACGGCTACCATACCCGACAAAGACGTACCCACCGCAGGAGCACACCATGCCCGTGATCGTGGTCGCCAACCCCAAGGGAGGGGTGGGCAAGAGCACCCTGGCCACCAACATCGCCGGCTGCCTGGCCGCTGCCGGCCACCGCGTGATGCTGGGCGATGTGGATCGCCAGCAGTCGGCGCGCCAGTGGCTGGCCCTGCGCCCGCAACAGGCACCGGCCATCAGCGGCTGGGACGTCGCTGCCGATGACATCGTGCGCCCGCCCAAGGGCACCACCCACGTCGTGCTCGACACGCCCGCCGGCCTGCGCGGCAAGCGGCTGGACGCGGTGATGCGCATCGCCGACCGCATGCTGATTCCGCTGCAGCCCAGCCTGTTCGACATCCAGGCCACCCACGCCTTCGTGCGCGAACTGCGACAGCACCGCCGTGGCCATGAGATCAAGCTGGGTCTGGTGGGCATGCGCGTGCGCGAGCACACGCGCGCCAACGAGCAGCTGCACCACTACCTGGCCACGCTGCCCGTGCCGGTGGTGGGCTGGCTGCGCGACACCCAGAACTACGTGCAGCTCGCCGCACACGGCCTGACGCTGTGGGACGTGGCGCCCAGCCGCGTCGAGCGCGACCTGGAGCAATGGCAGCCGCTGGTCGAGTGGGTGCGTGCCGGATGAACCGCTACCCGCATCTGGCGGACGTGCGCAAGCTGGTGGGCCGCGAGATCGGCTGCAGCGATTGGCTGACGGTGGATCAGGCGCGCATCGATCTCTTTGCGCAGGCCACCGGCGACCACCAGTGGATCCATTGCGACCCGGTGCGGGCCGCCCAGGGCCCCTTTGGCACGACGGTGGCGCATGGCTTTCTGACGCTGAGCCTGATG
Source organism: Rubrivivax sp. (assembly GCA_035440985.1). Taxonomy (GTDB): domain Bacteria; phylum Pseudomonadota; class Gammaproteobacteria; order Burkholderiales; family Burkholderiaceae_C; genus Rubrivivax. Next base: position 4,530 of record DAORNK010000049.1, on the reverse strand, counting down.
CCGGTGCTGTTCGAGGCGGCCTTCGCCATCGACGACGTGCGCATGGGGGTCAACTACGGCCTGAACCGGGTGCGCTTCATGGCGCCGGTGCGGGTGGGCAGCCAGCTGCGCGGGCGCTTCAAGCTGCTGGCCTTCGAGCCGCTGGAAGGTGGCGCCCAACTGGTCACCGAAGCCTGCCTCGAGCTGCACGGCTCGGCCAAGCCGGCCTGTGTGGCCGAGTCGGTGTCCCGGCACTTCGTGTAGCCACCCCCAAAGGTGGGGGCCGGCGGCGCCGCGGCCCTGCCACACAATGCCTCGCCACACGAGGCGCGGAGTTTCCATGAAGGTGCTGCTGGTTGACGATCATCCGCTGGTCCTGGCGGCCCTGCAGGCCGTGATCCAGAGCATAGGCAGCGACACCACCGTGGTGGGTGTCGACAGTGCGGCTGCCGCGCGCGCAACCCTGGCGGCCGATGCCGACTACGACCTGGTGTTGCTGGACCTGGCGCTGGGTGATGCCGACGGCTTCGACGTGCTGGTCGAGTTCCGTGCCGCCTACCCGGCCGTGCCGGTGGTGGTCGTGTCGGCCAGCGACCGCGCCAGCGACGTGATCCGCGCCATCGACAGCGGTGCGATGGGCTACGTGCCCAAGAAGTCCTCGCACGGTGAACTGCACGAAGCCCTGCGCATGGTGATGACGGGCTCGATGTACGTGCCGCCTTCGATGCTGGGGCTGGAATTCGGGCGCAGCCGCCTGGCCGGCGACACTGTTCCGGGCGTGATGCGCAACCTGGGCGAAGCACCGCTGGGGCCGGCCGCGCAGGCCGAGCCGCACCAGAAGCTGCCCCGCATCGAAGACGTGGGCCTCACGCCGCGCCAGGCCGAAGTGCTGTCGCTGCTGCTGCAGGGATTGCCGAACAAGCTCATCGCGCGGCAGCTCAACCTGTCGGTGGAAACCGTCAAGGACCACGTCGCCGCGGTCCTGCGCGCACTGGGGGTCAGCTCGCGCACCCAGGCCGTGCTGGCGGTGAGCCAGATGACCCAGGGGCAGGGCGGGTATTCGTGGCGCCCACCCCAGCGCTGACCGCCCCGCCCGCGCCGCTGCCCGAGGCTGCGGCGGACCGGGCTCCGGAGCGCCCGGCGTCCGGCGCCCCCAACAGCGGCATCGACCATCTGCTGTCGCTGTACGTGCAGACGCCTGCCACGCTGACGGGCAACCTGTTCGGCATGCTGATCATCGCCTACGTCTTCTGGGGGCTGGCCGAGCCGCTGCGCCTGCTCGGCTGGCTGGGTGTGGTGACGGCCCTTTGGCTGGTGCGGCTGGCGCACTACTTGCGCTTTCGGCGGCAGCGCAGCACTGAAAACCATGTGCTGCGCCTGTGGCGGCGCAGCTGGGTGGTGCTGGTGTTGTGCCAGGGTGCGATGTGGGGTCTGGCGGTGTGGCTGTTCTGGGGCCTGGGCACGCCCTACCACCGGCTGGCGCTGCTGATGGTGGTCTACACCTACTGCCTGGCTTCGGTGCAGTTGCTGGCGTCGCAGTCCCGGGTCTTCCTGGTCTTCCTGTGCCTGGTGCTCACGCCCACCATCGTGCGCGTGGCCAGCGACACCAGCCAGCCCATGCACCTGCAGATGGCAGTGATCCTGACGCTGATGTTCTGCATCACGGTGCTGATGGCGCGCACCTACAGCAGCGCGCTGGGCCAGGCCATCGCGCGCAAGAGCCGCACCGACGAACTGGCGTCGCGCCTGCGGCTGGAAATGGCCGTGGCCGACGAAGGCCGCCGCGCGGCTGAAGCCGCGAGCCGGGCCAAGACCCAGTTCTTCGCCGCTGCCAGCCATGACCTGCGTCAGCCCTTGCATGCGATGGGTCTGTTCGCCGAAGCCCTGCGCCAACGCAGCCACGACCCCGAGGTGGCCTCGCTGGTCAACAGCATCAACGAGTCGGTCGATGCGCTGGAGGGGTTGTTCGGCGAGTTGCTGGACATCACCCGCATCGATACCGGCGGGGTGGACGTCAGCCCGGCCCCGGTGCGGCTGCGTGAGCTGTTCGCACGCCTGCGCCTGCACTTCGAACCCACGGCTTTCGAGAAGGGGCTGATGCTGAGCTTCCGCGGTGAACACCTGGTGGCCCAGGCCGACCCGGTGCTGCTGGAGCGCGTCTTGCGCAATCTGGTGAGCAACGCCATCCGCTACACCGACGATGGCGGCGTGCTGGTCAGCTGCCGGCAACGCCAGGGTCCCGACGGCAGTCGTCTGCTGCTGCAGGTGTGGGACAGCGGCATCGGCATCGCCGAATCCAGCCTCCCGCGCATATGGGACGAGTTCTACCAGGCGCAGACCAACCGGCCGCTGGAGGCTCATCACCGAAAGGGTCTGGGCCTGGGTCTGGCCATCGTCAAGCGCCTGGCCGGCCTGATGCAGGCGCCGATCACGGTCCGTTCGCGCGTGGGACACGGGACCGTCTTTTCGCTGGAACTGCCGATGGGCAAGGCGCAACGCCACGTGGCCGCCACCGATGCGGCAGCGGGCGGCAAGGGGCCACTGGGCCTGACGCTGGAAGACCGCCTGATCCTCGTCATCGAAGATGAAACCGCGGTGCGCGAAGGCCTGGTCGTGCTGCTGCAGGCCTGGGGCGCCCGCGTCGCTTCGTTCGACACCGTGCGGTCGCTGCAGGATTGGCTGGACGGCCCTGCGGCCGAAACGCCGGACCTGCTGCTGGTGGACTACCGGCTGCCCGAAGGCCGCACCGGCATCGACGCGCTGGTGGCGGCCCGCCAGCGCTGGTCGGGCCGGCACCTGCCGGCCATCATGATCACCGGCAGCAGCCTCGGGGGCCACGAGGACGAGGCGCTGGTGCACGACTACCACCTGCTGATCAAACCCGTGCTGCCCAACAAGCTGCGCGCGATGATCGCCTTCAAGCTGGGCGTGCGGGGCGCGGCGCGCTGAAGACGATCGCCACGATCGTGGCGATGGCTGCCAGAGCGCGCCGGACTACGGCTTGCCCCAGGCGGCTTCCTTCATCACGCCGGCCAGCGCGGCGTAGGCACTCATCCAGGTGGTGCGCACCTCTTCCGTGTAGGCATCCTGCAGCACACGCGCGATGGCCCACAGCAACGCCTCGCGCACCGAGTCGTAGTGCTCGGGCTGCACACCATAGATCGCATGGCGGATGCCGAGCTGCTTGATCACGGGTGCCAGCGTGGTGAGGCCCGAGATGCCGCCCACCGCGACGGCCAGCACCTGCATGAACTTGCGCCCCTGCTCCTTCATGTCGCCCTTGAACAGCGGCGCCGCCGACGGGTCCAGCTCGAACAGCCGCCGGTAGAACAGGTCGGCCGCCGTCGCCCCCAAGGGTTCGAGGATGCGGAAACTGGATTGCAGGATCTCGACCTGCTGCGGCGTCAGGCTCATCCGCGTGCTCCTCGTCGCTCTACGGTGACGCGCCAGCAAGCACGTTGCGTGCCCGGCGCGGTCGTGCTAGCCACCGGCGGGACGAGTCCCGGCCTCCGACTAGCGCGGCGGCCATTGCGCGGGATCCGTGCCCGGCCTCACGGAGGGCCGTTTCCAGCGCGCCGGCGTGCCAGAGAACTGAGCGGCATGCCGCAGTGCACGAAGCCGGCCGAAGCCGCTGTCCTCGTCCTGTGCGTAGCGCTCGAACGGTGCATCCGCGGCGGTGAAGGCGGCGGCCTTGGCGCCATTGGCCACCCGGCCCAGCCGCCGCAGCCAGTGGCCCACGCCGGCCAGCGACACCTCTGCGAGCCAACTGCCGCCGCGTTCGCGCTGGCGCATGAGCCCGGCCAGCGCGCCAAAGGCCAGCAAGTATCCGGCGCTGTAATCGAGCACCTGCAGGGGCATCGCGAGCGGCTGCCCGGCGCCGAAGGCTTCGGCCTCTGCGATGTTGAAGCCCGTGGCCGTCTGGACCAGCGAGTCGAAGCCGCGCCGCCCGGCCCAGGGACCCGTACGGCCGTAGGCCGACAGTGACACGCAGACGATGCCCGGGCGCAACTCGGCCAGTGCCTGCGGACCGAAGCCGAGCCTGGCCAGCGCGCCAGGTCGGTAACCCTGCAGGAAGACATCGGCCTGTCGAACCAGCGCCCGCAAGGTGTCGCGCCCGGGCGCCGTAGTCAGATCGAGATGGACGCTCAGCTTGCCCCGGCTCGTGTCGGCGATGTTGTCGATGTTGGGCAGCTGGGGTGAATTCACCAGCATCACGTCGGCGCCGTAGGCGGCCAGTGTGCGCCCGGCCACCGGGCCGGCCAGGATGCGCGTCAGATCCAGCACACGAAGGCCACGCAGCGGGGCGTCGCCGGCCGCATGGGCGGGCCAGGGCAGGTGCGGGTCGGACTCGGCGCCCGCCACGGCCCGGAGGAGCGTCCGGTGCGGCTCAAGCGCAAGGGCGGACACTGGATTCTCGGCACCGACGCGTGGTTCTTCAAGGAAGGGCAGGCCAAGACCTTCGAGGAGGCGCGCTTCGGTCAGTTCCGCCTGTCACGCGATGGCGACCTGCTGCTGACCGGCATGGCCGACATCCACCTCAGGCCGCTGGGC
>DAORNK010000048.1:0-17630 GCA_035440985.1 Rubrivivax sp. | reverse complement strand
CCGCCGCATTCCGCATCGATGCCCGGCACCGAATTGCGGATCGCGGTCTCCATCGCGGTATCCAGCGCCGACACCTTGGCGCCCGCCCGCTCGAGCAGCGAACGTGGGCCATCGGCCTGCTGCAGCATCGCCGCCAGCAGATGGGCCGGCTCGATGTAGGGGTTGTCGCGGGCCACAGCCGCGCTCTGCGCGTCTTGCAGTGCCTGCTGGAAGGCGGTCGTGAGCTTGTCGATGCGCATGGGGAAATCCTCCGGTCTGCCCCTGAATTGGGGCGCCTGCGGGTGGATTTCAAGCCTGGGCCGCCGGCATCAGGCCTCGCACCTGTGGGCCTGTCCTAGAGGCGCGCCCCCAGCCTGCGGTAGCAGGCGCTGTGGAACAGCAGCGGCGGCAGGTCGCGGTCGGCGCAATGCAGCACCTGCCCGATGAAGAGCCGATGATCACCCGCCACCTGATGGGAAACGCTGCGGCACTGCAAGACGGCGCAGCAGCCTTCCAGGATGGGCGCACCGTGTGCACCGAGCGACCAGTCGCCCTCGGCAAAGCGGTCCGGTTCGCCCCCTGAGAAGCGTTGCGACAGGCTGATCTGAGATTCCGCCAGCACGTTCACGGCAAAGCTCGTGGCCGCCAGGAAGGCCTTCATGTTCGGGCCGCCTTCCTGGAGCGACCACAGCACCAGCGGCGGATCCAGCGACAGCGAGCTGAAGGAATTGACCGTCAGGCCCACGAAGCGGCCCTCGGGGTCACAGCAGGTGACCAGGGTGACGCCGGTGGCAAACCGGCCCAGCGTCTGTCGCAGCGTACGGGTATCGATGTTCGGCCTTCCGGATCGGGTGGCGTTCAAGGGGCCGTCGCGTTGCCGGCACCTATGCCCCAGCGTGCCAGGGCCTGGTCGTCGGCGACGCGTGCGTCCACCCAGCGCGCGCCCTCGGGTGTCGTTTCCTTCTTCCAGAAGGGTGCCTGGGTCTTCAGATAGTCCATCAGGAACTCGCAGGCCTGGAAGGCCTGCCCCCGGTGGGCGGCACTGACCACCACCAGCACGATCTGCTCGCCGGCCTCCAGGAGGCCCACCCGGTGCACCACACGCGCGGCCCGGATCTCGAAACGCGCCAGCGCCTGGTCGATCATGGACTCGATGGCGGCCTCGGTCATCCCAGGGTAGTGCTCGAGTTCCATCGCTTGGACCTGTTGGCCATCGCTGCGCTCGCGCACCGTGCCTACGAAGCAGGCCACCGCGCCCACGCCACCATCGCCGGCCCGCAGGCGCGCCACCTCGGCGCCGAGGTCGAAGTCCTGGGTCTGGATGCTGACGCGTGGCATGGGGTCAGCCACCCGTGACCGGTGGAAAGAAGGCCACTTCGGCACCCGATGGCAGCACGACGGATTCATCGGCCATGGCCTGGTTGAGGGCACACCGCACGGCACGGCCACGGGCCAGTAGCTCGGCATGAGCCCCCCCGCGGGCAATCAGCGTGTCGCGCAGATCTCCCAGCGTCTGCCCTTCGGGCACTTCAAAGGCTTCGCCGCTGCCCAGGGCTTCGCGCAGGGCCGCGAAGTACCGCACCTGAACCTTCATCGCCAAACCAGACTGTCCATCGGCAGAAAGCGTACCGCATCGCCCCGTTGCACGACCTGGCCGGCGGGAATGTCCGCGAGGCCGTCGGCCCAGACGGTGGAATTCAGCACGCCCGAGCTCTGGTTGCTGAATAGCTCCAGGCCACCCGCCGCGTTCAGCCGCGCGCGCAGGAACTCGCGCCGGCGGTCCGGCCTGGGCCAGTCGAAGTCGGCCCGCAGGCTCAGTGCCGCAGGTCCCGTGGTCTGCATGCCTTGCAAGGCGCGCAGCACGGGCGCGACGGCCAGCAGGAAGGTCACGAAACTCGACACCGGATTGCCCGGCAGCCCCATGAAAAGCGCCTCACCGACATGGCCGAAGGCCAGTGGCTTGCCGGGCTTCATGGCGATCTGCCACAGATCCAGCGCGCCTTCGGCGTTGACGGCCGGCCTGAGGTGGTCTTCCTCGCCCACCGACACTCCGCCCGAGGTGAGGATCAGATCGCTGCCGGCTGCGGCACGACGCAGCGCAGCGCGCGTGGCGCCCAGCTGGTCGGGCACGATGCCCAGATCCTGCACCTCGCATCCCGCGGCCTGCAGCAGCGCGCGCAGGGTATAGCGGTTGCTGTTGTAGATGGCACCGGGCTTCAGGGGTTCGCCCGGCATGGCCAGTTCGTCGCCGGTGGAAAACACCGCCACCCGGGGCCGGCGCAGCACCGGCACAGTGGCGGCACCTACCGACGCTGCCATGCCCAGCGCTTGCGGGGTGAGCCTCGTACCGGCCGCCAGCACCGTGGCACCGCACCGCACGTCTTCGCCCGCACGTCGTATCCACTGGCCGGGCGCCGGGACGGTGTCCACACGCACCTGGCCCAGGCCGGCACCGGGCCGTGCCTCACAGTGCTCCTGCATCACCACGGCATCGGCGCCCGCGGGCACCTGGCCACCGGTAAAGATGCGGGCCGCGGTGCCCGGCTGCAGCGGCACGCCCACCACACCCGCCGGGATGCGCTGCGAGACCACCAGTACCGTGCCAGGCCCCGGCACATCGGCCGCGCGCAGCGCATAGCCGTCCATCGAAGTGTTGTCGGCCGGCGGCACGTCCAGCGTGGACTTCACGTCGGCCGCCAGCACACGCCCCAGCGCATCGAAGGTGGAAACCGTCTCCTGCTGCGCAATGCGGCGTGGCGCCGCTGCGGCCACCAGGCGCAGCAGCGCTTCGTCCAGGCTCAGCAGCGCTCGCGGGTCCTTCATGCGCTGCAGTGCCGGTGGATGTAGTCCTTCACCGCAGCCACGTCGGGCTTCATCACCGTGAAGCGCCGGGGCAGCTTCTCGATACCCCGCAGCGCCGCAGGTGGTTGCGGATCCTGGCCAGTGGCTTCGCGGATGGCTTCGGCGAACTTGGCCGGCAGCGCGGTTTCCAGCACCAGCATCGGCACACCGGGCCGTTGGTGCGCGAGCGCGACCTTCAGGCCGTCGGCCGTGTGCGTGTCGATCAGTACGCCGCTCTGGCGCCAGGTCTGGCCGATGGTGGCCAGCCGGTCGGCGTGGGTGCTGCAGCCCGAGACGAAACCGAAACCGCCCTGGCCCTGGCGCGTGGCTGGCGCAAAGGCCGCGGCATCCAGCGTGAACCCGCCGGCCCGGGCCAGCGTGGCACCGAACAGCTCGGCGGTGCGGGCACCGTCGCGGCCCAACAGGTCGAACACGAAGCGTTCGAAATTGCTGGCCTTGCTGATGTCCATGCTGGGGCTGGAGGTCTCGTGGGTCTCGGCGGTGGCGCGCACACGGTAGGTGCCGGTGCGGAAGAACTCGTCCAGCACGTCGTTTTCATTGGTGGCGAGCACCAGCTGACCGATAGGCAGGCCCATCATGCGGGCCACATGGCCGGCACAGATGTTGCCGAAGTTGCCCGAGGGCACGGCAAAGTCCACTGTCTGATCGTTGGACTGCGTGGCCTGAAAGTAGCCAGCGAAGTAGTACACCACCTGGGCCAGCAGGCGCGCCCAGTTGATGCTGTTCACGGTGCCGATGCGGTGCGTCCGCTTGAAATCCAGGTCGTTGCTGACGGCCTTGACGATGTCCTGGCAGTCGTCGAACACGCCTTCGATGGTGATGTTGTGGATGTTGGCGTCGGGCAGGCTGAACATCTGCGCCTGCTGGAAGGGGCTCATGCGGCCATGCGGGCTGAGCATGAAGACACGCACGCCCCGCTTGCCGCGCATCGCATATTCCGCCGCGCTGCCGGTGTCGCCGCTTGTGGCGCCCAGGATATTGAGCTCTTCGCCGCGGCGCGCCAGTTCGTACTCGAACAGCTGGCCCAGCAACTGCATGGCCATGTCCTTGAAGGCCAGCGTGGGGCCGTTGGACAGGGCCTGCAGGTACAGGCCCGGCTGCAGCGTCTTCAGCGGCGTGATCTGCGGCGTGCCGAACACCGCTTCGGTGTAGGTCCTGTCGCACAGGCGCTGCAGATCGGCAGCGGGGATGTCGTCGATGTAGAGCGACAGGATCTCGAAGGCCAGATCCGCGTAGCGCAGGCCTCGCCAGCGGCCGAGGCGGGCGGCGTCGACCCGCGGATAGTGCGTCGGCAGGTACAGCCCACCGTCTGGCGCCAGGCCTTCGAGCAGGATGTCCGAAAAGCCGCGTTCGGTGCGGTCGCCCCGGGTGCTGATGTATTTCAACTCAGCTCCTCCTTGCGGATCCTCACGATCGGCGCCAGCACGGTGGGCAAGGCCTGCATCTGGGCCAGCGCGGCCGTCATGCGGCCTTCGACCGTGTCGTGCGTCAGGATGATGAGGTCGGTCTGCTTTTCGCCTTCGGCGCTTTCACGCTGCAGCACGGCGTCGATGGAGATGTCGTTGTCGGCCAGGATGCCCGTGATGCGGGCCAGCACCCCGGCCTTGTCGGCCACCACGAGGCGCAGGTAGAAGGCCGTCACCACCTGGTCGATGGGCAGGATGGGCGTGGCGGCCAGCATGCCGGGCTGGAAGGCCAGGTGCGGCACGCGGTGGTCGGGATCGGCGGTGGCCAGACGGGTGATGTCCACCAGGTCCGCCACGACGGCGCTGGCCGTGGGCTCGCTGCCGGCGCCCTTGCCGTAGTACAGCGTGGTGCCCACGGCGTCGCCCTGCACCACCACGGCGTTCATCGCGCCTTCGACATTGGCGATCAGCCTTGCGCTGGGCACCAGCGTGGGGTGCACGCGCAATTCGATCCCACCGGCCCCGCCGCCGGCCGTCTTCAGATCGAACCGCCGCCGGGTGACGCCGAGCAGCTTGATGCGATAGCCCAGCTGTTCGGCATAGCGAATGTCGGCCGCCTGCAGGCCCGTGATGCCTTCGATGTAGGCCTTGTCGAACTGCACGGGAATGCCGAACGCGATGGCGCTCATGATGGTGAGCTTGTGCGCGGCGTCCACGCCTTCGATGTCGAAGGTCGGGTCGGCTTCGGCGTAACCCAACGCCTGCGCCTGTTTCAGGACGGCGCCGAAGTCCAGGCCCTTGGCCCGCATCTCGCTCAGGATGAAGTTGGTGGTGCCGTTGATGATGCCGGCCACCCACTGGATGCGGTTGGCCGTCAGCCCCTCGCGCAAGGCCTTGATGATGGGGATGCCACCGGCCACGGCGGCTTCAAACGCCACGATGACACCCTTGTCGCGCGCTGCGGCGAAGATCTCGCTGCCGTGTACGGCCAGCAAGGCCTTGTTGGCGGTGACCACGTGCTTGCCGGCAGCGATGGCCTCCAGCACCAGGGCCTTGGCGATGCCATAGCCACCGATGAGCTCGACAACGATCTCGATGGCCGGGTTGGCGATGACCTGCCGCGCGTCGCTCACCACCTGCACGCCCTCGCCGACCACGGCACGGGCGCGGGCCGTGTCCAGGTCCGCCACCATGGTGATCTGGATGCCACGGCCGGCGCGCCGGCGGATCTCTTCCTGGTTGCGCTGCAGCACCTTGAAGGTGCCGCTGCCGACGGTGCCGATGCCCAGCAGGCCGACTTGGATGGGGTTCATGGGGGCTTTCAGGGCTTCAGACATGCTCAGACGGAGTGACGTTTGCGGTAATGCGCCAGAAAGCGCTCGATGCGGCCGATGGCTTCGCTGAGGTCGTCCACGTTGGGCAGGAAGACCAGCCGGAAGTGATCCGGTGCGATCCAGTTGAAGCCGGTGCCCTGCACGATCAGCACCTTCTCCTCGGCCAGCAGTTCGTAGGCGAACTGCTGGTCGTCGGTGATCGGGTAGACCTTGGGGTCCAGCCGCGGGAACATGTACAGCGCCGCCTTGGGCTTGACCACGCTGACACCGGGTATCTGCATCAACAGGTGGTAGGCCAGGTCCCGCTGCCGGCACAGCCGGCCCGTCGGTGCCACCAGGTCCTTGATGCTCTGGTAGCCGCCCAGCGCGGTCTGGATGGCAAGCTGGCCCGGCGTGTTGCTGCACAGGCGCAGACTGGCCAGCATGTTCAGGCCTTCGATGTAGTCGCGCGCATGGCGCTTCTCGCCCGAAACCACCATCCAGCCGGCACGATAGCCGCAGGAGCGGTAGTTCTTGGACAGCCCGTTGAAGGTGACGAAGAGCACGTCATCGGCCAGGCTGGCCATGCTGGTATGCGTGTGGCCGTCGTAGAGCGTCTTGTCGTAGATCTCGTCGGAAAACACCACCAGCTGGTGCTGACGCGCCAGTTCGATGATCTGCAGCAGCACGCTGTCCGGGTACAGCGCGCCCGTGGGGTTGTTGGGGTTGCATACGATGATGCCGCGCGTGCGCGGCGTGATCTTGCGTCGCATGTCATCGATATCGGGCATCCAGCCGGCCTGCTCGTCACAGACATAGTGCACCGGCGTGCCGCCGGACAGGCCCACCACCGCGGTATAGAGCGGGAAGTCCGGTGCCGGGATCAGCAGTTCGTCGCCGTCGTTGAGCAAGGCCTGCATGCTCATCTGGATCAGTTCGGAAGCACCGTTGCCCAGGTAGACGTCGTCCACCGTGACACCCTTGACACCCTTTTCCTGCGTCGAATGCACGACGGCCTTGCGCGGTGCGAACAGCCCCTTGCTGTCGGTGTAGCCCGCCGTGTGCGGCAGGTTGCGGATCATGTCCTGCACGATCTCGTCGGGCGGCTCGAGCCCGAAGGCGGCGACGTTGCCGATGTTGAGTTGGATGATCTTGTGCCCCTCGTCCATCATCTGGCGCGCCTTGTCGAGCACGGGGCCGCGGATGTCGTAGGCGACGTTGGCAAGCTTGGCGGATTTGGCCAGGGGTTTCATGGAGGTTCTCGAGGGGCTCGGCCACAAAGGGGCCAACAGGCCCCGGCGAACCTAGAATTATCCACGCATGAAGTTCCAGCCCGACACCGCCGCGGGGGTCAACGTCATCAGCCGCCATGAACCGCAGCGCCTGTGGGTCGGCGGCAGCATGCATGCGCACAGCCTGCTGGTGCCCTGGGTGGGCCAGGTGCAGGCCTGGCCCGTGGCCAGGCTGTCCGACCTGACGGAGGCTCACTTCCTGCAGGTGCTGGGCCTGCAGCCTGAACTCGTCATCGTCGGCAGCGGAACCCGCCAGCGCTTTCTCGCCGCGGCCCTGCTGCGCCCTTTGCTCGAGCGGCGCATCGGCGTCGAAACGATGGACACGCCGGCCGCCTGCCGCACCTACAACGTGCTGGTCAGCGAGGGCCGCGCCGTGGTCGCTGCGCTGCTGGTGGAATCGGCCGGCTGAACCTTGGTGGGGGTCAGGCCCACCCGGCCCAGCAGCCCGATGACTTTATAATCGTGCGTTGAGCCGGCCTCGGCCTCTGCGCAGTGCGAGAAAACCACCCATGACGCCTGTCATCAACAAGCCACTCCCCGAATTCGAAGCCCTGGCCACGGGTGGCGTGAAGTTCACACCCCAGTCCCATCTGGGCAAGGCCGTCGTGCTGTACTTCTACCCGAAGGACAACACACCCGGTTGCACGACGGAGGCCATGCAGTTCAGGGACCAGCACAAGGATTTCCTGAAGGCCGGCGCAGTGGTCTTCGGCGTCTCGCGCGACAACATGGCCAGCCACGAGAAGTTCAAGCAGAACCTCGAACTGCCGTTCGAACTGATCGCCGACACCGAAGAAAAGCTCTGCCACATGTTCGGCGTGGTCAAGAACAAGATCATGTACGGCAAGAAGGTCAAGGGCATCGAACGCAGCACCTTCCTGATGGACGCCGCGGGTGTCATGCGCGCCGAATGGCGAGGCATCAAGGTGGCCGGCCACGTGGAAGAAGTCCTGAAGGCCGTGAAGGCACTGAAGAAGGCCGCTTGAACCTGCCCGCAGCCCGCGCACACCGCCGACGTGCCCATTGCTCACCGATGAAGCCGCACAGGTCCCTGTGCGGCTTTTTTGCTTTCCGTTGAGGTCCCTTCGCATGCCCCTGCCCAAGCCGCCATCCAAGAAGGGTGACCTGCTCAAGAGTGCCGACTACGAGGCCCAGGCCGCGCCGCGTGCCGACAAGCGATCGGCCAGGACGCGCATGGCCGAACCACCGGAGCAGGTCGCGCTGGATCTGCACGATGGCCATGAGCCGCAACCGGTGGTCGCCTTGACGCGCTCGCGCCGGGCTGCCGAGGCCGTGGCACCACCCCCCGCCCGGCCGGCAACTCAGACGCAGGCCAGGCCCCGCAAGCCGCGCCACGTGGGCCCGCCCAAGCTCTTCGTGCTCGACACCAACGTGCTGATGCACGACCCGATGAGCCTGTTCCGCTTCGAGGAGCACGACATCTTCCTGCCGATGATCACGCTGGAGGAACTGGACGGCCACAAGAAAGGCATGAGCGAGGTGTCGCGCAACGTGCGTCAGGTCAGCCGTGACCTGGACGCGCTGGCCGGCGCAAGCAGCTTCACCGACAAGGACGGCGCGCTGGACCCGCGCATCGGCATCGACCTGTCCAAGACCGGCCATCGCGAAGCCGGCGGCAAGCTGTTCTTCCAGACCATGCTGCTGGACTTCAAGCTGCCGGCCGGCCTGCCCCAAGGCAAGGCGGACAACCAGATCCTGGGTGTGGTGCAGAGCCTGCGCGAGCAGCACCCGGGGCGCGAAGTCGTGCTGGTGTCAAAGGACATCAACATGCGCGTCAAGGCACGCGCCCTGGGCCTGCCGGCCGAGGACTACTTCAGCGACAAGACGCTGGACGACGGCGACCTGCTCTACACCGGCGTGCTGCCCTTGCCGGCGGACTTCTGGGATCGCCATGGCAAGACCATGGAGAGCTGGCAGCAGGGCGGCCACACCTTCTACCGCATCAGCGGGCCGCTGGTGCCGGCGCTGATGATCAACCAGTTCGTCTACCTCGAGGTGGCGGGCGCTGCACCGCTGTACGCACGGGTTTCCGAGATCACCGGCAAGACCGCGGTGCTCAAGACGCTGCGCGACTACACCCACGGCAAGAACGCCGTCTGGGGCGTGACGGCGCGCAACCGCGAGCAGAACTTCGCGCTCAACCTGTTGATGGATCCGGAGTGCGACTTCATCACCCTCACCGGCACCGCCGGCACCGGAAAGACGCTGATGACCCTGGCCGCCGGGCTGGCCCAGGTGCTGGACGAGCGGCGCTACACCGAGATCATCGTCACCCGCGTCACCGTGCCGGTGGGTGACGACATCGGCTTCCTGCCTGGCAACGAGGAAGAAAAGATGGGCCCCTGGATGGGTGCGCTGGACGACAACCTCGAGGTACTGGCGCGCACCGACACCAGCGCGGGCGAGTGGGGCCGCGCCGCCACCAACGACCTGGTGCGCAGCAAGATCAAGATCAAGAGCCTGAACTTCATGCGCGGGCGCACCTTCCTCAACAAGTTCCTGCTCATCGACGAGGCGCAGAACCTGACGCCCAAGCAGATGAAGACGCTGATCACCCGCGCCGGCCCCGGCACCAAGATCGTCTGCCTGGGCAACCTGGCACAGATCGACACGCCCTATCTCACCGAGGGCTCATCCGGCCTGACCTATGCCGTCGACCGCTTCAAGGGCTGGCCGCACGGCGGGCATGTGATGCTGGCACGGGGCGAACGCTCGCGGTTGGCGGACTTCGCCAGCGAAGTGCTGTGACGCGCCCTGCGGCCCCCTTCTGACAGCACCGCTGGCGCGGCCCTGGCGGTGGTGGCATGCTCTGGGCATGAATCCGTTGCGCCTGGCCGGCCTGACTTTCATCGCCTGGGGATTTGTCGCCTGCGCGCAGCTGGCGCCGGCGCCGGGGTTGGCGCGGACGGAATTGCTGCGGACCTGGGGCTCGCCCACGGCGCGCTACACGCTGGAAGGCGGTCTTGAGCGGCTGGAATACGCCAGCGGCCCCTACGGGCGCACCACCTGGATGATGGACATCGACGTCAACGGCCGTCTCGCGCAGGCGCGCCAGGTCCTCAACGAGTCCGAGTTCCTCGCCGTGCAATCTGCTCCGGCCCTGCGTCGCGACGGCCTGCTGCGCTGGCTGGGCACCCCAGGCGAACGCCGCCACGGCGGCCGGGCCGGCGGCGAGGTGTGGTCCTGGCGCTACCCGACCAACGACTGCCTGTGGTTCCAGGCTTCGGTCGCCGACGACGGCCGCGTGACCAGCGCGGCCTACGGCACGGACCCGCGCTGCGACGCCCCCAGCGACGCCCGCAACTGAGGCCGCGCCGAGCAGCCACCTGCGTGGCTGCGAGTGGCTGACGAAGGACATGGCGCATGCTTGCGCCATGGCTGAGGCCGCGCCGAGCAGCCACCTGCGTGGCTGAGGCCGGCTGCCAGGCCGCTCAGCCTTCGGCGTGACGCAACCGCAGGAAGCTGGCGAAGCGTGGTAGCCCGTTCTGCGTATGCCCGCGGTGGGTATAGGTCAGTACTGCACCGACGGGCGGTGGCGCGTCCCGCAGGGCATCGCTGAAACCGGTTCCCAGGCGGAAGATCACTCCGCCTTCGCTGCGCACCAGCAAGGCACCCAGACGGCCCTGATGGCGTCCGCGGCCCGGCAGATGGGCCAGCACCACGGCTTCGGCATCCTGCAGCGGCTTGAGCTTGAGCAAGACGCCGCTGCGACCGGTCACGTAGGGCGCATCGGCGCGATGCAGCATCAGCCCTTCGCCACCGGCGTCCACGACCTGCGCCAGGCGCGAGCGCAGCGCAGCCTGATCCCGCAGCGTGCTTTGCACGATGGGCTCCCAGGGCCCCGGCGGACTGGCAGCCGAGAGCTCCTGCAGGCGCTGCGCACGCTGGGCGAAGCTGCCGGGTGCTGCGGGAAGCTCGAAGACCAGGTAGCGCACGGCACGCCAGGCCGGTGCGTCGACACGACCGCTGCGCACCAGGCCGGAGACGGCATCGAAGCGACCCCGACCCAGCCAGAGTTCACCGTCCAATGCCATGGCCGGCAGGCCCGCGCCGAACCAGACCGGCGTCGCGACTGGTGTACCGCCGCGCAGCCGCAACTGGTGGCCATCCCAGAAGGCCCGAACGCCGTCGAACTTCTCGCTCACCAGGTAGCCGCTGGGGTCGACATCCGCCGGCGCATCGGTGGCCAGCAACAAGGCCGGCGCGCTGCTGCGGGCCCATCCAAGGGACGGCAACACGCAGCCAGCGGCCGCGCCGGCCCAGCAGGCCAGAAAGCGGCGGCGGGGGACCAGGGGGGGCATGGGCATCGCAGGCTCCGAGGCTTCAGGAGCCCGCAGTCTGGCCGCTGACGCGAACGCCGGCCATCACCCGCCGGTCGGTAACCCGGGGGCACCCTCTTCGGAGGGTGCAGGCCCGTCTACGGCCTGAAGCGGCGCAGCGCGAGGACGGCGTTCAGGCCGCCGAAGGCAAAGCTGTTGCTCAACGCGGCGTCGATGCGGCGCTGGCGTGGCTGGTTGGGCACCACATCCAGGTCGCAGGCCGGATCGGGTTCCAGGTAGTTGATGGTGGGCGGCAGCACGTCGTCCTGCAACGCACCAAGCACGGCCACCAGTTCGATGGCCCCGCCGCCGCCCAGTGCATGGCCGTGCATGGACTTGGTGGACGACACCGCCAAGGCATCGGCGTGCGCGCCAAAGACCGCGCGGATGGCACGTGTTTCGGTGGTGTCGTTGGCCACGGTGCCAGTGCCGTGGGCGTTGATGTAGCCCACATCCTGCGGCGCCAGGCCCGCCTGGGTCAACGCGGCGCGCATGGCGCGTGAAGCACCACCAGCGTCGGGCATGACGATGTCCGCGGCATCGGCCGACATGCCAGCGCCGGCAAACTCGGCCAGGATGGGTGCACCCCGGGCGCGGGCGTGCTCCAGGGTCTCCAGCACGAAGACGCCCGCGCCTTCGCCCAGAACCAGGCCGCGGCGGCCCTTGCTGAAGGGGCGGCAGGTGTCGTCGGCCATCACACGCATGGCCTCCCAGGCCTTGACGATGCCCAGCGTGACACAGGCTTCCACGCCACCGGCCAGCGCGACATCGGCGCCCCCCGTCTGCAGCAGCAGCAGGGCCTGGGCCATCGCGTGGTTGGATGAAGCGCAGGCACTGGCCACGGCAAAGGTCGGTCCACGCAAGCCGAATTCGAGCGAGATCTGCGATGCCGGCGCGTTGGGCATCACGCGCACGATGGCCATCGGGTGCACACGGGGGTTGCCCTCGGCATACAGCCGCCGCGCCATGTGATCCTGGGTCGAAGCCCCACCGATGCCGGTGCCGATGATCACGGCGGCGCGCTCACCCACCTCGCCCTCGAAGCTGGCCTTTTCCAGACCCGATTGGGCCAGCGCTTCTCGCGCCGCCACCAGCGCGTACTGCGAAACCGGGTCCAGCAGGATCAGCCGCTTCTCGTCGAAGTGGGCAGCAGGGTCGAAGTCGCGTGCTTGACCGGCGATGGCCGTGCGCAGTTCATAGCCGCTCAAGCCGACCAGCGGGCCGATGCCGGCCCGGCCCTCGCGCATGCCGGCCCAGGCGGCCTGGGCGCTGCTGCCCAGGGCGCTCACGCAGCCCATGCCGGTGATCACGACGCGGCGCATGGCAGGACCGCTGCTTCAGGCAACCGGTGATTTGGCGGCCACCAGCCGATCCACGCCTTCGATCAGTTCGCGCACCGTGCCCGCGGAATACTGATCCTCGCGCTCGGGAACCGAGATGTTGAAGCGGTCTTCGATCTCGAAGAGCACCTGCACGGCATCCAGCGAATGCACGTCCAGGTCCTTCAAGGTGGAGTCCAGCGTGATGCGGCCGCGCTCGATCGAGCACGTCTTGGCGATGATGTCGAAGATGATCTGTTCAGTGCTGCTCATAGGCGTGGCGCCATCAGCGACGCCGCCCTCCCTCAGGAGCGTCCGCGTGGTCTGGGTGCATTATCCCGCGCCGCGGGGCAGTTCCGGCCACGGCGGGCCTAGAGCGGCACCCTAAGGTGGTGTTTTCGCACCGCCCGGGGCTCCGGCCCTTGCATCCCGCCCTCCGGCTCCGGGGCAACGTCAGCGGATGACCACCAGGTCGCGGATCTGCTGCAGGGCCCCTGGATCCTCCATCGTCGTCAGGTCACCCGGGTCGCGGCTTTCGCAAACCGCCTGGATGGCGCGCCGCAGCGTCTTGCCCGAGCGCGTCTTGGGCAGGGCCTGGATGAAGCGCACACGCGCCGGGCGGGCCACCGCCCCCAGCTGGTCGTCCACGACCTTCATGATCTCGCCCTCCAGCTTGAGCGCCAGCTCGGGCGTGGCGGCGCGGCTGGCGTCCTTCAGCACCGCAAAGGCCATCGCCACCTGCCCCTTGAGCTGGTCGGCCACACCGACCACCGCCACTTCGGCAATGGCCGGATGGCTGGAGATGCTCTCTTCGATCTCGCGCGTGCCCAGGCGGTGGCCGGCGACGTTGATCACGTCATCGGTGCGACCCAGGATGAAGAAGTAGCCGTCTTCGTCGCGGATGCCCCAGTCGAAGGTGCTGTACATCGTGCGGCCGTGGATGCTCTTCCAGTAGGTGTTGACGAAGCGCGCATCGTCCCGCCACACCGTCTGCATGCAGCCCGGGGGCAGCGGGCCTTCGATGGCCACGACGCCCTTCTGGTTGGCACCGGTCAGTTCATCGCCGGTGACTTCATCGAACAGCTTGACGTCGTAGCCGTACACCGCCTTGCCCGGCGAGCCGAACTTGGTGGCCGCCTTCTCGACCCCATTGCACAGGCCCAGGATGGGCCAGCCGGTCTCGGTCTGCCAGTAGTTGTCGATGATGGGGCGGCCCAGGCTGTCGCTGATCCACTGCGCGGTCGGTTCGTCCAGCGGCTCGCCGGCCAGGAACAGGGCACGCAAGCTGGAAAGATCATGCTTCTTGAGGGCCGCCGGGTCCTGCTTCTTGAGCACCCGCACCGCCGTGGGGGCGCTGAACATCACGGTGACCTTGTACTTCTCGACCAGGCTCCACCAGATGGCGGCGTCGGGCCGGATGGGCAGGCCTTCATACATGATGGTGGCCATGCCGGCGATCAGCGGGCCGTAGATGATGTAGCTGTGGCCCACGACCCAGCCGATGTCGCTGGTGCTGAAGTAGGTCTCGCCGGCGTTGCCCATGAAGATGTGCTTCATGCTGGCGGCCAGCGCCACGGCGTAACCGCCGGTGTCGCGCTGGACGCCCTTGGGTTTGCCCGTGGTGCCGCTGGTGTACAGCGTGTAGCTCGGGTGCGTGGCGTCGACCCATTCGCACGGCACGGTGGTGTTCAGGTGCTGGTCGCGCCAGCTCGCGTAGTCCTCGTCGCGGCCGGCCACGCGCTCGAAGGGGCTCAGCCCCCGGTTGACCATCAGCACCTTGGCGGGCTTGTGCGCGGCCAGCTTGATGGCCTCGTCCAGCAGCGGCTTGTAGGCCACCACCTTGCCGCCGCGGCTGCCGGCATCGGCGCTCACGATCACCGTGGGTTCCGCATCATCGATGCGGCTGGCCAGGCTGACGCTGGCGAAGCCGCCGAACACCACCGAGTGGATGGCACCGATGCGCGCACAGGCCAGCATCGCGAAGGCGGCCTCGGGGATCATCGGCATGTAGACGAGGACGCGGTCGCCCTTCTTCACGCCCAGGCTTTGCAGCGTGGCCGCCATCCGCTGCACTTCGGCATGCAACTGGCGGAAGCTGTAGACCGTTTCCTGGTTGGTCTCGGTGCTGACGAAGACCAGTGCGTTCTGGTCGGGCCGCGTGGCCAGATGGCGGTCCACCGCGTTGTGGCACAGGTTGGTCGCGCCGCCGACGAACCAGCGCGCGAAAGGTGGATTGCTGTAGTCGCAGACCTGGGTGAAAGGTGTCTTCCAGTCGATCAGCGTGGCCTGTTCGGACCAGAAGGCATCACGGTCGGTCAACGACCGGCGATGGAACTCTGCGTAGCTCGTCATGGCTTGTCTCCGATAAGGTCGGTTGTTGAGGCACCCGATGGGTGCCTATCCGGCGTCTGCCCGCCCGGTGCGCCGGCCATTTTGCCCCGTGTGCCGGCCCTTTCGCCCGCCCGGTGTGCTGGCCATTTTCGCCCCCGTGCTTGCGCTGCGCTGACGCACCGGGTGGGGTTCAGGCAATCTTGACGATGACGCGCCCGCGCACCTGGCCCGCCATCAGGCGTTGGGCCTGCACCGTCGCGCCGGCCAGGTCGGTCTCGGTGATCATGGTTTCCAGCCGGGCCGGGTCCAGGTCGCGGGCCAGCCTGGCCCAGGCCTGTTCGCGCAGCGCGCGGGGCGCCATCACGCTGTCAACACCCACCAGCGTCACACCGCGCAGGATGAAGGGCATCACGGTGCCCGGCAGATCGTGGCCCTGTGCCAGGCCGCAGGCTGCCACGGTGCCGCCGTACCGCGTCTGCGCCAGCGCGTTCACCAGGGTGTGGCTGCCCACGGCATCGACCACCGCGGCCCAGCGCTCCTTCTGCAGGGGCTTGCCGGGTGCCGCCAACTCGGCACGGTCGATCACGGCGGATGCGCCCAGCGCCTGCAGATACCCGGCTTCGGCCGGCTTGCCGCTGGCGGCCACCACGCGGTGGCCCAGGCGGGCCAGCAGTGCGATGGCCACGCTGCCCACGCCGCCGGTGGCGCCGGTGACCAGCACTTCACCCGCGCCAGCACTGACGCCGTGGCGTTCCAGGGCCAGCACGCACAGCATGGCCGTGTAGCCGGCGGTGCCGATGGCCATCGCCTGGCGCGGCGTGAAGGCGGCCGGCAGTCGCAACAGCCAGTCGCCCTTGAGTCGGGCGCGTTCGGCCAGGCAACCCCAGTGGGTTTCGCCCACGCCCCAGCCGTTGTGCACGAAGCGGTCACCCGGTTTCCAGTCGGGGTGCTGGCTCTGCAGCACGGTACCGGCGCCGTCGATGCCCGGCACCATGGGCCACACGCGGACCACGGGCGAGCGGTTGGTCAGCGCCAGGCCGTCCTTGAAGTTGAGCGTGGAGTATTCGGGTTGGACCAGCACGTCGCCCTCGGGCAGGCGGTTTTCATCCAGCGTGGACACGCTGGCACGGAAGCCGGCTTCGTCCTTTTCGAGCAGCAAGGCCTTGAACATGGTGTTGGCAATGAAGGGGTGGAGCCCGCATCCTGCCACGGCCGGCCCGGATTGACCGGCATCGCCCCGCTGCTATGCTGCGGCGTCCATGCCCAGAACCCTCGTTGCCACCGCCTGCCTGTTGGCCGTGCTGGCCGGCTCTGCAGCAGCCGAACCCGATTCGCCGCCCGCCGGCGACGCGGTGCTGCAACTGCTGCAGGAGCGTGGCCTGTGGCCCGCCGCTGCCGCGCTGGAAACCAACCCCGTGGTGCAGCAGGTGCGCGACGCGGCCTCGGAGATGGTGCTGACGGCGATGAACTTCCTGGGCGTACCCTACCGGCGCGGGGGCAGCTCGGCCGACGGCGGCTTCGACTGCAGCGGCTTCACACGCTATGTGTTCGAGCACAGCCTGGGCCTCATCCTGCCGCGCCGCGCCGACGAGCAGGCCCAGCAGCCCGGCCTGGCCCAGGTGCTGCGCGAAGAGCTCAAACCCGGTGACCTGGTTTTCTTCAACACCATGCGGCGCGCCTTCTCGCACGTGGGCATCTACGTCGGCGATGGCAAGTTCATCCATGCACCGCGCAGCGGGGGCGAGGTGCGCATCGAGGACATGCGCCAGGCCTACTGGTCCAAACGCTTCAACGGCGCGCGCCGCGCGAGCCCGACAGCCCCCACGCCCGACACCACGCCCCGACCCTAGGATCGACGGGGCCGTTGCGGACGGCACAATCCGCCTCATGGGCGAAACCATCATCCCACTGGCCGATCTGCGCTACGCCGCCGAGGTGCCTGCCGTACCGGCAAACCCCGCGGCCCCCAGCGGCCTGCTGGCCGACCGCCTGGGCCGGCCGCTGCGCGACCTGCGCATCTCGGTGACGGACCGCTGCAACTTCCGCTGCAGCTACTGCATGCCCAAGGAAGTCTTCGACCGCGACTACCGCTTCCTGCCGCACAGCTCGCTGCTCAGCTTCGAGGAACTGACCCGCACCGCGCGCCTGTTCGTGGCGCACGGCGTCGTCAAGCTGCGCCTGACCGGCGGCGAGCCGCTGCTGCGCAAGAACCTGGAAGGGCTGATCGCCCAGCTCGCCACGCTGCGCACGCCGGACGGCCAGCCGCTGGACATCACGCTGACCACCAACGGCGCCCTGCTCGAACGCAAGGCGCAGGCGCTGCGCGACGCCGGCCTCAAGCGCATCACGGTCAGCCTGGACGCACTGGACGACGCCATCTTCCGACGCATGAACGACGTCGACTTCCCGGTCGCCGAGGTACTGCGCGGCATCGACGCCGCCCGCGGTGCGGGCCTGGCACCGATCAAGATCAACATGGTCGTCAAGCGCGGCACCAACGACGGCCAGATCGTGCCGCTGGCGCGCCACGTGCGCGATCGCTACGGCCCCGGCGTGGTGCTGCGCTTCATCGAGTACATGGACGTCGGCGCCACCAACGGCTGGCGCATGGACGAGGTGCTGCCTTCGGCCGAAGTGGTACAGCGCCTGCACGCGGTCTTCCCGCTGCAGCCGCTGGAAGCGGCCGCAGCGGGCGAAACGGCCCAGCGCTGGCGCTATGCCGACGGCGGTGGCGAGATCGGCGTCATCAGCAGTGTCACCCAGGCCTTCTGCCGTGACTGCAACCGCG
>DAORNK010000047.1:0-18087 GCA_035440985.1 Rubrivivax sp. | reverse complement strand
CGCCAGGTCGGCCAGCGCCTGGCCCGTGGCGGCGGCGCCCAGCTTGCGATGCTGGGTGAGCACGGCCGTCTTCAGCCCGGCGAACGAAAAGTCCAGGTCGCCGCTGTGCAGCAAGGGCCGTGGCAGGGCGAACGCAGCCGGGTCGCCGCTGTCGGCCAGCCTGGCCAGCGCCGGCCCACCCGGATAGCCCAGCCCCAGCAACTTGGCGCTCTTGTCGAAGGCCTCACCGGCCGCATCGTCGATGGTCTCGCCCAGCAGCGTGTACTGCCCCACGCCCCGCACCTGCATCAACTGCGTGTGCCCGCCCGACACCAGCAGTGCCACGAAAGGGAATTCCGGCGCCGGGTCGGACAGGAAAGGCGACAGCAGGTGCCCTTCGAGATGGTGCACGCCCCAGGCCGGCTTGCCCAGTGCGGCGGCCAGCGCCACGGCCACGCCGGCCCCCACGAGCAGGGCACCGGCCAGGCCCGGACCCCGCGTGTAGGCCACGAGATCCACCTCCGCCCATGCACACCCGGCCTGCGCCATCACCTGCCGGGCCAGTGGCAGCACACGGCGGATGTGGTCGCGCGAAGCCAGTTCCGGCACTACGCCGCCGTAGGCCGCATGCATGTCGATCTGGCTGTGCAGGGCCTCGGCCAGCAGGCGCGGCGCACCCACGGTGCCGGCCTCGACCAGGGCCACGCCGGTTTCGTCGCAGGACGACTCGAAGCCAAGCACCTTCATGCCGGCGAGTCTATCGGCGTCGACGGCCAGCCCCTGCCGTGGTGGGGATGCAGCAAAGCAGGCACACCACTTGCAAGGGGATCGATGACACCTTCGTCGGGTGTCTGTCTATCTCCTCAGCAGGGCAACCGGCCCTTTGAACCCACCCCCCGCCGCAAAGGCGTGGGGGTGTTTTTTTGCCCCCGGTGCGCGACGCACCAGCTTGATGCAAGGTGCACGAGGATGCACCCCTCAATGGTTCTCGCGTGCGTGGTTGATGGTGTACTTGGGAATCTCGATCGTCACGTCCTGATCGGACAGGATGGCCTGGCAGCTCAGCCGCGACGTGGGCGTCAGGCCCCAGGCGCGGTCCAGCAGGTCTTCTTCGCTCTCGTCCATCTCGCCCAGGGAGCCGAAGCCCTCCTTGACGACGACGTGGCAGGTCGTGCAGGCGCAGCTCATCTCGCAGGCATGTTCGATGGCAATGCCGTTTTCCAGCAGGGCTTCGCAGATCGAGGTGCCGGCGGGCGCCTCGATGCGGTCGCCCTGCGGGCAGTACTCGGCGTGCGGGAGGATGCGGATGATGGGCATGAACGGGTTCTCTCAGACTTCTTCCACGCGTCGGCCGGCCAGGGCCTGGCGGATGCCATGGTTCATGCGCGCCGCGGCGAACGCTTCGGTGCCTTCGGCCAGGCGTTCGACGGCCTTCTCGATCGCGTCGGCATCCTCGCCGCGCGCTGTCGCCTGGGTGGCGGTGATGAGCTGGCGGATGGCTTCCTGTTCAGGGGCTTCGAGCAATCCGCCATCCGCCGCCAGCGCCGCCTGGGTCGCCAGCACCATGCGTTCGGCCTCGACACGCGCCTCACGCAGCTTGCGCACGGCCATGTCCTCGTCGGCGTGTGCGAAACCATCCTGCAGCATGCGCGTGATCTGTTCGTCGGCCAGGCCATAGCTGGGCTTGACCCGCACCGACGCTTCGACCCCGGACCCCATCTCGCGGGCGGCCACGCTGAGCAGCCCATCGGCGTCGACCTGGAAAGTCACGCGAATGCGGGCAGCCCCGGCGGCCATCGGCGGAATGCCCCGCAGTTCGAAGCGCGCCAGCGAACGGCACTCGCTGACCAGGTCACGTTCACCCTGCAGCACGTGGATGGCCATCGCCGTCTGGCCATCCTTGAAGGTGGTGAACTCCTGCGCCTTGGCCACCGGCAGCGTGCTGTTGCGCTCGATCACACGCTCCACCAGCCCACCCATGGTCTCCAGCCCCAGGCTGAGCGCGATCACGTCCAGCAGCAGCAATTCACCGTCCTTGGCGTTGCCAGCCAGCGCGTTGGCCTGGATCGCCGCGCCGATGGCCACCACCTCATCCGGGTTGACATTGGTGAGCAGGGGTTGGCCGAACAGTTCGCCCACCGCCGTTCGCACGGCCGGCATGCGCGTGCTGCCGCCGACCATGACGACGCCCTGCACCTCGTCGCGCCCCACCTTGGCGTCGCGCAGCACCTTGCGCACGGCCGCCAACGTGCGGTCGATCAGCGGCCGGGCCAGCTGTTCCAGCGTGGCGCGCTTCACCGGCACCTGGCAGTCGCGCCCGCCGATGCGCGCTTGCCACGATGTGTCGTCGCGGCTGCTCAGGGCTTCCTTGGCGGCGCGGGCGGCCACCAGGGCGGCACGCTTGTCGGTGGCCGATTCGGCCTCGACGCCGGCCTGGGCCAGGGCCCAATCGGCGAGGGCACGGTCGATGTCGTCGCCACCGAGCGCCGCGTCACCGCCCGTGGCCACGACCTCGAAGACACCGCGCGTCAGGCGCAGCAGGCTGATGTCGAAGGTGCCCCCACCCAGGTCGAACACGGCATACAGCCCCTCGCTGCCGTTGTCCAGGCCATAGGCGACGGCGGCGGCGGTGGGCTCGCTGATGAGGCGCAGCACGTTCAGGCCGGCCAGTTGCGCGGCGTCCTTGGTGGCCTGGCGCTGGGCATCGTCGAAGTAGGCCGGGACGGTGATGACGACGCCGTGGAGCTCGTCGTCGAAAGTGTCCTCGGCACGCTGGCGCAGGCTGGCCAGGATCTCGGCCGAGACCTCGACCGGAGACTTGACACCTTCGCGCGTGCCCAGCCCGACCATCCCGGGCAGATCCTCGAAGCGATAGGGCAGCCTGTCCAGGTCAGGCAGGTCGGCACGCACGCGGCCCATGAAACGCTTGACCGAGACGATGGTGTTCTCGGCATCCTCGGCCTGCGCAGCGCGGGCTTCCTCGCCGATCTGGCGCCGGCCGCCACCCAGGTAGCGCACCACCGACGGCAGCAGCACACGTCCCTGGTCGTCGGGCAGGCATTCGGCCACGCCGTGGCGCACGGCTGCCACCAGCGAATGGGTGGTACCCAGGTCGATGCCGACGGCGACGCGCCGCTGGTGGGGGTCCGGCGCCTGGCCGGGTTCGGAGATCTGCAGCAGGGCCATCGGCGTCTTCGGGGGCTAGCGGTCGGCGTCCATCGTATCGAGGCGGCGCTCGATGTCCTGGCGAAAGCGCGCCACGAACATCAAGGCCCGCACCTGGGCGGCGGCGGCCGCGGTGTCCTGTTGCGTGTCCAGCAGCATGGCCAGCGTGCGCTGCATGTCGGCTTCATCGCGCTCGACCTGCTCGTCCAGCGCTGCCACGTCGGCCGCGGTGGCAGCCTCTTCCAGCGCCTCGCGCCATTGCATCTGCTGCCGCAGGAACGCGGCCGGCATCGCCGTGTTGCGCTCGGCCTGCACCGGAACGCCTCGCAGTTCGCACAGGTAAGCGGCACGGCTGAGCGGATCCTTCAGGCGCTGGTAGGCCTCGTTCACGCGCACGGCCCATTGCATGGCCAGCCGCTGTGCCGCGGCGTCGTCGGACGCAAACCGGTCGGGGTGGACCCGGGCTTGCAGCTCACGCCGCCGCGCATCCAGCAGTTGGCGGTCCAGCGCCTGGGTCGGCGGCAGGCCGAACAACGTGAAGTCGTCGTCCGAGAGCTTCATAGCGCCTTGCCGTAGAACACCGACAAGCCATTCGCCGGATAGCCGCCAAAGGCCGGGCGGGCCAGGTAACCCGCGCGCCGATAAAGGCGCACGGCCTCGACCTGCGCTTCACCCGTCTCCAGCAGCGCCAGCCGGATGCCCTCGCTGCGCAACCGGTCCTCCAGCGCCGCCAGCAGGCGTGCGCCGATGCGCTGCCCGCGCGCGGCCGTGTCGACGTACATGCGCTTGATTTCGCCGTAGGGCTGCTCGCCGGAGGCGGGCTCCGCCGGCATACGTCGGCAGGCACCCGTGCCGACGATCATCCGCCCTGCGCGCGCCACATAGAAGCTGACCTCGGGCGCGAGCAGTTCCTGCACGCTGAGGATGTGGTTGGCTTCGGGCGGGTACAGCGCGGCCAGGTAGCTGTCCAGCGAAGCGAGCAGTGCCACCACCTCGGGCTGGTCCGGGCGTTCGGGGCGGATGACGATGGCGTCGGGCATGGGGTGGACATGGGGGCGGTGCCGGGTGCGGCACGCGCAGCGGCAGCCGGGTTGCTCAGACGCGGAACGATTCCCCGCAGCCGCAGCGGTCCTTCTCGCGCGGGTTGTGGAACTTGAAGCCTTCGTTGAGGCCTTCGCGCACGAAGTCCAGTTCGGTGCCGTCCAGGTAGGGCAGGCTCTTGGGATCGATCAGCACCTTCACGCCGTGGCCTTCGAAGACCACGTCCTCGGGCGCCACTTCGTCGGCGTACTCGAGCTTGTAGGCCAGACCCGAGCAGCCTGTGGTCTTGACGCCCAGGCGCACACCGACGCCCTTGCCGCGACGGCTGATGTAGCGCGAGACGTGCCGCGCCGCTGCTTCGGTGAGAGTGACCGCCATGGTTGCCTGGTTCAGTGACTGGGTGTCGAAGTGCCGTGCTTGGCCTTGTAGTCCTGGACAGCCGCCTTGATGGCATCCTCGGCCAGGATCGAACAGTGGATTTTCACCGGCGGCAGGGCCAGTTCCTCGGCGATCTCGGTGTTCTTGATGGTCAGCGCCTCGTCCAGCGACTTGCCCTTGACCCACTCCGTGACCAGCGAGCTCGAAGCGATCGCCGAGCCGCAGCCGTAGGTCTTGAAGCGCGCGTCCTCGATCAGGCCAGTCTGGGCGTTGACCTTGATCTGCAGCTTCATCACGTCGCCACAGGCTGGCGCGCCCACCATGCCAGTGCCCACGCTCTCGTCGCCCTTGTCGAAGGCACCGACATTGCGCGGGTTCTCGTAGTGTTCGACGACCTTTTCGCTGTAAGCCATGGGGTACTCCGTGAGTTCAGTGTGCGGACCATTGGATGCTGGCGATGTCGATGCCGTCCTTGAACATTTCCCACAAGGGCGACAGCTCGCGCAGCTTGGCCACGTTGCTCTGCAACGTGGCCACGGCGTAATCGATTTCCTGTTCGGTGGTGAAGCGTCCGATCGTCATGCGCAGGCTGGAATGCGCCAACTCGTCGCTGCGACCCAGGGCGCGCAGCACGTAGCTCGGTTCCAGGCTGGCGCTGGTGCAGGCGGACCCGGACGACACGGCAATGCCCTTGACGCCCATGATCAGCGACTCGCCCTCGACGAAGTTGAAGCTGGCGTTGAGGTTGTGCGGCACGCGGCGTTCCAGGTCACCGTTGATGAAGACCTGTTCGATGCCGGCGATGCCCTTGAGCAGGCGCTGCTGCAGCATGCGCACGCGTTCGATCTCGGCACCCATCTCCGCCTGCGCGATGGCGAAAGCCGTGCCCATGCCCACGCACTGGTGGGTAGGCAGCGTGCCGCTGCGCATGCCACGCTCGTGGCCGCCGCCATGCATCTGGGCTTCCAGCCGCACGCGTGGCTTGCGCCGCACGTACAGCGCGCCGATGCCCTTGGGGCCGTAGGTCTTGTGCGAAGCCAGGCTCATCAGGTCCACGGGCAGGGTCGTCACGTCGATCGCCATCTTGCCGGTGGCCTGCGCGGCATCGACGTGCAGGACGATGCCGCGTTCGCGGCAGAGTGCGCCGATGGCCGGAATGTCCTGGATGACGCCGATCTCGTTGTTGACCAGAAGCACGGAAGCCAGGATGGTGTCGTTGCGCAGGGCATCCTTGAACCGGTCGAGGTCGAGCAGGCCGTTTTCCTGCACATCGAGATAGGTCACTTCGAAGCCCTGGCGCTCCAACTCGCGCATCGTGTCCAGCGTGGCCTTGTGCTCGGTCCTCAGCGTGATGAGGTGCTTGCCGCGGCTGCCGTAGAAATGCGCCGCGCCCTTGAGCGCGAGGTTGATGGACTCGGTGGCGCCGCTGGTCCAGACGATTTCGCGCGGGTCGGCGTTGATCAGGCTGGCCACCTGGCCGCGGGATTTCTCGACCGCCGCCTCGGCCTCCCAGCCCCAGGCGTGGCTGCGCGAGGCCGGGTTGCCGAAGTGCTCGCGCAACCAGGGGATCATGGCGTCGACGACGCGGGGATCGCACGGCGTGGTGGCGCCGTAGTCCATGTAGATGGGAAAGTGCGGTGTCATGAGGGTGCAGGAACGAGTGGAATCGCCGGCCGCGCCTCGGCGCGGCGCCGGCCCGGTGTCACTTGGAGAAGGCGTTGCCCAGCGCGAAGACCGAATTGGGCGCCGTCACCTTGATCGGCTTGACCACCGGCACGGTGGAGATGGCTCGCTTGACCGGCACTTCATCGATCGACACGCCCTTGGCGAGTTGTTCGTCGACCAGCTTCTTCAGGGAGATCGAGTCCAGGTACTCGATCATCTTCGCATTCAGGCTCGCCCACAGGTCGTGCGTCATGCACTTGCCCGCCTCTTCGCCCATGCAGCCTTCACGGCCGCTGCAACCCGTGGCGTCGATCGGTTCGTCCACCGCGACGATGATGTCGGCCACCGTGATCTCCGACGCCGCACGGCCCAGCGAATAGCCGCCGCCCGGCCCCCGGGTGCTCTCGACCAGCTCGTGGCGACGCAGCTTGCCGAACAGCTGCTCCAGATACGAAAGCGAAATCTGCTGCCGCTGGCTGATCGCCGCCAGGGCCACCGGGCCCGTATGCGAACGCAGCGCCAAGTCGATCATGGCCGTGACCGCGAAGCGGCCTTTGGTGGTGAGTCTCATGGGTTGATCTCCAGATGGGCGGTGCGTCAATGTCGAATCGACAGGGTCGGCTGGGAGAGCGGCCCTGAGGGGCCATCCGTGTTTCCGACCAATTCAGTCAAGTATACAGGTCGCCGGGCTTTCCGTCACGCCAGCGCCTGATGTCACCTCATGGCGAAAGCCTTGTCCGGGGGACTTGGCGGGACAGGTGAGCGGCCAGCCCCTCGCAAGCGTCCTCGACGAGGTCGAGCACGCGGTCGAATCCGGCCGGCCCCCCGTAGTACGGGTCGGGGATTTCCGGCACGTCGGCATGTTGCCGAGCATAGGCCATCAGCAGGTCGGTGCGGGCCGGCGTGTCCGGCGGCTGGCGCTGGCGCAGCCACCGCAGATGCGTCTCGTCCATCGCCAGCACCCAGTCGAAGCGGGCGAAGTCGTCGTCGGTCACCGGACGGGCCTTCAGCCGCGAAATGTCGTAGCCCCGCTGGGCCGCATGCCGGATCGCCCGCGGATCGGGCGGTTCGCTGGTGTGGTAGCCATGAGTCCCGGCCGAATCGACCTCGATGCGCCCATGCAGGCCCAGGCGCTGCAGCTTGGCCCGCAACACGCCTTCGGCGGTCGGCGAGCGGCAGATGTTGCCGGTGCAGACCATCAGCACGCGCATCGGCGGCGGCACGTCGCTCGCGCGGGGCTGGTCAGCGCCGGCTTCAACGGGCTGTTGCAGCCCGGCCCAGCGGCGAATGCGCTTCACGATCATGCCGCCCCCTTGCCGCTGACCAGCGGGATCACGTCCACCACACTGGCACCGAAGGCCTGCTCGCGCAGCAGTGCCAACTGGTCGCGGACACGGGCCGCCTTCTCGAATTCGAGGTTGCGCGCGTGTTCGAGCATCTGCTTTTCCAGCAGCTTGATGCGCTTGCCCAGGTCCTTCTCCGACAGGCCCTCGACTTCGGCGGCGGCCTGTGCCGCCTTCAGGTCGTCCTTGGCCGCCTTGTCGGACACCACACCATCGATCATGTCGCGGATGCGCTTGGTGACGCTGCGGGGCGTGATGCCCAGCGCCAGGTTGTGGGCGATCTGCTTGGCACGCCGGCGTTCGGTCTCACCGATGGCCGCTCTCATCGAGTCGGTCACCTTGTCTGCGTACAGGATGGCCTTGCCGTGCAGGTTGCGGGCGGCGCGGCCGATGGTCTGGATCAGGCTGCGCTCGGCCCGCAGGAAGCCTTCCTTGTCGGCATCGAGGATGGCCACCAGGCTGACTTCGGGCAGGTCCAGGCCTTCGCGCAGCAGGTTGATGCCCACCAGCACATCGAAGGTGCCCAGCCGCAGGTCGCGCAGGATTTCCACGCGCTCCACCGTGTCCACGTCGCTGTGCAGGTAGCGCACCTTGACGCCGTTGTCCGAAAGGTACTCGGTCAGCTGTTCGGCCATGCGCTTGGTCAGCGTGGTGATGAGCACGCGTTCGTGGCGATCGACGCGCAGGCGGATCTCCTGCAGCACGTCGTCCACCTGCGTGGTGGCCGGCCGCACCTCGACCTCGGGGTCGATGAGGCCGGTGGGCCGCACCACCTGCTCCACCACGGCGCCGGCGTGTTCCTGCTCCCAGTTGCCCGGGGTGGCCGACACGAAGATCGCCTGGCGCATCTTGCGCTCGAACTCCTCGAACTTGAGCGGCCGGTTGTCCAGCGCACTGGGCAGGCGGAAGCCGTACTCCACCAGCGTCGTCTTGCGCGCCCGGTCGCCGTTGTACATGCCGCCCAGCTGCCCGATCAGCACGTGGCTCTCGTCCAGGAACATGATTGCGTCGCCGGGCAGGTAGTCCACCAGCGTGGGCGGCGGCTCGCCGGGCTGGGCGCCGCTGAGGTGGCGCGTGTAGTTCTCGATGCCCTTGCAGTGCCCCACCTCCTGCAGCATCTCCAGGTCGAAGCGCGTGCGCTGCTCGATGCGCTGCGCTTCCACCAGCTTGCCGCTCCTGACGAATTCGTCCAGCCGCGTGCGCAGCTCTTCCTTGATGCTGCCGATGGCCTCCACCACGCGCTCGCGCGGCGTCACGTAGTGGCTGCTCGGGTAGACGGTGAAACGCGGGATCTTCTGCCGCACGCGGCCCGTCAGCGGGTCCAGCAGCTGCAGGCTCTCGACCTCGTCGTCGAACAGTTCGATGCGCACGGCCAGTTCGCTGTGCTCGGCCGGGAAGACATCGATCGTGTCGCCGCGCACGCGGAAGGCGCCGCGCGAGAAGTCGATCTCGTTGCGCTTGTACTGCATGCGGATGAGCTGCGCGATCACGTCGCGCTGGCCCATCCGGTCGCCCACGCGCAGCGTCATCACCATCTGGTGGTAGTCGGCCGGGTTGCCGATGCCGTAGATGGCGCTCACGCTGGCCACGATGATCACGTCGCGCCGCTCCAGCAGGCTCTTGGTGGCGCTCAGGCGCATCTGCTCGATGTGCTCGTTGATCGCGCTGTCCTTCTCGATGAACAGGTCGCGCTGCGGCACGTAGGCTTCGGGCTGGTAGTAGTCGTAGTAGCTGACGAAATACTCGACCGCGTTCTTCGGGAAGAACTCGCGGAACTCGCTGTACAGCTGCGCCGCCAGCGTCTTGTTCGGCGCGAAGACGATGGCCGGCCGGCCCGTGCGCGCGATGACATGGGCCATCGTGAAGGTCTTGCCCGAGCCGGTCACACCCAGCAGGGTCTGGTAGGTCAGGCCGTCGGCAATGCCATCCACCAGCAGCCGGATGGCCTCGGGCTGGTCACCGGCCGGCGCAAAGCTCTGCAGAAGCTGGAAGGGCGATCCCGGGAACGTGACGAACTCGCCTTCGGCGTGGGCGTCGGCGGCGGGCGAGGCTTCGGCAAGGGCGGTCATGCGGGAATTCCCTAGGGCAGCAACCAACAACATCTAGAATCGGGCCGCTTGCAGCGCAACCCGCGCAGGGCAAGCAACCTGACAGCGTAGCGCACACCGGGTGGTCTTGGCCACCCTGGCGCCGCCCGACACCCTCCCGCCCGCAGGAATCGACCATGCCCGCCTCGATCTTCACCGCCGTTGAGATGGCCCCGCGCGACCCCATCCTGGGTCTGACCGAGCAGTTCAACGCCGATACCAACCCGTCCAAGGTCAACCTGGGCGTCGGCGTGTACTTCAACGACGAAGGCAAGCTGCCCGTGCTGCGCTGCGTGGCGGAAGCCGAAAAGCAGCTGCTGGCGGCCCCCAAGGCCAAGAACTACCTGCCCATCGACGGCCTGGCCACCTACGACAAGGCGGTGCAGGGCCTGGTTTTCGGCAACGACAGCGAAGCCGTCGCGAGTGGCCGCGTGGCCACAGTGCAGGCGCTGGGTGGCACGGGTGGCCTGAAAGTGGGCGCCGATTTCCTGCGCCGGCTCAACCCGACGGCCAAGGCCCTGATCAGCGACCCGAGCTGGGAGAACCACCGTGCGCTGTTCACCAACGCCGGCTTCGTGGTCGAAAGCTACCCCTACTACGACGCCGCCACGCGCGACATCCGGTTCGACGCGATGCTGGCAGCCCTGCGCGCCGCAGCGCCCGGCACGGTGGTCGTGCTGCATGCCTGCTGCCACAACCCCACGGGCTACGACATCACACCGGCGCAGTGGGAACAGGTCGCCGCCGCCTGCCAGCAGGCCGGCCTGGTGCCCTTCCTGGACATGGCTTACCAGGGCTTCGGCCTCGGCATCCAGCAGGACGGGCAGGCCGTGCGCAGCTTCCTGGCCACCGGCATGGGCTTCCTCGTCTCGACCTCCTTCTCCAAGAGCTTCTCGCTGTACGGCGAGCGGGCGGGCGCGCTCAGCGTGGTCTGCGGCAGCCAGGACGAGGCCGCGCGTGTGCTGTCCCAGCTGAAGATCGTCATCCGCTCCAACTACAGCACGCCGCCGACCTTTGGCGCGCAGGTGGTGAGCCTGGTGCTGACCTCGCCGGACCTGCGCGCGATGTGGGAAGAAGAACTGGCCGGCATGCGCGAGCGCATCAAGAGCATGCGCCATGCCCTGGTGGCCAAGCTGCAGGCCGCGGGCGTGAAGGCCGATCTCGGTTACATCACCCGCCAGATGGGCATGTTCAGCTACTCCGGGCTGACGCCGGCACAGATGCAGCGGCTGCGCAGCGAATTCGGCGTCTACGGGCTGGATTCGGGCCGCATCTGCGTGGCGGCACTGAACAGCCGCAACATCGACGCCGTTGCCAGCGCCTTGGCCCGGGTGATGTAAGCGGCGCCTGCCGCCACTGCCAGCCGCCGCGTCGGCAGCGCGGCCGCGTTCGGCTGGTGTTTTCGCGCCTGGGCGGGCAACGCCCTTTTTCGGCAACATTCGCGCTGGTGTCGTGAACATTGCTGCAGTGCAGCAAAATTGCGGCTACAGTCACGCTGCCCCAGGGCTGCCGGTACGTCGCGAGACCGGGCTCCGCGGCGCTGAGCGCAAACCGGAGACCGAAAATGCTCTACCAGATCTATGAAACCCAGCGTGCGCTGATGTCGCCGTTTTCGGAGTTCGCCAGCGCCTCGGCCAAGCTCTTCGATCACCCCCTGTCGCCCTTCGCGCACATGCCGCTGGCCGAACGCGTGTCCGCCGGCTTCGACCTGCTGCACCGGCTGGCCAAGGAATACGAGAAACCTCCCTTCAACATCACGTCGGCCACGGTCGACGGCGTCGAGGTCGCGGTGCAGGAAAGGGTGGCGATGAGCAAGCCCTTCTGCCGCCTGTTGCGCTTCAAGCGCTTCACCGACAACGCCCGCGCGCTGGACCGCATGAAGAGCCAGCCCAGCGTGCTGGTCGTGGCGCCGCTGTCCGGCCACCACGCCACGCTGCTGCGCGACACCGTCACCAGCCTGCTGCACGACCACAAGGTCTTCATCACGGACTGGACGGATGCCCGCATGGTGCCGCTGTCCGAAGGGCCGTTCCACCTGGCCGACTATGTGGACTACGTGCAGGAATTCCTGCGCCACATCGGCCCCGAGGCGCATGTGATCTCGGTGTGCCAGCCCACCGTGCCGGTGCTCGCCGCCGTCTCGCTGATGGCCAGCCGGGGCGAACGCACGCCGCTGACGATGACCATGATGGGCGGCCCCATCGACGCCCGCCACAGCCCCACCGATGTCAACCACCTGGCGGTCAACAAGAGCCACAGCTGGTTCGAGAACAACGTCATCTTCCGTGTCCCGCCCAACTTCCCGGGCGCCGGGCGGCGCGTCTACCCGGGCTTCCTGCAGTACACCGGTTTCGTGGCCATGAATCCCGACCGCCACGCCACCAGCCACTACGACTACTTCCAGGACCTGATCAAGGGCGACGACGAGAGCGCCGAATCCCATCGCCGCTTCTACGACGAGTACAACGCCGTGCTGGACATGCCGGCCGAGTACTACCTGGACACCATCAAGACCGTGTTCCAGGACTTCGCGCTCGTCAACGGCACCTGGGTCGTCAACGGCGAGCCGGTGCGGCCGCAGGACATCACCACCACGGCGCTGCTGACCATCGAAGGTGAACTGGACGACATCACGGGCGGCGGGCAGACCAAGGCCGCACACGGCCTGTGCAAGGGCATCCCCGCCCACCGGCAGTTCCACTACGACGTGGAAGGTGCGGGCCACTACGGCATCTTCTCCGGCCGCCGCTGGCGCGAGATGGTCTATCCCGAGGTGTGCCGCTTCATCGGCCGCTTCGATGCCGAGCGCATGGCAATGGCCGCCAGCAACGTGACGCCTATGCGCAAGAAGGCCCGAGGCCGATAATCCCGGCGGTGAACGCACCGCCACAGCTGCCGGTCCCGAACGACGCCCGCACCGAAGCCCTCGCCGACGCGCTGGACGCCGCGCTGCCGCAGACGCAGTGCACCCGCTGCGGTTTCCCCGATTGCCGCAGCTACGCGCAGGCCATGGCCGCGGGTGAAGCCGCCATCAACCGCTGCCCACCCGGTGGTGCCGAGGGCATCACCAGACTGGCGGCGCTGGCCGGCGTGCCCCCCCTGCAATTGGACACGTCGCGCGGGCGCGAAGCCCCGCGCGCCCTGGCCGTCATCGACGAGGCCTGGTGCATAGGCTGCACGCTGTGCATCAAGGCTTGCCCGGTGGACTGCATCATCGGCGCCTCCAAGCTCATGCACACCGTGGTGGAGCCACTGTGCACGGGCTGCGAACTGTGCGTGCCGGTGTGCCCGGTGGACTGCATCGAGATGCGGCCAACCACCGCCCCGCACACCGGGTGGGCGGCCTGGAGCCCGGCCCAGGCCCGGCAGGCCCGGCAACGCTACGACTTCCACCGCTTTCGCCTGCAGCGCGAACTGCGCGAGAACGACGAGCGCCTGGCCGAGAAGGCCCAGGCCAAGCTGGCCGACCTGGCCCAGCACAGCCGGCATACCGACCCGGCCGTGCTGGATGCCAAGCGCGCCGTCATCGAAGCCGCGCTGCAGCGTGCGCGGGCCAAACGCCAGACCGGGCCCGACCGTGACGCCTGAGGAGGTCGAGACCTTCTTCGCCACGCTGGCGGCAGCCAACCCGCATCCGCAGACCGAGCTGGCCTACAGCAGCGTGTTCGAACTGCTCGCCGCCGTGCTGCTCTCGGCCCAGGCCACCGACACGAGTGTCAACAAGGCCACGCGCGAGCTGTTCGCGCTGGCGCCGACGCCGCAGAAGATGCTGGCCCTGGGCGAGGCTCGGGTCACCGCGCTCATCCGCACGATCGGCCTGTTCCGGACCAAGGCGAAGAACCTGCTCGCCACCTGCCGCATCCTGGTCGATCGCCACGGTGGCGAGGTGCCCCGCACGGGCGAGGCCCTGCAGGCCCTGCCTGGCGTCGGGCGCAAGACGGCCAACGTCGTGCTCAACGTGGCCTTCGGCCAGCCGACGATGGCGGTGGACACGCACGTCTTTCGCGTCAGCAACCGCACCGGTCTGGCGCCGGGACGCAACCCGCTGGAAGTCGAGGCCGCCCTGCTGCGCCGCGTTCCGGCCCGTTACCGGGTCGATGCCCACCACTGGTTGATCCTGCATGGCCGCTATGTCTGTCTCGCGCGGGCCCCGCGCTGCCCGGCCTGCGCCGTGCGTTCCTGCTGCGATGAAGCCCGCAAGCGCGGCGATGGCCTGCCTACAATGCCCCCGGGGGAGACCCGGTGAAATGGCCAAGCTCGACGACCTCAGTGAACGCGTGGACCGCCTGGTGTTGCGGCACCAGGAACTCAAGCGCGCCAGCGCCTTGATCGAGCAGCAGCTCATGGCCGTGACCGCCGAACGCGACAGCCTGCGCTCGCGCCTGGCTGCCGCGCGCTCGCGCATCGATGCGCTGCTGGAGCGCCTGCCGGCCGATGCCCCCAAAGGCTCTGCGTCATGAAGCAGGTCGAAGTCTCCATCCTGGGCCAGGTCTACATGCTGGGCTGCCCCGAAGGCGGCGAAGCGCTGCTGGCCTCGGCAGTCGCCGCGGTCGACAAGGAGATGACCGCCATCCGCGACGCCGGCAAGGTGAAGGCACGCGAACGCATTGCCGTGCTGGCGGCGCTGAATCTGGGATACCAGCTGGCCGAACGAGGCATCGCGCCGGCGGCCGGCGGCAGCGGCGCAGCCGATGCCGAGATCGACGCCATCGTGCGGCGCATCGATGCAGCCTTGAGCGACGACGGCCAGTTGCTGTGATATCCATCCGGCCCCTGCGACACAGGGGCAGGTCTAGAATGAAGCGGTCCGTCGTGCGTGTGTGAGCCTTCATGTCCTTGAGCCGATGGTCTATGACCAAGGGCTTGGAACATCGCCTTGCTGGCGTGATCGTCTCGCGTCAGATGAACCCAAAGCCTGGCTGACCTCGCCCACCTGAACTTCCCCCTTGGTTCAGGCAACCGGTTCATGCCGTACGGCGGACACCTTCTTGCGGCGCACGACCCTTCCCTGGTGGATCCGATGCCTGGCTACTGGCTGATGAAGAGCGAGCCCGAAGAGGCTTCGATCGACCACCTGGCGGCGGCGCCACGGCAGACGCTGGCGTGGACCGGTGTGCGCAACTACCAGGCGCGCAACTTCATGCGCGACGCCATGCGGCCCGGTGACGGCGTGCTCTTCTATCACTCGTCCTGCCCGCAGCCCGGCGTGGCCGGGCTGGCCCGCGTTGTCGGCGGTCTGTCCGCTGACCCCACCCAGTTCGACCCGGCCGACCCCTATCACGACCCGAAGTCATCGCCCGACCGGCCACGCTGGCTGAAGATCGACGTGCAGCTGGTGCGCAAGACGCGCCTGCTCACGCTGGTCGAGATGCGGGCGGCCCCCGAGCTGGCGAGCCTTCAGGTGCTGCAGCGTGGCAACCGGCTGTCCATCACCCCCGTCACACCCGCCCAGTGGCAGGCAGTGCTGGCACGGCTGGAAGCCTGACGTGGAACTGCTCGATCCGACGCTGGTTGCCGAACTGCTGATCCTGGGCCTGGTGGTCGGTTTCGTGGCCGGCCTGCTGGGCGTTGGCGGCGGCATGATGATGGTGCCGGTGCTGACCCTGCTGCTCACGCAGCGCGGCGTGCCCGGCGGTCTGGCGGTGAAGATGGCCATCGCGACCAGCATGTCCACCATCATCTTCACTTCGCTGTCCAGCGTGCGGGCCCACCAGGCGCTGGGCAATGTGCGCTGGCCGGTGGTGCGCAGCGTGGCCCCGGGCATCGTGGCCGGCAGCCTGCTCGCCGGCGCCGGGGCCTTTGCCCTGCTCAAGGGGCAGGCGCTGGCGCTGGGATTTGCCCTCTTCATCGGCTACATGGCGCTGCAGATGCTGCGTGGCGCGGCCCCGCGCCCTGAACGCGAACTGCCCGGGCGCTGGGTGCTGGCGGCGGTGGGTGGTGCGATCGGCTTCCTGTCGGCGCTGGTAGGCGCCGGCGGCGCCTTCCTGTCCGTGCCGTTCATGACCTGGTGCAACGTGCCGCCACGGCACGCGGTGGGCACCAGTTCGGCGCTGGGTTTTCCGATCGCGCTGGCCAGCACCGCCGGCTACGTGGTCAGCGGCTGGGGCCAGCCTGCGGCCCTGCCCGGTGCCGTGGGCTACCTGTACCTGCCGGCACTGGTGCTGGTTTCGGCGGCCAGTGCCAGCCTGGCCCCGGTGGGCGCCGGTGCGGCGCAGCGCCTGCCCGTGGCGACCCTCAAGCGCCTGTTTGCGTTGCTCATGCTGGGCTTGGCCGCCACCATGCTGTGGCGCGCCTTCGGCGCCTGAAGCCGCCGTTCAGCTGGGTTCGAAACGGATCGCCGCCAGCGTGACGTGGTTGCCGCCGCGGCGGCGGGCTTCCTGCAAGGCGGTCTCGCAGGCCGTCTGCAGCGCCTCCTGCGACTGCGCGGTGTGCGGATAGCTGGCCACACCGACGGAAACCGTGAAGCCGAATTCCTGCCCTTCGTGCACGACGATCTGCGCCGTGCACTTGCGCCGCAGGCTTTCCATGCGGGCATGCGCGGTGGCCAGGCCCACGCCCGACAGCAGCACCGCGAAGCGCCGTTCGTCGTAGCGGCAGGATGCGTCCATCGCCCGCGTGCCGCTGCGCAGCAGCCGCCCCATCGCTTCGAGCAGGCAGCGTTCGCCGGCTTCACCCAGCGCCAGCACCTTGGCCGCCGGTGGGTCGATCTCGGCGAAGACGATGGAAAACTCGCGGTGTTCGCGGGTCGACAGGTCCACCTCGCGGCGCAGCTGATCTTCGAAGTGGGCCCGCCGGTACAGGCCGGACGACGGGTCGCGCAGCGCCTGGTCCGCCAGTTCCCGGCGCAGCAGGTCGTTGGCCCGCTGCTGCTGTTCGATCTGGTCCAGCGCCGCACGCAACTGGGCTTCGCGCTGGCGTTCGGGGGCCAGATCGGACCAGACGCTCACCAGCCAGCGCCGCCCCTGCGCATCGGGTGTGCACAGCATGCGCAGCACCGAGAACTCCTGCCGCTGGCCGGACCATTCGAAGCGGTGCTCGCTGACCAGCGGCGCGCCCTGCGCCAAGGCGGTCTGTTCCGCGGCACGCAAGGTGGCGGCCAGGCCGCCTTCCAGCAGTTCGGCGTCGGCCCGGCCCAGCACCTGTGCAGCCGGTTTGCCCAGAAAGGCCGCCATCGCGTCGTTGACGTACACGTAGCGGCCGCTCGCCGGGTCTTTCACCGCCAGCAGGTCGCCCCGGCGCAGCACCAGCGCCGGCAGCACACCGCCCAGCAGGGCCGGCAGATCCAGCGCCGGGGTGACGGGCGGGGCGAGCGTTTCGAGCGTCATGGATGAAAGGTTAACGAAGCCTGGGCAGACAGCGGAGTCGGGACTGCACCAATCTGCGGCGCGTGCCCAATCTTGGTGGACACCCCGGGGCAGAGCAAGCCACCGCGGCATTCTCGCCCCTAGTTTGACCTGGGGACCTGTCCTAACCGGTGGCCGACTTGCTCAAGATCAGAAAGGGCCCGGATCGCCCGGCGGCGCCCGCCGCGCCCTTGCTGTCGACGCCACAGCCCCCCTTTGCCGTTGGTGTCACGCGCCGGCCTGCCGCTATAATGGCGGGCTTTGCTGGCAAACCCGCGCGTCGATCTGCCTGCAAGCGCCGCCTGGCGGGCCCATTTCCGGATCCTGGCCGCAGGCGGACGCAGCAGACACCGAGTGCAACCTTTTCGGAACCTTCCCCCCATGACCACCATCCGCGTCAAAGAGAACGAGCCTTTCGATGTAGCCCTGCGCCGCTTCAAGCGCACCATCGAAAAGATCGGTCTGCTGACGGAACTGCGCGCCCGCGAGTTCTACGAAAAGCCCACCGCCGAGCGCAAGCGCAAGAAGGCCGCCGCGGTCAAGCGCCACTTCAAGCGCGTGCGCAGCATGCAGCTGCCCAAGAAGCTGTACTGAGCCTGTAGCCGCGGCTGACGCACAAGCCCGCGCGGGACGCCGCCGCGGGCTTGTTTCATTTCCACCTGCACCGCCCTGACCATGAGCCTGAAGGACCGCATCACCGAAGACATGAAGGCCGCAATGCGCGCCAAGGACGCACCGCGCCTGTCGACCATCCGCATGCTGCTGGCCGCCTGCAAGCAGCGCGAGGTGGACGAACGCATCGTGCTGGACGACGCCGCCATCGTCGCGTTGGCCGACAAGCTGATCAAGCAGCGCAAGGACTCCATCACCGCGTTCGAACAAGGCGGCCGCGCCGACCTGGTGGCCAAGGAAGCGGCCGAGATCGCCGTGCTGCAGGCCTACCTGCCGCAGCGCCTGTCGCCGGCCGAGATCACCGCCACCGTCGCGGCGCTGGTGGCGCAGATCGACGCCGAGCTCGGCCGCCCGGCCGGCCCCGGCGACATGGGCAAGGTGATGGCCGCGGCCAAGGCCCGCCTCGCCGGGCAG
>DAORNK010000046.1:18294-18527 GCA_035440985.1 Rubrivivax sp. | reverse complement strand
GGCGCCGGTATCGACGCAGGGCGTTGGGCCGCGGCGGGCGGTTTGGTGGTGGCAACGGGTGAAGCGGCCGGCGGTGGGACGGGCTTGGACCTGGCTTGCTCGACGGCGGGCTTGGAGGGCGGCACGACCACTGTCGCGACGGCTGATTCGGCCGCTGCGGGCAATGTTGCCGGCGCACTGGCCGCCGACTCGGCTGGAGGTGGCGTCACCACAGGCACCGCCATGGCGGCTGG